>JBGTIZ010000406.1:0-31934 GCA_041745395.1 Promineifilaceae bacterium (SeqCode) | reverse complement strand
TCGGACAGTCGCTCAGGGGGGAGTTGCCGGAGCAAAGCCAGCAGTGGGGCCATGCTGGTTTGTGGAGCCGTTTCGACTGCTTTCTCTTCTGTGTCGGTATGGGTTGTCATCATGACCTCCTGCATATCTTGTGTTTTGTGCTGTAGGGGAAAGGCATGCCTGTACGTTACTACTTCTTCAGTGGTTGTGCCCATTTAAAATGAAAGGCGACCAAAAATATGGATGTGCAAAATTGGTTTCAGACCGTACCATCTGTTGTGCTAATTGTAACGAAGCGACCAGAGTTAGGTTTTGTTTTAACATGCTATAGAGATTAACCATCATGTGCATCGTTGCTTCATCGTCAACCCGCCATAAACTGGCAATGACGCTACTAGCTCCTGCGTATAGAAAAGCACTGGTTAAACCTAGAACGTCACTACCGATTGTTTGTCCACGACCAGATTCACAACCACTTAAGATGATATTACTTCCCGATAATTGACCATAGGCCAAATATAAATCTGTTGCCCGTAGCCATTTTCCATTAGCAAGTGGTATGCCTGATTCTAAGGGGGATTGACCCGTATATATCGTATGCCCAGCAATGTGAACAAACGAACGGTGTGACATTTGCGTCAGAATATTCTCCGCTAAAGCCTCTTCATCTTGAAAAATGGTAGCCTGCGGCCAAATGTTTGCTAGCTGTTTTATTTCTTCGACAACATTTGGTAGATAAGCAGAATGGTTGGGTTTACCAGCATAGCCAACAATAAGGGGAGGTTTGAGATTTTCTTTTTTACCCTGGTGCATAGCCAATATCGTGGCACTAGGGGCTAATTGCAACTGCCATACGTCTAGCAAATATCGTTGCTCACGGTCATCATAGAACGCTGTAAAAGGGAGCTGGTATAAATCAGGATGGGGCAGGATGATGAGACGTTTTTTGGAGGCGAGATGTGAGTACCACGGTTGAATCAGTTTTTCCCAGAAGACCGCCAAGCGATTTTGGGCTTGGCTAATATTTGTTTGGGGGCGCACAATCCAACGTCTCCCTTTTTGCCAAAGTTGTACGATTTCTTGCACATCTGTATCAAGTTTATGGACGTATAAATCGCCTGTTTCATGCGTAGCTGTTAGGGCAAATAAACGCTCTTGCACCTGATAAAAAGATACTAAGCCTGTTTCAAAATCTAGCAATTGATGCAAATTGGTGGAGCTAGCAGGAATACCTTCCTGCCAATTGAGAGCAGAATCTTGTTGATGAGCGATTTTTTCGTCTACATACTGTAACTTCTGCCGTATTTGACGTATCTTCGTTTGTTGTTGATGATCATATTTGACGTAAGCTGTGCGTGTTGGGAGTTGACTAGTTGCACTTAAGTGTGTAAACAACGTTTGTTGAGCATCTAACTCTTGGCGTAATTGGGTACGTTCAGTTAATAGGGCTTGTAGTTGTGGAGTATGGAGTGTTTCTACTGGATGTTTCCATAACATAGCCGCTAAGGCACTTGCTTTAAATTGTTCAACACGTAGAGCAATTTCTTGTTCGCGGCCTGTTTGTTCGTGTAGTACGGCTAATAATTCTTCCAACAAATGCTGTTTGTCTGCCAAGAAGCCAGCCCGATGGGTATGCGTGCTTAGATTATGTTGAATGATCTGGACATGCTGAATGGCGTTTGTGTAGGCGGTTTCGGCTAACGTTAGGTTATTGTCCAATTTGGCAAGACGAGCAAGGCCATGCCAACAGCGAATGATTAATTCGGGGACATCATCACTGATTATAAGTAATGTTTGTTGATATAAGTGATGAGCTTTTTCTGGTCGCAACTGCCAAAGGCAATCGGCTAAAAGGGTTTGCGCTTGTGCTTGGCGCAGGTTAAGGTGATGTTTTTGAAAGGGTTCAAGTGCAAGTTGTGCACATTCAGCCGCGGCCGTTAATTGATGCAAGGCAAATAACAACTCCCCTTTTTGTAACCGAACAAGCGCCAGAAAAAGAGGCATAGAGAGGGTCAGTAGTGTATTTTCTGCTTCAGTGAGCCAAGCAAGAGCTTGTTGTAGATTTGCAGATGTTGGCTTTATGCTGATGGTGTGGCTCAATTCGATAAGGACTTGTACTTGCTCGATATGTCTGTCCCAGTCGTTGAATTGAGTGAGGGCGGTATGAAGAAGGTGTAGGGTGAGGTCTATTTCCCCCAATTGCCGCCTAACTTGGGCTTCGTACAAATTGATGTAGGCGGTAGCGAACGTATCAGCGTTGGTTGAATCTGGGTATGATTCTGCATTGGTGCGTGCTTGATGTAAATAAATAAGAGCCTGTTTGTATCGTGCTTGGCGTAGACAAAGCTGTGCTAGGTTGAACTGATTTTTGACAACTGTCAAGATGTCTCCCGCGGCGACAAGGTCGGGATAAGCTGTTTCATAGCACTCTTGGGCTAGGTCAAAATTATCCATTTGTTCAGCCACTATGCCCATGTCACTTAGGACTTTGGCGGCACGGCCGTGGTTGCCCAACCGTTTGTACAGATCATGCGCATGGCGAAACTGTGTCAATGCTTTAGGCAGTTGCCAACTATCTGTATAAACACGCGCTAGGTTAGCCGCCAATGCGGCTTGCCCGAGAACAAACTTTTCTGCGACAAAATGGGGGCGAATCCATTCAGCCAAAGCCTCTGCTTCTTCATATCGTTCCAATGCGCCCAAAACGAATACTTCGATGGTACGCGCCACAGCAATATCAAACGGCTCACCATGTTTTTCATAGATTGCTACGGCATTTTGGGTGGCATTGAGGCTATCTGCAAATTGGTCGTGATGTTGATAAACATTGGCACGGCCGCGCCACACCAAGGCCATATCGAGCGGATCGCCATTCACGTTTGCGACTTGCTCGGCCTTGTCTAGTAGTTGTAACGCGATGTCTAAATCCCCTTCTAAGCTTTTCTGTTCAGCGGCAAAGCGCAATGCTTGGACATCGTTTAGGTCGTCATTCATATCGTTCTATGATGGGCAAATAAATTATGTAATTGTTGTCTATTGGTACTATGAATATAGATGCTATTACCAACGCCTGACGAGAAGTAGATGGTTCGTTTTGCGAGGTAGCCGTTATTGTGATGCTGTTCAGTGAATCGGCCGTTGCTGTTAAAGGAACTGTGGCAGTAATTGGTACCGTAATCATTTGTTGTGGTAGCACAGTTAGGGGGGCAGGGTTGTTTATTAGCCAGTTGGCCGTATTTGTGGTTGACCAGATGATCGTGTCTGGCATATTGCCAAAATTGGTGAGTGTGGCGGTATAGACTAAGCTTTCGCCGGGTAAGCCAGCTTGGTGGGAGATAGGAACCGTCAACTCTAGGTCATAGATTGGCGGTAATGTGGAGACGGTTGCGGTTACATGTACGCTGGCAGATACGGAAGGTTGGTTTTCTAAAGTTGCAGTTATTGTCAAATGGTTTGTTGAATCATGCGGTGCCGTTAGGGGAATCTTGACGGTTATTAGCAGATCTACTGTTTGGTCGGGCAGTAAAGTTGTGACAGGAGGGGGAGATATTAGCCAGTTGGCCGTATCTGTGGTTGACCAGATGATCGTGTCTGGCATATTGCCAAGATTGATGAGTGTGGCGGTATAGACTAAGCTTTCGCCGGGTAAGCCAACTTGGTGGGAAATAGGAACCGTCAAATTTAGGTCATAAATTGGCGGTAAGGTGGATACAGATGCTGTTGCCTGTACGCTGGCAGATATGGCAGGTTGGTTTTCTAAAGTCGCGGTTATGGTCAGATTGTTTGTCGAGTCATGCGGTGCGGTTAGAGGAATTGTGACGGTAATGGGTAACTCGATTGTTTGGTGTGGCAGTAAAGTTGTGGTTGGCGGTAGGGGGATTAGCCACACGGCCGTGTTTGTGATTGACCAAACAACTGTCTCCGACACATTCCCCAAATTCTCTAAGATGACGGTGTAAGTTAGGGTTTCGCTGGGCAAGTTGCCGTGCTGGGTAATGGGGGCAGAGAGTTGCAACCCGTGGGTGGGTAAAACAGTCGTGGTCATTTCATGTGTCATAGACCAACAAAGGGGACAATCTGCCAAAGTAGCCGTTATGGGGAGTATGGTTTGCGCGTCTCCCAAGGCGGTGTCGGGCAGGGTGACGGCTAAGTGGGCTTGGGTGGTTGTGTTGCCCACGGCCGTGATGACATCGTTCGCTAAGACAACCGGCCAACTGATTGTATCTGGCAGAGTTAATTGCAACACGGCCGTGGACACACTCTGGTTTGTAACCTCCAGCGTATACGTCACCGTTTGGCCGGGCAGGCCACCCTGCTCGTGGGGTGCAACTGCAAAGGCAAGGTCGTAAGCCGAAGCTGATTGCCATTCGCTTGTCGTCAGGTTGCCGCCTATGTCCAGCACCTGCACAAAAAATTGCGCCGTGGGGTTGGGGCAACTGCCGTGCCACGCTCCTTCTGTTTGGGTCAGCGTAACGGATTCCCACGCTCCAACACTCGTATCACAAATGCCGACGACCTGAGCCACGGCCGTGTCATCGTTTGCTTGCACCTGAATATGCGTCTGCCCAGCCACATCATAACCAGCAACAGCACTGATTTGGGGTGGGGTTGTATCCGCATGGTCACTATATATGACCTGTACGGCCAACGCCTCAAAAAGCTGTTCTTGGGCTAACTCCGCATGATAACGACCAAAAGCGAAATTGAGACTAACCACAGCGTTGTGCAGACCTTGAAAATGGCCGAGCGCATAGGGCCATTCTCTATCCCAGCCAGTGAAAGCAGGAGTGGGGTTACTGAAAAGCGCTGGTTCACTTAATGCCCAAGATTGACTTACCAGCGGATTAAAATCGGAGATAACGGTGTAAGTTGCGGAATCTAAGAGGAGCGACCGTGGAACACGGCCGTTTATGTCAGCGGGTAAAGATATCTGCGCTTGCGGTTGTAGCGGCCACCCTTCCTGCGCCCACACCTGCCCCTGATAATCAAAGTAGTGGCCGCTGTCCGTAATGTGCTCCGTAAACGTCAGCCCGTTTAAGCTAACGGTGAGTACATCCCACTCATTGAGCTGAGTGGTCGTCATCTGGTGGGTTGGTTCACTCTGCTTTTGCACCTGCACCGCGTCGGGGGTTTCCACTTGCCACATCGGCAAGCCGTAGAGAACCAGCGGTAAAACAGTTTTTTCATCGAGATAATCAAACCAGCCCGCATGGTCAGCATAATAGTGGTGCTTGGCTTGTACCAAAGAGGTTCCTAACGTTTGGGTATTGGTCATGACCAGTTGTTGCAACAAAACGTCGCTCAACGCTTCGGCATACCCAATCCCAAAACGGGAGGCGTAGGCGTAATTAAGCGGGGCAATGAAGACCCCCTGCTGGCCCAAAATCGCTTGGGCAGAATCTAACCCGTTATAGCGGCCGGAGCCAGCCACGTTTAGACCGGCATGGCAACCAATGGAGGTGAAAAGCGTGCCACTGTAAGAGGCGGCGCGGTTTAGGATGTCGTGTGCGGACAGGCGTCCCATGTTGTCGTGATTGCTATGAAATGCCGACCAGATGGTGTCGTAACTGTTGTTGAGCGTCTCGGCGCGGAACTGGTTGGGGCTATTGGTGCAGGCGGCGGCGATGCCGTCGGCCGTGAGTGTGTGGCATTGTGCTTGCCCCAAATCATGGGTGAGGGGGCGGAATGTGCCCACAAGGGCGTTGTTCAGCGTCATGCGTCCGTTGTGCTGTAAAAAGGCGTTTAACGCGGCCGTGATTTCCGTGGGGGTTTCGACCAGTCGCCCGATAGCAAAATCAGGCAGGTATAGTTCATGCCCATCATACCAAAACGGGGAGTCTGGAACCGTGGCTTCCCGTGCCGCATAGAAATCATCGGTCAGGAGCATATTGGCCCGCAGTGCCATGCGCACCGTGCCGTGTGGTAGCCCACCCATTCGAGCATAACGGCGTTCTGTCCACACGGTCGGATTTTGGTCAGGCACACGGTAAAAGGGAATGATTTCATCACCGCCCACAACAACAATGTAGCGTAGGTTGGGATAGGTGATTGTGATGTCGTCAATCAAGGCTTTGATGGTGCGGGCAACATGATTGGCACGGTGTTGATTGGCTGGAGCCGCATCCCATTGGTTATACGCTTGAGCGACTTGGGTATCTCGTAAGACATCTAAGATAACGCCATTAACTTGTGGGTGGGCGGCGACTGTATAGAGTTTGTCTAACACGGCCGTGTTCCCACGCGCCGAAGCCACCAAAAACAAAGTTTGCGCATCGGCTAAAGAGGTGTGAACCGTGGCCGTAGCTTGATTGTTGGTGGGGTTGCTATCGGGCGTGGTCGTGGTGATCGAGCCGGTCACGCTTAGCATTTCACCCAACACGGCCGTGTCCGCAACTGTAACCGTAAAAACCACAGACAGCGGGAACGTAGTGGGGGGCAACTCATCCCACTGCCATGTTGGTGGGTTTACACTGTCGGGCGGGGGGGATGCGGTGGCAAAACTCAGCTTGGGGTCAAATGCCAAAGAAAAGAAGTTGTTCTGACCCGTTAAACCACCGATGTTTTCAATTTGGGCGATGTACGCTTGTTCAGAGCCGGGGGTAAGGTGTAGCGGCCCTTGAAGGGCTAATTGTAAATCAGCTCGGTCGGGGTCGCGGACGAAGGTTTTGACCACGGCCGTGTTGTTGTTTTCAAACTCATCCTTACTGCTGGTATTGGCCTCAACCACGGCCGTGAGATTACTTCCCGGCACGGTTTCTGGCGACACACTAGCGGTCACCACGGTGGTGAAAACATCTTGCGGCAGAAAGATGTTTGCTTGCCACACCAACGGTGTCGTTGAGGTTGGGGGCAAAGAGCTATCCAGATAAGTGACCCCGGCGGGTAAGGTGAATGTAACCACACTATTCACAGCCGCCGCTTGTCCCTGATTTACTAAAGCCACAGCATAAGTAATCACTTGCCCCGGAAGGGCAAATTCAGGCCCCTCCACGGTTACGGACAAATCGGTGGCTTCCGTATTCCAATAAGTTAGACCGTTGGCGGTCGCAATCCATAAATTGCCATTCGGTGCCACAACAATGTCGTTGATACTGTTATCAGCCAAACCATCCGCCGTTGTATAAATACGCCATTGACCCGTCTCCGGAGAAAAATGTGTCAGCCCGACATTAGGGTAGCCATGCCCAAACCATAATGAACCATCTTGCCCCACAGCAATTGTAGCTACACTATTATCAGCAAGACCGTCAGTCTCATCGTACATTTCCCATACACCATCAGGCCGGTACCTCCTAGCACCACTACGGCCTAGCCAAATAGAGCCATCTTGACCAAATGCTATATTTCCAACACTACCGGATGACCCCGGGGGATATAATTCTTCCCACTGATCTGTTTCTGGAAAATAACGACTTAGTCGTCTTTGCATGCCTCCGCTAGGACTGCCGTATGTAAAATAAACTGTTCCGTCAGCCGCTACCACAATATCACTAATAGAGTTATCAATTAAGCCACCATTGGTATTCTCAACTGTATAAGTGATCCAATTTGGTGTATCTCTAGGGTTATAGCGACTAACACCAGTGCCGACATAACCAGAGCCAAACCAAATAGAGCCATCGGGAGCAACGTCTATAGCCCCGATCCGACCGCTTACCAATCCGCCATTGGTATTTTCAGTTGTATATATCGTCGTTTGGTCGGGATTGTTTGGCGTGTAATGAACAACTTGTTGGAACTGGCCATTGGAATAGGATTCATAAAACCATAATGTACTGTCTTGATCTGTAGACATAACACCGGGGTCACGGCTTCTTTCACCCCATTCAATCCATGGCCAAGCATTTGGATCATCAGCGATATAATGGCCTAAACGCCCACGGCCTCTAAAAGAGCCTCTGTACCATAAGGAACCGTCCGGTGAAAGCGCAAGATAATTAATGTAATTTGCCCACGGTCCCGGTAATGTCAAATTTTTCCAAACAGACCCGTCATGAGGATTAAAACTGCAGAGACCATCACCATCTGAGATACCATACCAAACATGACCATCTGCACTAAGGGTGAGGCTACTCATCCTCCGGCTCGTTCCATAACAAGCATGGTTTGGTGTAGAATTAACTTGTCTGATACAAGAAGCACTCTCGCCACTTTCACAACGCATCAAAGTGCGACCAGTACGAGCAGGAAGTGACCATACGCTATTATCCGCCCCTACAATCAATGCTGATATATCGTACCATTGCTGTCCAGTAGCTGTCATGGTTTGCCAAACATTAGCTGGGGACAAGTAGGTCAAAGCCTTAGCACCATTACGAGAAGCAAACCACATCGATCCATCTGAGGTTGCCGCCATGGCTGTAATAGGAAAATCTATCAATGCCCCCTCCGTATTGGTGTACGTATAGGACATCCACGTTTGGCTAGTGGGTGCATAACGGCTCACGCCATTTTCCGTCCCTAACCAAACGTCCCCGGTTGCATCAGCCACTATTTTGTGTATCTGGTTATCAGTTAATAAACCATTGGTACTGCTGACGGTATAGGTTGCCCAACTGCCTGTAGTAATAAAATAGCGGCTAACCCCATTGTTTGTTCCCAACCAGATCGAATTTTCAATAGCATCATAACTGATTGTATTAACAGGGAAATCAAACGGAGCATCGGGAATAAATTGCAAGACAGTTTGGGTAGTTGGTGTGTAGTAATAGAAGCCGCGAGTATCAAAACTACCTGTTGATACAAACCATATATTTCCGTCAGCAGACGTTGTTAAGTCTACGATGTCTAATCCAGGGTAATTTTCCCAAATGGGTGTGCGATCGGGGCGATAATGGCTCATGCCATCATCGGTACGAAACCAGATAGAGCCATCAGCAATGGGGTAGATAGCAGTGACATTGTTATCTAGTAGCCCATCGAGCGTAGTGAATTTTTGATAACTATCATTAGTTGGATTCCAACGCACCACCCCACCAGTCGTCCCGCTCCACACGTAGCCATTATGCGCCTTGACCGTGTTGACATAATTGGCATTGGTAAAGTTCTCAAGTACCCCAGCGGCGGTGACAGCTAGGTCTATTTGCTGGCTATGTGCCGCATCAAGGGTCACGGTCAAGAATTCTGTTTTGCTTTGTCCGGCATACACGGCCGTGGCAACTACCTCCGTTCCACTAACAACACTTCCTCCCCCTAAGCCAATTCCATAACGAGGAATTGACTCTCCTGCATAAAGCTTTGTTTCTGCTTCATAAACCGTGCCGCTAATCACCAACTGGATTGTCATACCCGGCAGAGGCATCCCATCTATCAGACCGTACCCCCAGAAACAAGCCACATCAGGCAACCCATCTCCTGACCCTGTGCGCGGCAACCCATCTCCCGAGCCAGTGCGCGGCAGTGGGTCAAAATCGTCACATTTCCAACCCGTCACAAAATTGAGTTGGGTTGATTCACGGTCAGGAACCGTCACAACCTGCCGTTCTTGGTCGCCGTTATAGCTCGCCGTCAGCGTAAGCAATGTGCCGGGTGGCACATTGGTATCAAGCGTATAGATGGGCAATCCGTCAATGGCGGAAACGCTGGTTGTAACCGTCATATTACCGTAGGGCAACTCAGCCGTAACGATAGCATTCGTCACGGGCTGACCCACGGCAAAGTCCACCACGTAACCCCAGAATTGCCCCCGGTCTAACGCACCTGTGGTGGGGATGATTAAATCAAATTGTTGGCTTTGGGTGCGGAAATCGGGGAAGAGGACGATTTGGTGCTGGATGGGGATGTTGTTGACCACGGCCGTGATGGTTATGGGCTGTAAAAAGAGTGGTTCGAGGGGGCTAAGGTCAAGGGCGTAAATGGGGTCGGGCGAGATGGGAGACACGGCCGTGGTGCCCGTGACATGTTGCCCCGCAAACGTTACCGTCATGGGAACCCCCGCAAGAGGTATCAACGCCCCCGATGGCTCTTGTAAGGCCACCATCCCATGTAGGCAAATAACCCAAAAAGGAAGTTGCGTCCCAGCACCACACGGCACAGCCAACGGCGGCGGGTCTTCCAACGTTGCCACTATAGAGCTTTGTGTGCCCCAAGATGTCGAAGCGTTTGGGCTTGCCAGCAGGGTACCTACCGTCCAAAGAGGGGTTAAACTGAGCAAGAGAACAAGCAAAATCCACAATAGGCGTTTCATATATAGCATCTCCACGGCAACGGTCTTCCACTTAAATTAAAGTGAATCTATAAATTTGACGAGAGCCTCCCCGATAACACTGGTCTCAAACAAAGATGGAACGCTTTATTTAGGGTAGCATCACATCTGTTATCAGATATTTCTGTTTGGCAAGATGCAACAACAAGTTGTACTTACCCGGCTCAATATTGGTAAACATAACGTCGCCCAAGTTATCCAGCGTCTGCTCTTGCAGAATCAGGTTGTTATCATCCTGTTGGAGCCAAACAGCACACCCCTCAAACTGCTCTATCGGGCTATCCCCAGCGACAAACAGGGTACACAGCAGATCCCGTCGGCTCGTGTCCGCTTCGTGCTGGGTCACATCAAAACTTATCTCAAAATCCCCTCCTAAATCCACACTTACTGGCTCCATTTGCAAAGAATCCAGCCCGCGCTGGATGGCTAAGGATACGGCTGGCTGAAACCCGGGGAACTGAGTGGTTATACTCTCTTTGAACCATTGCCAGAATGAGTTAGGCGCGGATGCCCTCGTTGGGAGTGGGGGAATCTGTTCGGGGCTGGGTAGTTCGTCTGTCCTTGCCAGTTCCATGGTTAAATCGTACACGGCCGTGCAATTGGGGCAAACATTAAAATGTTGCCACAAATCAGGATACAGCTTCTGCAACTCAGCATCAGTCAGACGTGAATCAGCGGCACGAGCAATCAAAACAGATGCTTGGTCGCAAAATAGCTCAACTGGTTGTGTCGCATAAATTTCAGCGACCAATTCATGAACTGCTCTCATTTTTTCATTCATGACCACATTTCCTACGCACAATGGCGCGTTTTTCTTCACACAGATACATACCTATATATAAGAGACCCAGATATCGTCTTCAACTTACAAACCGAGCAAATCAGATGTGTTGTCAAACCCTCTTGCTTGTAAACAACGCAACAATTTTTCACGGGCACGATGTGCCAAAACATGAAAGTAATTGCGGGTGATACCAATTTGGTCAGCGGCTGTCTCTGGGTCTAAGCCCTGCTTACGAAGTTCGATAACTTCGCGCTCTTTGTCAGCTAACTTGTCCAAACAAGGTTGCAATCGTTTTTCAATCGTAGCTATATCCGCCTTTGCTACCGCTGAAGCTTTGCTATCAGGTGAAGCTTCATCATCAAACATAACGGAATCTGGTCGCTTCTTTACCACAATCCGATTGAATTCACGGGTAAAAATAACGATGCAGTAGCTACGAAAAGAGCTAGTGAATCGAAACTGCGGCACCCCACGGGACAAAATGCGGTGAAAAGCGGCTACGGCCGCGTCACGCGCCATATTACGAATATCTTCATCCTGCTGATACTTCTTGAACCCAGCAAACCCAAAGAGCATGTGCCACAGGTCAGCTACGGCTTGCGGGTCATCTTGGCGAAGAAGTCGAATCCATTCTTGGTCACTATGGTTCATCGGGACGTTACTATCCTCTGCTAATTTTGCGGGAACATCTACGGGCGACTCCATTATAGCCTGTCCACCACCCTTATGCGTATGGCTCTCTGCTCTTAAACAACTGGCTTGCGCGGTTTGGGCAAACAGCACAACAAGCAATTTGTTGCAATTTGAGAAATAAATCGGGTAAAAAATTTGTGGTACAAAGGCCTCGCCGCCTGCGGCGCCGAGCAATGATTACCCAATTACTTTTTCAATCTACAACAAATTGCTTGTAAGTAGAGTTCGGTTATGCGGTCTTAAAGGGCAAGAACAAAAAAGCAATGAGTTGCTTGCCAATGTTAGACCGGTAACGAGAGCCGTTACCCTGCGGACACCTCGGGTGAACAAAACAGCGGCTGGTCGGGCAATTACCAGCCGCTGTTCAATTTATTTATGTGAACGATATGTTTTAGATATCTAAACAAGGAGAAAGACATGGAAATCCTGTACGTTATTGTTGCCATTGTTGTTGGTCTAGTATTCGTAAGGTTTGTTTTACCCCTAATGGTAGAGATTGGTTCCATACTTGTTGTTTTATTTGTTTTATTTCTTGTAGGAGCTGTTGTATTAGGTAGTTGTGGGATAGGTATTTAAGTGAATTAATGTAACTACTTGCCCCAACAAGCCCGTTGCCTGAGCTTGTCGAAGGCAAAAGATCGGGCTTTGATAGGCTCACCCTCGAGAGCATTAGCAGTTACGAATTGATTGCAAACTAACATGGGCCTTCATTCGGTAACTGGTCTGAGTTGGTTGTCACCCATTAATGGAGATAAAACAAAATGAAACCGTATAAAATCTTTTATGCAGTCGTGCTACTTAGTTTATGCGTTGTGCTTTTTGTGCAATCCTCAGAGAAAGCGCAAGGAGAAACTGAATCTGTTACCACATCAGTTGGTTTTAGAACGGAAGACCCTGGTCCGTTTCTTTCTTGGCCCCTGCCACACGTCAACATCACATCCATTACTAGATTACCCCACACACCGTGGACACATAACTTTTTGGGAATCGAAACATGCCCTAGCTATCCAGCACTCATTGATGCGGGTTACTGGCCTAATGCTTTCAAGGGGAATTATGCAGGCAATCGTCACCTTATCAAGAACGGCGTACCTGACAGTAGCGTTAAATGGGTCAACGCGGGTAAAAGCGATGGTTTCGATAATGCTTTTGCCTGTTATGGTGCAAGGAGTGGTTTGCCAGACCATGCGGGTACGGATTTCAGTGCGGCAGATGGTACAGATGTCTTAGCTTCCGCATGGGCAGATCAAATTTATGTTTACTTCAATAATGGGCAGTATCGTATTCGTTTACGCCACCCTAACGTAAATGGGTCTGGGCAAACTTGGTACACATATTACGTCCATTTAAGTGCTTCCTCATTTCCCATGGGGACTCGCTCAGTTAATATCGATGCAGGGCAAAAAATTGGTGAGGTTGGACAAAGGCATTTGCATTTTGAAGTAGCTGTTGGTCCAGATTATAGTGGTTCACAAGCAAGAAACCCTTGGGGGATTGATCGTGCCCCATGGCAGGGTTGCTTATGGCTTGACCAGACATTGTGTCCTATTCCCAATGACACGGCCAGAGATAACCAGCACCAAGCATCTACAGGCCATTTCCCAGATATTCCTATCAGTGATTGGCGCTTGCCATATATCGAGACCTTGTATCACATTGGGGCCGTTGGTGGCTTTTCAGATGGTACTTATAGACCCAATAATCCCACATCGCGTGGTGCTGCCGCCAAGATCATTATTCTGGGGCTGGGGCGTAATCCGAACTATCAGGATAATATCCGCCCATTCCCTGATGTGCCCCCTTCAAATGTATTCTATCAATACATTCGTGATCTTAAAGAGTTAGATATTACGAATGGGTATAGCGACGGTACTTATCGACCTGATGAGAATTTAACCAGATGTGGTGCCGCGTTCTTTATAACGAAAGCGCGAGCCGAAAGCTTTCATTACAACGATGGTAGACGAGTCTTTAATGACATCTCCACAAATCACTTTTGCTACCAAGTAACCCGTCATCTATATGAACTCGGCATCTCGCGAGGCTATAGTGATGGTACTTTTAGGCCAGATGATGCTATAACTCGCGGTGACATGGCTGTTTTTACAGTAAGAGGTTTACCAAATCTAGTAGACCAAATGCCTTCTTTTCACGATGTATTGCATGACAATCCCTTCTTCCCCTACGTCGAAGCCATCTATGAACGTGGCATTACCAGAGGTTGTAGCTCTACCTCTCCTTACCCTATCTTTTGCCCCGATGATATTCTGACCCGTGGGCAAACCGCCGCCTTTGTGTCACGTGGTATGGGTTTTACCGCGCAATATAATGATGGTCGTCGAAGTTTCTCCGATGTTCCTCCTAGTCACACTTTCTATCATGTAATTGAGCACCTAAGGGAACTAGGAATTGTCAATGGTTTTTCTGATGGCACATTTAAGCCAGAGCAAAACATAAACCGGCGCGATATCGCTCGGCTTGTTGTAAGGGGTCTAAACCATTTGGGTGTATCATGCCCTAGTAATCACTCCGCCCCATTCCCTGATGTTCCTGTCGGTTCAGAAGCCTATGCAGAGATTCAATGCATGAAAGATTTGGAAATCAGCTCTGGTTTTTCAGATGGAACCTACAGACCTAACGAAAATGTCACCCGTGCCGCAGCGGCCAAATTTATGGACATTGCTTTTATTCGTATTGCTCATGCGATTGAGCAGGAACCGGAAGACGCCCAGAACAATAGTTTCAATACAGCCCCCCTAGTACCACTCGTTGAGGAAATTAGTAGTACCCCACAAGAGAGCTTTCAAGAGGCTCCCCCTCAATCAGCCACATTTATCATACCCAACAACCCCGAAATAGATGATGTGGATATAGCTCTATTAGAACTTGAGGGGGGGGAACAATATGAAATTCCGGTTCACCTAAAAGGACCGAACATAGAAATCGGTCTTCAGTTGTTTGTAGAAGATAGCAATCGTTCCGGTGATATTTCTCTGCAAGAAATCCCATTGCATGGTAGTAGTTCAAGGTCTGCAACTGGCATAACAACATTAAATACAGTCAATAATGCTTGGTTTACAGCTCCTAAAACAGGTCGTTACTACTTCAGATTTACCAATCAGTTAGAAGGCGTACAGGATGGCGTCAACTTTACATTTTCTGTTAGAAAAAGGATCGAGATGCAAGAACTGTTTTTACCAATTGTGATTCGGTAATGCCCGTGTCATAATATTGGCCAAGTCTCTAGAAACAGCGGGTGGTAGATAATTTGTCTACCAACCGCTGTTTGTTTTCTGAGAGCATTGTATAGTCGAAAGCTATTAAGAGCCTGTACATAATTTGTGGCCGTGTTCTCTCCCTCACCATTGACCGCGCCCCCATTTTTGCTATCCTATGCCCACCTAATTTACCCACCAAAAACCACACAACACATGATGGGAGGCACACATGAAGCGTTGTAGAGGGCACATTACGCTTGTTTTGCCATTGTTATTGATTCTACTCGCAGGTTCCACTAATTTTATACACGCCCAACCCACGGCCGTGTCCACCCCCACCCTCCTCATCACCGAACTCATGCCCCACCCCACCCACGGCGGCACCGAATGGGTCGAAATAGCCTACTGGGGCGACACTCCCCTCGACCTCAGCGAGTACAAAATCGGCGACGAAGAAACGCTTGGTGGGGGCGAAGGCATGATGCGCTTTCCCGCTGGGACAGAGATTGCCCCGGGGCAAATCATGCTCATCGCCCAAGACCCCGCCGCCTTCCAGTTGCGCTACGGCTTCCCGCCTGATTTCGCGTGGGACGAAAACGACACGGCCGTGTCCACCCTCCTCCGCGCCTCCGACCTCGCCACTGGTTCTTTCAACCTCGCCAATAGCGGCGACGAAGTTCTCATTCTGGGCCCCGACAACGAACTGGTAGACGCTCTCAGCTACGGCACCAGCACCCACTTCTTCGACCCCGCCGTGCCCGCCCCCTTCGCAGGGCAAACCCTCGCCCGCCACAATCCCCCTTGCGACAACGACACGGCCGTGGATTGGATCGCCACCCGCCCCACCCCCGGCCAACTGCCCGACCCCCAACCCTGCCAGCCCCCCCTCGACCTGAGCGGCCAAACCCGCCTGAGCATTAGCCAGATACAGGGCGCGGGAGCCGTTTCGCCTGTGGTCAACCAAAACGTCACCGTCACGGGCACGGTCATCGGCCAGCACATCAGCCGCAACAGTAGCGGCACGATTTACCACACTTGGTTCATCCAAGACGAGGGGGACGGCAACCCCGCCACCTCCGACGGTTTGCCCATTTTTTTCGGTCGTGAACAGCCCGACCTGCAACCGGGCGATGTGATAGAGGTGACGGGGCGAGTTATCGAATTTTTTGGCCTGACCGAAATCAGTGACCGGGATTTGACGTGGGCCAAAATTGACACGGCCGTGCCCCCCGCCCCCCTCGAGCTAACCGCTGACCATCTGCTTGATTTAGAATCGCTCGAAGGGATGCTCGTCACCCTGCCCGAAGCGGTCGTTATGGGCGCCACCCACGCCGGCTGTGGCTTCGCTGTTGCCCTGCCCGACCAGAGCGAACGGCTTCTGCGCCACACCATTGATACCGATGTGTCGGCTATTCTGCCCGTCCTGTTCCAGACCAACGTAGACTGCTCGGCTTGGCCTCAACTAAAAACGGGCGACCAGCTTCGCAACGTGACCGGCCCGCTGACCTACCATTTCGACCAGTACAAAATCGTCCTGCAAGACCCTTCTACCCTCGAGGTCATTCCCGCCCCGTGGCCTGCTTTTCCTTCTGTGCCCGAACTGGGCGCGGGCGAGATTAGCGTTGCTTCGTTTAATCTGTTCAACCATTTTGACAGCGTGGATGATACGGGGCTGGACTCTGAGCCGAAACCCACGGCCGTGGAAATTGCCCTCAAAGAGCAGAAAATCGCCCACGCCATACAGGGCGTTCTCGGTTGCCCGACGCTGATTGGCATTCAAGAAGTGGAAAACGAGGCATTGCTCCTCTCGCTGGCCGAAACCACAGAGCCGTTGTGCGGCTTTCGGTATGAGGTCAGCCATCTGGAAAGTGATGATGCGCGGGGCATAGATGTCGCCCTGCTCAGCGACCCGCGCCGCGCTTTTATCACGGCCGTGTCCCTACAACGCGCCTGCACCACCCTCGATACAGGCTTACCCCGTGGCCTTTGCCCCGCTGGCGAAACGCGCCTCTTTTCTCGCCCTCCCATCGAGGTTAAGCTGTTGCTTGATAGCCAGCCGTTTGTGATTTATGTCAACCATTTCAAATCCAAGCTAGGTGGCGAAGAAGAGACGACGCCCCGCAGAATCGCCCAAGCGGCACATCAGCGGGAACTGGTCACGGCCGTGTTAACCGCCCAGCCAGACACCCACGTCATCGTTATCGGTGATTTCAACGATTACGCTGATTCTGAGCCGATGCAAATTTTCACGACCGAAGGGGTGGGTCAACTCGAGAACGTTTTGCGCCGCCTGCCCCCGGCGGAGCAATACAGCTACATTTATGCGGGCGTTTCCCAACTGATTGATGGCCTCTTGTTCACTCCCCACACGGCCGTGCATGTCACCGACGTGCGCATTCAGCACGTCAACGCGGATTTCCCCGCCAGCTTGGCCCAAAATCTTGCACCTGAATTTTTGCTGTATGGGAACAGCGACCATGATTTGCCTTTGGTGGTGCTATCCTTGGCTGGCGAGGAGATAAATCTCCCCACCCCCGTTTCTGCCACACCTGAAGCAGAACCCGAACCCACGGCCGTGTCCCCCACCGCCATCCCCACCCCATCACCCATACCCGCCACTGCACCCGCCGACAACATCATCCGCAACCTCGCCCTCTTCGCCACCGCCCTGATACTGTTCGGCACGCTCGCTGGCCTGTACCTCTGGCGCAAACAGTGATGACCTAGATTGGACCAATCTTACCAAGATGAAAAAATGCGCATCAAGTCCGAATGACCTGTCTTCTCAAATTCTGGTATCATTTCCCCATGCACCCATTCAGACCAACTGCAAGATTGAAAGCCTGACCAACTGAGAGATTTCCATGACCCTCAACGCCCGCCTCACCCGTTACGAAACAAGCGGCACACCCGCTCGTGGACAAAGCTTCACCCACCAACTCTGGCTCGAAAACAGCGGCACACGGCCGTGGACAAACGCCTTTACCCTCACCTACCTCGGCGCGTATCACCCCCACCAACTCCACCCTAGCCAAGAAAGCTACCCCCTGCCCCTCACCCCACCGGGCCAAACCGCTCAGCTCACCGTCACGCTCACGGCCGTGGGCGAACCCGGTGACACCTACAGCTTTTGGCAACTGCGCGACCCCGACCAGCAACCCTTTGGCGGCTTTATCGGCCTACAGGTCACGCTCACGGGCACGGCCGTGCCGCCCTTCAACCCCGACGACTGGCGCAAAGTCGTTTTTAGCATCACCAGCATCTTTGAATCCGGCAACCCCAATGGCCGCCCCGAAGCGTACCAAACCTACGACGCGGGCATCATCAGCTACGGCAAACATCAGGCCACGCTGGCCGCTGGCACGCTGGGAGAGGTCATGCAACGCTATTGGGAGCTGAGCCAAACCCCCACCAGCCGCACCCTCCACGCTGACTACGGCCAGCGCATCTTGAACCGTGACGCCTCTTTGCGGCATGATGAGCGGCTCAAAACGCTCCTGCTCGAAGCGGCCACCGACCCCGCCATGATTCAGGCGCAAGACGACGTGTTCGCCCGTCTTTTTTACACCCCCGCCGTGCGCAAAACGCGCCAGCTTGGCCTCCAAACCCCACTTGGCCTCGCCTGCATCTATGATATGATGATTCAGCACGGCCCCGGCGGTGCAGATCACATCCTCAAGCAACTCCCCACCCTCGGCTCCCTGCCCGAAGCTGGCTGGCTGGCCGCCCTGCTCGATAAACGAGAAGCGCATCTTAACCACCTCGCCGACCGCAACGAGCAAAACGGCAAAACCGTCAACGCCCGCGCCCTGCGCAACTCTACCTATCGCGTCCGTGAACTCCGCGCCCTGCTCCAGCAAGGCAATCTCACTCTCAGCGGAACCCTCACCGTGCGCCACATCTCCTTTCCCGGCCTCTAAGCGCATCCTGCTGAGACACTCTCTGCTCATGTACCGACTGAAAAATTAACCCTATGCTCCCTTTTGGCAAACTGCTCTACACCATTCCCGGCCGTGGCTGGGACGAATACCTGCTGACGCAAGAGAAAGTAATGCTCGGCACGGCCGTGGACAACGACCTCATCCTAGATGCAGAGGGCGTAGACGAACACCACGCCCGCCTCGAATGTCGCCCTAGCGGGTGCGTTCTAGCTGATTTAAGTTTGTTCAACGGCGTGGCCATTAACAACAAGCGTATGCGCCGCAAACGACTCTTTGCGGGTGACATGATTCAAATTGGGACGGTGCGGCTTCGTTTTGAAGCGGCCACGGCCGAGGATGTCAGCCCAGCTAGCATCGGCGACGAAACGCAGCTAGAGCCAGACATGCCTAGCGGCGCGGGGGATGAAACGGCAACGGTCGTTGATTTAGCCAGCGACGCCGACACGGTAGTTGACCCCACGGCCGTGTTCAACCCCGCCACATCGCCCCCAGCCGATACACACACCCAAATCGGCCGCTATCAAATCAAAGAAACCTTTGGTCGGCGCGGGATTATGCTCGTATACCGCGCCCACGACCCCCAACTCCACCGCGATGTCGCCCTCAAAATTCTCGCCCCCGGCCTGCACACCAACCCCACCCTCCTGCTCCGCATCCAGCGCGAAATCCAGCTCATCGGCCAGCTAGACCACCCGCACATCACCCAAGTGTATGATTCTGGCCTATACCACGACCAGCCCTATGTGGTCATGCCCTTTTTTGAAGGGGGCACGCTCGCCAGCAGGATGAAAACAGAAAAGCTGACCCTGAAAGCGTTAGCCCCGATGGTCAATCAGTTGACTTCGGCCCTCGATGCGGCGCACGCGCAAGGGGTCGTGCATGGGCAAATCACCCCCCACAACATTCTGTTCGATCAAGACCAACGCGCCTACCTGACTGATTTTGGCGTGGCGACCATTTCTGAGGCGTTTAACCAACTGCACGCCCCGCTCGCCGAACAGGAATGGGCCAGCTATATGAGTCCCGAGCAGGCGCAAGACCTCTTAAACGAAGCCTTGTTCACTAAGTTGCGTCCCGCGACTGATTTGTTTGCGCTGGGCGTGATTTTGTATGAAGCTTTGACGGAACAGTTGCCGTTTAAGGGGGAGACGGTGCGAGACACGGCCGTGGCTATCCTCAATCACCCCCTCGTCCCCATCACCGACCTGCGCCCAGAACTGCCGGACTCCTACAACCTGCTCTTCGAGCAACTGCTGGCGCGCGACCCCGCCCACCGTTTTACCAGCGGAGCCGATTTAGCCAAACATGTGCGTGAAACGGCGCGGGGTCGCTGGTACATGAGTCAGCTTTCCGCCTTGCTGGGGGGCGCGGGGGATCATCAGCGTGACCAAAAAAGCGAGGGGGATTCTGTGGAGAACACGGCCGTGTCTCCCACCACCGATGTCACCATAGCCGCCTTCACCCCCACCCTGTTCGCGCCCGAAACCGCCACGCCCACCAGCTTAGACAGTGACGAAGAGCGCAAACTCGTGCCTCAAGATACCCTGCCCGCCGGCACGCGCATCGGCCGTTACGAAATCAGCAGTCTGCTCGGCTTTGGCGGCATGGCCAGCGTTTATCTGGCGCAAGACCCCGATGTTCAGCGCGGGGTCGCCATTAAGCTCCTGCCGCTCAAATTCACCTTTGCGCCCGAGTTTCGCCAACTGTTTGCCCACGAGGCGAGGGTTGTCGCGGGGCTACGCCACGAGGCTATCGTCAGCGTTTTTGACTTTGGCGAGCATCAAGACCAGCCCTTTTTGGTCATGCAATATTTGTCGGGCGGTACGCTTAACGAGCAACTTCCGCCCAATCAACCGCTGGCGCTCAAGCGGCTGACCCCCATTATTGACCGCGTGGCGGCGGGGCTGGATGCGGCGCACCACAAGAACATCATCCACCGCGACATTAAGCCGGGGAATATCATTTTTAACGCTGAAGATGAGGCGTTTTTGTCTGATTTTGGCATCGCTGTGCTGTCGGAGGCGGGGGCGGGCACGGCGGCCACGGAGCATTATGCGGGGGGCACGCCACGCTATATGAGTCCCGAACAGGCCACGGCCGTGTTGGCGGGCGAAAAAGTGCAGGTAGACGGCCGGAGCGATATTTATGGGCTGGGCATCGTTATTTTCCAAGCTTTAACTGGCCGCGTGCCTTTTGATAATCGCTCCCCCATCGAGCAAATGAAAGCGCACATCGCCCAACCTATTCCCAAACTGCGTGACCTAAACAGTGCGTTGCCCAGTCGGCTCCAGCCCATTATTAACAGAGCTTTGGCCAAAGACCCCGCCGACCGCCACGCCACGGCCAGCGAACTGGCCCAAGACCTGCGCGAAGCGAGTACAGGACGGTGGTATCTAAGTCAGTTGCTGGATTAGGTGGTCCCTCTTTCAGAAAACGCCTGCCCCGTTTGTCCCCCATTGCGTCGCTCTGTATACTCTATACCTGATTAAGCGGTCGTGCTCGGGCGTTCACCACCCCACACCACTCAAGGCACACTCGTTTAACCAGTCACTTTGCCGCACAGAGATTTTGGAGAGGAAGAGGCGGCAGGTTGCAGGGACTGTTTGCACAAGAGAAATCTGGCGTAAAAAATCAAAAGTGAAAAATGAGAAGCACCACTTCTTACTTCTTACTTCCTACTTTTTACTTTTGACTTCCCACGCCACACCCTCCTGCCTGTCAGCCAATCGTCATGAGACGCTTTGGTTTATTTTTGCTGGGGTGTGCCTTGCTGTTTTTGTTCGTGCCCACGGCCGTGTTGGTCGCGCATGCCCAAGAGGAAGAGGCAACTGACTCCCAACTAAACAACGAGATAGATTTCGCTATCCAGGTTGAAACCCTGCTGGCCGATATGACCCCCGCCGAGCGCGTGGGGCAACTCTTTCTCGTTTCCTTTCCGGGAGCCACCCTCACCGCCGAATCCCCCATCCTATCTCTAGTGCAGGAATATCACATTGGCGGCGTACTGTTGCGCTCCGCCAGCGGCAATTTAGCCACTTCCCCCGACGTACCGCTCACTGCCCTAACTTCAGCTTTGCAAACAACCGCTTTGCTGGGCACGTTGCCACCCCTCACGCCGACCGTGCCTCTCACGCAAACCCCCACGGCCGTGCCGCCCACCCCCATCACCATTCAGACCCCAGACCAAGCACAAGAAACGGGCATCCCGCTCTTCATTGCCCTGACCGCCAACGGCCGTGGACAAGAGCCAACCCAGCTTGGCCTCAGCGAAATTCCCAGCAACATGGCCATCGGGGCAACTTGGCAACCCGCGCTGGCGCAAACGGTCGGTCGAGCGTTTGGACGTGATTTAACGGCCGTGGGGGTTAATATGCTCCTCGGCCCCGCGCTTGATGTGCAAATCCAGCCCCAGCCCCTGCCGCCCAACAACGGCTTGGGAACCAGCGTTTTTGGCGGCCATCCCTATTGGGTATCGCAAATGGGGCAAGCTTATGTGGCCGGACTCAACAACGGGAGCGATGGCCGTTTGGCCGTGATTGCCACCCATTTCCCCGGCTTGGGCAGTGCGGACAGGGCAGGACAGGTCGAAATTGCCACGGTGCGCAAGGAGTTGACCCAATTGCGCCAGACGGATTTGGTGCCGTTCACGGCCGTGGTGGGGAACGGCAATCCCGCCCACGGCTTCCAAACCGCCCATGTCCGTTATCAAGGACTGCAAGGCACGATTAGCCCTAGCACCCCACCCTTTAGCCTCGACCGCCGCGCCCAAGAGCAACTGCTCCAACTGCCCCAACTGGCGACGTGGCGCACGGCCGGGGGGATTTTGGTCAGCGATAATCTTGGTGTACCCGCCATTCGCCGCTTTTATAACGACCCCGACAACGATTTTTTGCACCGCCAAGTGGCTAAAGATGCCCTCCTGGCCGGCAACGATTTGCTCAACACGGCCGACTTTATTTTTAACGAGACGGCTTCTTTTAACGAACCACAATACATTGCCAATATTCAGGACACGCTGACTTGGTTTGTGACCCAGTACGAAAGCGATGAAGCGTTTCGGCAACGAGTGGATGACGCCGTGCGCCGCAATTTAGCCCTCAAGCTGGATCTCTATGGTGGGGATTGGTCGCCCACAAACGTCTTGCCCACGGCCGAGATTATGGCTGAATTACCGCCCATCAGCTTGTTTGAAGTGGCGCAAAGCGGGGCGACTTTGCTCTCTCCAGCGGCGGCTGACCTTCAGCAACGGTTGCCTGGGCCGCCCGCGCCCACTGATAACATTCTCGTGTTTACCGATGGGCGCACGACACGGCCGTGTCCCGTTTGTCCCGCTGTGCCCCGTTTGTCAGCCACTGCGCTGGCTGACCGCATGTTGGCTTTATACGGCCCGCAAGCGAGTGGGCAAATCAACCCCGCGCAGGTGCAGAGCTTTTGGTTCGCTGATTTGGACCAGTTTTTGCGCACGCCCGGCCCCATCTTGCCCACCCCCACGCCAGAACCCATTACCGATACCGTGACGCTGGAGCCAGAAGCGGGTGTGCCGCTTCCCCCAGAGCCATCTGAAGAATTAGACACGGCCGTGTCCCCCACCGCTTATGATGTGCAAGAAGCACTCAACGAAGCGGACTGGATTATTTTTAACATGCTCGATGTCGCCCCCGGCACAGAGTCGGCCGTGGTCAAGAACTTTTTGGCGGACCGGCCAGATTTGGCGCGGGATAAGCGCATTGTGCTGTTTGCGTTTGACGCGCCTTATTATTTGGACACAACCGAGGTGAGCCAACTCACGGCCTATTATGGACTGTATAGCAGTAGTCAGAGCTTTTTGAACACGGCCGTGCGTCTGCTCTTTCAAGATTTTTCCCCGCGCGGCAACGCCCCTGTAGATGTCGAAGGCACCGATTATCGCCTAGCCCGCCAAGTCCAGCCCGACCCCAGTCAAGTCTTAGAACTTTTTGTGGTGGCTTCTGACGGCACGCCCCAAACGCCGCCCGGTAGTGAACCGCTGGAGTTAACGCCTGGCGACACCTTGCGCCTGCAAACGAGCGTCATTTTGGATCGCAACGGGCGGCAAGTTCCCGATGGGACGTTGGTGCAATTTACGCTACAGGATCGCATTCAGGGCTATTACAGCGTGATTGGGCAAGTGCCTACGCGCCAAGGGCAAGCGACTTTTGATTATGTGCTAGAGGCGCGGACGGGGCAGTTTCGCATCACGGTCAGCGCGGGGGAGGCGCAAGCTTCGCAGGAGGTGGATATTGCCATTGGGGATAATGTGTCGGTGGTGGTGAATACGCCCACGGCTACCCCCACATCGTCCCCTACGCCGACGGCGACGCCCACGCCGACCCTGACGCCTATGCCGACTTTAACGCCCACGGCTAGCCCCACGGCCGTGGCCGAAGAATATTTGAATGGGTCGGGGAGCAACACGGCCGTGTTGTCTGGCCTCGAGCGTTTCTTTGGGTTGCTCACGGGGTTGCTCATCATCGGCTTGGTGGCGGTGGTCATCACCCAAGAGCATGAGAACGACCTGACGCGGCGGGTGCAGTGCGGTTTGTGGGGCGTCATGGGGGCGTTACTGAGTTATAACTATGCCGTCCTCGGCTTGCCAGGCACGGCGTTTATGCTCTCGCTGGGCGCGTGGGGGGGGCTTATCACGGCCGTGGTGGGGGGATTGCTCGGTATTGCGGTACAGAGAGTGCTGAGTGCTGAGCGATGAAGCAGGGTGCAAGGGGCATGGTGCAAGGACAGCCCTTACTCTCCCCCTCCCTTGCTCCCTTACTCCCCTTTTAACTGCGCCACAGCTCCCTATCCGCCTGCGAAAGCGGGTCATCCTTCGGCTCTAGGTGGGTAAAAACAGCTAAATCAGAAAGCGTGGCGCGTAAATCCTCTTCGATTTGGTCAGCGACTAGATGTCCTTTCTTGACCGTCCACTCGCCCGGCATTTCCAAATGAACCGATACAAAACGATGCTGTCCCGACTGGCGGGTGCGCAGAGCATGGTAGGCGACGCCTTGTTGGGCGTATTGCGCCAGCACGGCGCGGATTTCAGCTTGTTCGGTGGGGGGCAAGGCGGCGTCCATCAGCCCTTGACTTGTTTTATAGAGCAGTTTGAGACCCATGACCCCAATTTGTATCCCCACGGCCATAGCCACCAAGCTGTCTAAGGCGACCCAGTCGGTAAGCCAGACCAAACCCAAGCCAAAAACGACGCCACCAGTGGTCAGCACATCGGTGTATAGGTGTTGCCCTTCCGCTTCGAGGGCGGGGGAGCGATGGGTTTGCCCCGCACGGATGAGGATGCGAGACACGACAAAATTGACCACGGCCGCGCTGAGGGAAACCAACACGCCCAGCCCAACTTGCTCTAAGGGTTGAGGATTGAAGAGACGCACCACGGCCGTGACTAAAATCGCCCCCGCCGCCACGGTGATAAACCCACCCGTAATCAGGCTGGCAAAATATTCCGCTTTGGCGTGGCCGTAGGCGTGGTCGTCATCTGGTGGGCGGCGGGCAACGTTGAGGAGCCACAGGGCAGACACGGCCGTGATCAAATTGACGCCCGACTCCAGCGCATCCGACAGCAAACCGACGGAGCCAGAGAGCAGGTAAGCCACCAGCTTGAGGCCAATCGTGACCACGGCCGTGGTAATGACCAGCCAGCCGTATCGTTGTAGGTTGTCAGAGGGAGCGTGAGTATCTGGCATCTCTATCCAAAAGGATTGTTCCGTTTACAGGGACTGAATAGTAATAAGGTGAGCATATCGCTGGAAATCACCGACGTTGTTTGTCAGTAGATGAGTGATACCGTAGGCTTGCATAGTGGCGACAATATTGGCATCGTGAATTTGCTTACCTTTTACATCGTGATTGCGTATCAGGGTCAGTAAGTTTTCGGTAACAACCTCATTATCATCGGCTATATGAAAATGATTCGTGAAGAATTTTACTCGTTCGGTCGCCACATTTACCGCTTGCGGCTCGCTAAACCCTTGTGGACGGGTGAGGACAGCCAGATATTCACGTAATATCTGACGGCTGACCCAAAGTGTTGGCCCTTCATCCCACAATTGTTGTAAACGATTGAGTGCCACTGTGTGTAAAGGGGCATTTGTGACGTTGGCATAGACCAAAATATTAGTGTCTAAAAAGATGGGTTTAACGGCCAGATTCGTCATATATATCCTCTCTGCTTAAGGAAAGCGTCTCGGGCCAAGAGCCGTAATCATCTACGGGGAAGTTTAGTGGTGGACGCACAGAATCAACCAGTGGCTGGCTATCAATAATGAGAACCACACGATAATTGCCAGGTAGGAAATCATCGGGTAGTTGTCGTTGCAAATGCAATTGGCCTTGCGGCGTAATTGTGACGGTTGTTTCAATTGTTTTCATCATGGCTACTCCTCAAAAAATAGCTAACGGCTTACGGCTAAGAGCTTACAGCTTATTGTAAAATAAACCCCGCCCGCCACGCGAACTTTAGGTTGACCGTATTTCTGGGCTATGCGTGACTACAGGCGGGCTTTGTTGTTCATAAGGGTGGGGTGAGGTATGAATATTGGTGATATTGACTTATGATTAAAAACAGAGCAGAGCGACGTTTTGCCCAGAGGTGGCTCTGGGTATGGGGCTTACTGGCGGGGGCACTGCTGGCGTGTGGCGTGCCCGTCAATGAGCTGAATGACCTGCTGACACCCCCCACGGCCGTGTCCGAAACCCCTCTCCCTACCCCCGAACCCCTGCCTCATAGTCAACCCCTCAGCCAGCCGACACCCCCACCCACGGCCGTGCTTCCTCAGCCTGCGTTAAGCCTTGGTTTGGAGCCGACCACGGCCGTGTTGGGGCCTGGCGCCACTTATCAGCAAATCTGGGCGGACAGCGACGAACAACAGGTGCGCCTGCGTTTGCCTGTGGCTCAGCCCCTGCTCCTGCTGGTCAATCCCGAGCCGGGGCTAGACGTGGCCTTCACCTTGCTGGACGAGGCGGGGGAGATAATCAGTCGCGTGGACGAGCGGGGCGCGGGTGAGCCAGAATTACTGCCGTTTATGGGGGAGCAGGCGTGGGAGTTTAGCTTGATGGTTTCTGCGGTGGGGCGTGCGTCTGCCTCAGCCGCGTATGCGTCCACGGTGGCGGTGCTGGATTTGGGCGTGGTAGGGGGGGATACGGTTTTGCTAGATGTCACGGCCGTGTTAGAGCCAGACGAAGTCGGGCGGCACAATTTGCCCGCCACAGCCGGCCAAGCCTTCTTCTTGTTGCTCGAGCCAGATAGCACCCTCGACCCCCTGCTGGAGCTATACACGCCCGGCGGCTTTGTTTTTACGGAAGATAGAGGCGGCCTGGGCGAGCCAGAATCCCGTCTGTTTGTAGCCGATATGACCACGACTTATCAACTCGTCATTTTCCCCTTCAGAGGCAGTAGTGGCCGTTATCGCCTCCGCGCCATAGGCTTGCCTTGAGTTTGAGTTTGGCCTACTCCAATTCGGCCAGCATAACGGCCAGCACATCGTGATACACCTCGTCATAATGCGCGGCGGGGCATTCGGCCCAGACGATTAGCTCACGGCCGTGGTCTTCACTGATAAGCACCACCCCTCTTATTTCCTCCCCCGAATCACCCGCTATATAGCTAAACGCCTGCTGTAGCCATAGCCGTTTGCCCAAAGCCAAGCGGCTTGGCTCCGTGGGCGCGTACCCTTGCACCCCTTGCCCTGCGATGTCGCTCCAATGGAGCAGGCGGTCAGTCAAGTCTGGTGCGTCACGCGGCTCGGTGCGCAGAGCGATGAAAATGCGCGGGTCATCATTGGCCGTGATGCGCTCCCACGCGCCCGCCGTTTGCAGACGAAAATCATCCCGCTGGGGTACGGTCAGCCCTGTTTCGGCCAGCGTGAGCGGTTGCCAGTTGCGGGTAAATTGGCGCGGTTCCAGCGGGCGAAATTGCCAGTCGCGCAGGATGCTTTCCATGAGGGCGATGGCTTGCGGCTCGGCCGTGGCGGGGGCGTCTAAGTCCAGCACGTATCCTTGCTGTTGATAAATGAAGGAGACCAGCAGACCGGTGCGCTCCTCGCGGTCGTTCGTCGCCTCACTGCGATAGCCGTAGGCGGTCATCACGCCGGGAATGGTGGGGTTTGTGCCCACGGCCGTGTCCTGTTCATAGAGAAAATCAACCGCGCCAAACTGGGTTAAAACCTCCGCTTGTAGCTCACGGGGACGGCTCACGGCCGTGTTGGGGTACAGCGTTAGTTGTAATTGAGCCGTGCCGTCTAGATTGGCACTGTATAACCCATGCTCCCCATACTGTGGCGGAAGCCAGTCGGCGGGATAAGGAAACTGGAAGCCAAAAACGGGGTCAAGGTAGCCAAATTGCCCCGAGTCAACCGCCCCGCTGGCTTCATTGGTCACGCTTAGGTTGGTCAGCACCGTGCTGGCCGAGGCGGGGTGATGGCTGGCTTGTATACCCAGAAAATAGTTGCCGTCGGGCACGGCTTGCCACGCGGTGCGTAAAAGCGGCTCGCCATTATCGGGATTGGTCACGCTGAACGTCGTTGTGCCCGCTTCCCGCTGAAGCTGGTCGTTTTCATCCAAAAAATATTGGTCAGGGGTAAATTGGTCGCCCGCTTGGGGAGTGTAGGGTACGGCTTCGGCCTCATCAAGGCGCCACACGGCCGTGAGCGTGCCTCCATTGTCATAATTAAAGCGCAACTCAGCGGAAAAGCTCTCCCCCACGGCCGTGTTATATTGCCCCCGCACCAGCCGCTCATGCCTACCGGGCACGTGGCCTACGTGGCGCAACAGCGCAAAAGCAGTGGTTGTCCCGTCGCTGAGCGCGGTGGCGCGGGCGGCCCACATGATTACCTCCGTGTGGTGACCGTCCGGCCAGCTAAACAGTTCACGGCCGTGGGGCAAATAAGTTGGCTCAGGCCAGAGCGGGGCTTGAACCAGCAGTTGGCGGCGGCCATCGCCTGTATATGACCCCGCCAGCAGATGCACTTCGTCGAGCTGTTTGCCCGTTAATTGGTAGCGCAGATAGGCAGGCTGGCGCAAATTGGTGTCCGCTTCGGGAAAATAGTTGATGAGGTCGAGCGCGGGTGGGCGAAAGCTGGCTCGATAGCGGTCATAGTTGGCCAGCAAATTGAGCCAACTGTCGCTAGCCGTTACCGTTGAAGCGTCGGCGGAGGCGGGCGAGCTAGCGAGGGCGGCCTGAAGCTGGTTAGCGGCGGTGATAACGGCGGGGTCAAAACTGCGCACGGCTAGAATTTCGGCCAGAAGGCGTATGTCCACGGCCGTGGGTGCGCCGTCATCCGCCGCGCCGCGTAGCGCATCGGCCAGCGCGGGCGCGTTGAGCGGCAAATCAGCTTGCAGATGGGTGCTTAGCGTCTCGAACGCTTCGGCCACGCTTGGAGGTATGGGCGTGGGGGATGGTTCGGGAGTGGGGGTGGGCGTAACCACGGCCGTGGGGGTGGCGATGATAAGGGGGGTGGTTGACACGGCCGTGGGGGGCACATCGGCAGCGGGCAAAACTTGTTGACAGCCAACCAAACAGAGCATAACAAAAAATAAGAGCAGAGAGCGTTTACGGTATGATGGGATCATGAGTTAGGGTTCCGGGTGCGCTGTAAAAAAGGTGCGAAGGGCGAGGTGCAAGGTGCGAGGTGAATTGGCTTCTGCGCTCGCCTTTGGCCTTCAATCGACTATCGTGCTGGATTATAACGGGAATCATTACATTAAGCGTACAATGTCGGTCAGTTTATGATTCAATAATGCAAAGTCGTTATATTGGCTCTGTATTGAGAGCTAACCTATCGTTAGTTAGTTAAGGTGCTGGTTTTCAGAAATGACCAAAAGTCGCACCTCGCACCTCTTAACCTCTTACGTCGCACTTTTTGATTCTGGAGATGATGATTATGCAATTAAACATTAACGGCCAAACGGTGGAGCTAAATCCTGATTATGAATCAGGCGTTTTACTCTGGGCTTTGCGGGATGATTTGGGGCTGGCCGCCACCAAATTTGGATGCGGGATAGGCATTTGCGGTTCCTGCACCGTGCATGTGGACGGCGAAGCGGTGCGCTCCTGCCTGACTGGTGTGCAAGATGTGGTGGGTAAAGAAATCCGCACGCTGGAGGGGTTAAGCACGGCCGACGGTCAATTGCATCCCGTTCAGCAGGCTTTTCTGGATGAACAAGTGCCCCAATGCGCTTGGTGCATGAGCGGCCAAATGATGGCCGCCGCCGCCTTTTTAGAGAAAAACCCGACGCCTAGTCGTGATGAAATCGTGGACGCACTGAAAGAGAATTATTGCCGCTGTGGCTGTTACGCCCGCATCCGCACGGCCGTAGCCTCAGCCGCTGTGAAAATGCAGGAGGTGACCTAATGAGCCAGATACCAATCCCAGAAAAAGAGCAAGAGCAAGAACCGACCAAGAGTCGCTGGCGCATGACGCGGCGCGGCTTTTTGATAGGCGCGGGCGCGGTGGCGGGGAGCTTGGCCGTGGGCGTTATCTTTGGCCGTGCGCCGTTCCACCGCTTTGTGGCTCAGCAGTTAGATAACTCCTCCGGCCCCGGTGGTTTAGCCGCTGAACCCAATTTGTGGATTGAAATCACGCCTGAGAATCGAGTGCGCTTTTACAGTGCCAAAGTAGAAATGGGGCAGGGTATTCACACGGCCGTGGCTCAAATCGGCGCGGAAGAGCTAGAAGTGGCTTGGGCACAGGTCGAAGTCATCCAAGCCAGCACCCACGTCGGCCCCTTTGATAGTATGGGTACGAGCGGCAGTGGTTCGGTCACGGCGATTTACCCCGCGCTCCGCCAAGCGGCGGCCGCTATGCGGGAAATGCTCAAAATCGAAGGGGCGAAGCAGTTGGGGGTCGATGTGGCTCAGGTCACGGCCGTGGATGGGCAGATTCAGGTTAGTAACAATCCTGCCCAAAGCGTGACTTACGGCCAAATTGTGTCTAAGACCACCACCTGGCCCGAACTCGATCAAGAGCCAACGCTCAAACAGATTGACCAGTATAAAGTGATTGGGCAGTCCCTGCCCCGTGTTGATTTGCCAGCCAAAATTCGGGGCGAAGCAATCTACGGCTACGATATGCGCGTGCCCGATATGCTCTATGGCGCGGTGGCGCGTCCCCCCACGCTGTCAGCCAAGATGGTTTCCGCCCAGCCTGGCGGCGCGGCTAATTCTGCGGGGGTCGTGCAGGTGGTCATTGATGTGGAAAATGGGTTTGCAGGGGTCGTAGCGCGTACCCGTCAACAGGCCAACACGGCCGTGCGTGCCCTCGATATTCAATGGGATGAAGGCCACCTCTGGCAACAAGCGGAACTCGAAGAGCGGCTTCACTTCAACGACGGCGGCGTCAGCATCCAGCAAACAGGGCGCGTGCGTCTCAACGACGACAACGCCACCCTCACCGCCGAATACTTCACCCCCTTTGCCGTCCACGCCCACCTCGAGCCACAGGCCGCGCTGGTGCATGTCGAAGGGGACAAAGCGACCGTCTGGGGGTCAACCCAATCCCAAGCCTCGGTGCAGGGCGGCGTCGCCTCCGTGCTAGACATTCCCGCCGAAAACGTGACCGTCACCCCCACTTATTTGGGCGGCGGTTTTGGGCGCAAAATTAACATCGAAGCGGCTAGCGAGGCGGCGCGGTTTTCCCAAGCGGTGGGACGCCCCGTGCATGTGGGCTGGTCACGCACCGAAGATATGCAGGACGGCTATTTTCGTCCCCCGACGCGCCACCTGTTTCGTGCCAAGCTGGAAAACGGGCGCGTCACCCAGATGGAACAGCATCAGGTCAGTGGTCAAGTTGCCTTTGCCTTTTTCCCAAATTTTCTCAAAACGGTGATGGGATCAGACTTTGCCGCTTGGCGCGGGGCAATGAACTTCTACGAGGGCATTCCCGCCCGCGCTACGACCGCCTACTTGGCTGATTTGCCCGTGCGTACGGGCTGGTGGCGTGGCCTCGGGCTGTTCGCCAATACGTTCGCCCTCGAGAGTTTTATAGATGAACTGGCGCACGCGGCTGGGGCCGACCCGCTCCAATTCCGGCTAGACCATTTGGGCAATGATGCCTTTAGCCAGCGCATGGCGGGCGTTCTCCGCGCCGCCGCCG
>JBGTIZ010000405.1:0-13746 GCA_041745395.1 Promineifilaceae bacterium (SeqCode) | reverse complement strand
TAAGTAACGAGTGGCCTGAAAAAAAGACGAGGTCATACGTGACACATGAAACGTGATACATGAAACACCTTAATTTCTATGATACAGCCAGACGAAGTGACACAAAACAATAACAGTGAACAGCATTCTGAACAGCGGCGGCGTACTCTCTTGCGCGTGAGTGGCATCACCTTTATTGGGCTTGCGCTTCTGCTCATATTTTATGGCGTGGTTGCTCTGCTCGCGTACCAAAATGGGGAGCAGTTGCGTGTCGAGCGGCAAGCTTCAAAACAATTGGCGGAGCTAGACCATCAGCTTGCCCTAGCCGAAAGCGACCTCGCGGCGGGAAATTTCGATTTAGCCCTGCGGCGGCTGGACTGGGTGATGGGGCAAGAGCGGGGCAATGCCCAAGCCGTCGCCTTGCAGGCGCAGGTACAGCAGGCGCGGGTCGCTCTGCTAACGCCTAGCCCCATCCCTGCGCCTTCCTCGACGCCTGAGGTCACGCCGACGGTTGACCCCGCTATCGCTTTGGACGACACGGCGGCGGGCGAGGGGTTTCGAGCCTTAACGGTGCTGGTGGAAAATGGACAATGGGCCACGGCCGTGACCGAAATCATTCAATTCCAAAACGAATACCCCAGCCATCGACGCGGTGAAACCGACCAAATGCTCTACGACGCCTACATTGGCCTCGGGCGACGGCTCCTGATGACCAATGACCAAATCGAGCGCGGTCTCTTTTATCTAAATCAAGCGCGACGCTTGGGCACGCTTCCCGAAGAGGTGCGGGGCGAAATGTCTTTTGCGGAGCTTTATTTAGAAGGCATCGTTTTTTATGATGTCAACTGGGAAGCGTTTTTCTACTATTTCCGCGAGTTATGCACCTATACGCCCGCCTATCAAAATTCCTGCGGCCTGCTGGTTGAAGGCTTGACCAAACACGCCGATAGGTTTACCTTTCAGGAAGATTGGTGCCCTGCGCAAAGCTTCTATGCTGAAGCGATTCGCTGGCAGGGGAATCAGGGCAACGGCTTGGGTGACAAACTCAGTACGGCCAGAGAGAATTGCGCCCTTGCCACCCCCACGCCGAGCGTCATCACAGGCACAGTCGGCATTACCGCCACCGAAGGTATCACTGTTTCGCCGTGAGGCGAGTGTGGATTTTGGATTTGAACCGTTTATCAGTTTTAGCGTGACTACGAACTCCCTCGAGGAGTGAACCTCCCAAAGCCCGCCCTTTTGCCTTCGACAGAGCTTCAGGCAACGGGCTTGCCGGATAAGTAGTCACCTTGCACCTTGTACTTTGAACCCTGTACCTCGCATCTTGCACCCTGCCCCCTATGAGTGAGCAATCCCCGCCCCTAGAAGAACAAGAACCGTTAAGCGAGCGCGAGCTTGATGTTTTAGAGCAGTTGATGAGCGGCGCGTCGAATAAAGAGATAGGGGCCACGCTGTTTATCAGCCCCAACACGGTTAAGGTGCATCTGCGCAATATTTATAGCAAGCTGAATGTCTCGACTCGGACTGAGGCGAGCATGGTTGCGCTGGAGCTGGGTTTGTTTGCGCCGCCGGGGGAGCCAGACACGGCCGTGTCCTCCCCTCCCCCCCCCTCTGAAATTGAAGCCAATCCCCAACCAGAAGAGCCAGAGCCTCCCCTCAGCGAACCAGCCAGCGAATCCCCCCCCGCCCCAGAAACAAAACCAGAACCAGCGTTAGAACCAGAAAACATAGCCGAACAATCGCCGCGTGATTGGCGGGTGTGGGCGGGGGCTGTCCTTGTGCTGGTGGTGGTGCTGGCGGTTGGTGGCTGGTGGTTCACCCAAGTGTCGCCCGCTATCGCGCCTCAAGATGCGGAAAGCACGGCCGTGGCCGAAGCCTCACTCAGCAACGCCTCACCCCCTGATACCCGCTTTGTCGAAACCGAGCTAAGCGAATCCCTCTGGTATCGCAGTCGCCCTCATCCGCTGGCTCTGGCTGATTTAGTCCTTGTCTCCAATGGGATCAATTTATACCAAATCGGTGGGCGCACGGCCGTGGGCGAGACAACCAGCCTAGTGCATGTGTATGACACCAGCCAGCGTGAATGGCGACAGGTAGCAGACAAACCCACGGCCGTGAGTGATACCAGCGCGGCCGTGTTGCTCGAGATTTACGTGCCGGGTGGGCGGGATGCAGATGGCAATCCCCTGCGCACCGTCGAAGCGTACAGCCCGCTTAACGACCAATGGCGACCCGTGGCGGATTTGCCCCAGCCTTTAGCCGGCGGCTTAGCTCTGGCCGATGACAAAGGCATTTATCTGTTTGGGGGCTGGAACGGGAGCGCGTTTGTGGCGAATAGCTATTTTTATGACCCTGTTTCTGATTTGTGGCGCACCCTGCCCCCTCTGCCTACGGCGCGGGCGCGAGCCACGGGCGGCATTATTGGCGGTCTGTTTTATGTGGTGGGGGGGGAAGATGAAACGGGGCCGTTAGCGAGTTGTGAATTTTTTAACCCCGCGACCGAAAGCTGGGCAACCTGTCCCGATTTGACGGGGGCGCGGAGTGGTGGCGGGGCGGCCGTGGTGTTGAACAATCTCTATGTAATTGGAGGCCGTATGAGTGGGGATGCGAGCTTCAGTGAGCTATTTAACCCCGCTGATAACGTATGGCGTCTTATCAATCATCCGCTGGGGGATGCGGACAGCGTGGGGTGGGACAGCCCAGCCGTGGCGAACGTCGAGTCGCGGGTGTATGTGCTGGGCGGCAATTCGGCGCAAAACTTTGTTTATATTCCGCCTGTGTATCAAACCTTTATCCCGGCCGTGGGTGGCAGTGGAAACGGCGGTGATGAATAAAGCAGTTATTTGAGAATTCACCTGACACATGACACGTGAAACATGACCCCGTAACGTAAGCGTCAGCTAGTCAGCCACCTAAACTTCGTGCCAACCGCGCTTATTTTAGGTTAGCAAACGCTTTGCAGGCCGTTTGGTCGGGCAACTATGACCAACCTGTGTTGTGAAAAGGAAGCTGAAATGCTGACTGACTGAGATGCTGAACGGCTACCCCGTAACTTAGGAATCCCCAGCCAGAATAGCCAACGCCTGCGTCAACCGCGCCGCTACCCGCTCCCGTCCCAGAGCCAGCATGGACTCAAACAGCGGTGGCGAAACAGGTTCCCCCGTCACAACAAAGCGCATTGTCCCTAAAAATGGCCCAGCCGCGCCGTTATCGGTCACACTCGCGCCGATTTCGTTCAACACGGCCGTGAGTGTTGCCAAATCATAAGTGCTGGCTGGGTCAGTCACAAAATCATGCGCCCGCGTGAAAGCGACCCGCGCCTGCTCAGGCGGCATTTTCTTGTGCGTTATCTTTTCCACGGGCACATCCAGCGGAACTTGCTCATACAAAAAGCGGAGCCAATCAACCGCTTCGGCCAGTCGCTTGAGCCGCACGCTGATGGGCGGGGCGACCAGCACCAGCGTCTCGAGGTCTACAGCCCACCCTTGCGCTTCCAAGAAGGGGGCGATGCCTTGCGCCAACGCTTCTGGCTCTAGTTCCTGAATATATTGGCCGTTGAGCCAATCTAGCTTGCTGTAGGGCAGTTTGGTGGCCGACGGATTAACGTTTTTGAGGTCGAATCGCTCGAGGGTTTCGGCCACAGTAAAAATTTCGCGGTCGTCGCCAAACGACCAGCCGACATTGCTCAGGAAGTTAATGACCGCCGTGGGCAAATAACCTGCTTCCTGAAACTCCTCCACGCGCACCAGCACCAGTTGGTTTTCGTCTTGGAAGCTCTGGGTGCGCTTGCTCAGCTTGCCTTTACCCGATGGGTTGAGAATAACGGGCATGTGGGCATAAATCGGCATTTCCCAGCCAAACGCTTGCCACAGTTGCACATGCAGGGGCGCGGTGTTAATCCATTCGTCTCCGCGAGTAACGTGCGAGATTTCCATGAAATGGTCGTCAATGACGTGCGCCAAATGATAGGTGGGCAGACCCGTGGATTTGAACAGAACGTAGTCGTTGATTTGCTCGTTTTCAAAGACGATGTCGCCGCGAATGAGGTCGGGTACGATGGTTTGCCCAGTCAGGGGCATTTTGTGGCGGATGACGTATTCGCGCCCTTCGGCTTCGAGTTGGGCAACTTGCTCGGAGGATAAATCCCGATAGCGGCGGTCATAGTGGGGTGTTTCGCCTCGGGCGAGTTGCTCTTGGCGCATTTGGTCGAGTTCCACGGCCGTGGCAAAGCATTTGTAAGCGTGCCCTTTTTCCACCAGCCAGTGCGCCCACTTATGATACAGTTCTGCCCGCTCCGTCTGGATATAGGGGTCAAAATCCCCCCCCACATCGGGCCCCTCATCCCAATCCAGGCCCAGCCAGCGCATCGAGGTCATGATATTTTCAATGGCTCCCTCGACACTGCGCTTCTCATCCGTATCTTCAATACGCAAAATAAATTGGCCGCCATGCTTCTTGGCAAACAGCCAGCTAAATAAAGCGGTGCGCGCACCGCCAATGTGCAAATAACCAGTCGGACTCGGGGCAAAACGTAATCTTATTGTCATGTGGGGTATCTTGGGAAGTGTCGTTTCACGTGTCATGTTTCACGTGTCAAGTGTTTTTATCTGAATGCGGTCTGTCTAACAAAAGAACTTTTGGAGAAAAACGAGGTCAAATCACACCCTCATCCCTCGCCGCCAACCTTTTTACTCATTGTTCATTATTCATTACTTATTGTCTGCTCTACCCAAATTCTTGGGTGCGATGTCGCATGAGGACGGATTGTACCACGCCAATGGCCATAAAGAGGGTAATGAGCGAGCTACCGCCGTAGCTGACAAAAGGCAAGGTTAGCCCTGTGACAGGCAATAGGCGCACATTCATGCCAATACTGACCAAGGTTTGGAAGAACAGAAAGCCAGCAATGCCCACGCAAATATACCGCCCCGCCGGGTCTGGGGTGAGCGCGGCCACGCGCAGAATGCGGAACAGAATAAACCCAATCAGACCCATGACGATCACAGAGCCAAAAAAGAAGCCCATCTCTTCGGTTACCATCGAGAAAATATAGTCGGTGTGCTGGACACGCAAAAAGCCAAGCTGAGATTGCGTGCCGTTCATGTATCCTTTGCCCCACCAGCCGCCAGAACCAATGCTGATAACGGCTTGGTCTACGTTGAACGCTTGGTCGGGGTCACTGCTCGGGTCTATAAATGTGGTGATGCGGTTAAGCTGGTAAGGCTGGAGAAAGGGCAACACGGCCGAGAGGGTAATTAAACCCACGCCTGCGAGGGCTAAAAAGTGGGAAAGAGGCAGGCCAGCCATCACAATAATGACAAACCAAATAACGATGTAAAGTACGGACATCCCTAAGTCGGGCTGGATAAAAATAAGGGAGATGGGGAAGCCAAAATAGGCGAGGGTGAGCAGGGTGTTGCCAAACTTGCCCATTTCTCGCTCGCGGGTGGCGAGGAATTGGGCGAAAGCAATGGTCAAAAAGACGCGCCCTAGCTCTGAAGGCTGGAGGTTGATGGGGCCGAGGGGAATCCAGCGCTGGGCGGCGTTGCTGATTTGCCCCAAGAGGAGTACTAGGAAGAGCAGGATAATAAAGAGGCCGTAGATGTACCAGTGGGAGGAGGTGAGGTAGCGATAATCGACAGAGGCGATGCCGAGCATAACGATAAAGCCGACTGTAGCGAAGATGAGTTGACGCACATCGTAGTCTTCGAAGGCGGGCGCACCGGTGATGGCACTGCGAATCATGAGGATGCCGTAGGCGGTGAGTAAGACCACGGCCGTGGTTAGGTAAATATCAAAATAACGCCAAACAGATGTTTTTGCGTTCATGTGCTTTCTCCAGCAACCAACAGATAGAAGCGATTAGCTTGCTAGCAATTATGGAGAACACGGCCGTGGGCAACAAAAACGCTTAGCCCACACAAAAAAAGCGACGCTTGGGGCAAGCATTGCTCAGCCCACCGTAAAAAGGTCAAATCAGCCGCGGGGGACGCGGAGAACGCGGAGATTTTCTCGAGAACTTCCGCTCCTTTTGTCATTCATAATTCATAATTCGTACTTCGTCCCTTTTTCAGGAAGCTCAGCACTATCATCACCCCAAACCGCCCCGTGCGCCCTTTTTCGGCGCGGTGCGAGAAGAAGAGGTCGGTGCGCTGGGCGGTGCAGAAACCAGATAGCTCAATCTGCTGAACGCCAGCGCGGCGTAGGTTGATTTCGTTGGCGCGGGGTAGGTCAAAGTGGGGACGAGGGCCGTTTTCTTGGGGGATGAGCAACACGGCCGTGTCTTCTGCCCCAAACGCCTGCCGCACCTGCGAAATAACTGGCTCCCCCACCTCATACACGGCGGGGCTAATGCACGGGCCAATCCCCGCCACCAGCTTCTCTGGCCGACTGCCAAAGGCGGCCGTCATGGCGCGCACCATCGCCCCCGGCACATCTTGCACCGCTCCGCCCCAGCCCGCATGTCCCAAACCGATGGCGTGCTGGTCGGGGTCGTAGATGAAAATGGGGGCACAGTCGGCATAGTTCATGGTCAGTCCACACCCCACGTCGTTGGTAATGAGCGCGTCGCAATCAGGCATGACACGGCCGTGGTCAGCCGCCGTCACCACCGCTACCTCCGCCCCATGCACCAGCTTGGCATGAACCAGCGAGCCAAAATCCCGCCCCAGCAGGCCATACGCCCGCTGGCGATTCGTCTGATAATTGGCTTCCTCATCCCCCACCGCACTGCTCAGATTGAGCGAGCCATATGGCGTGGGACTCACCCCGCCCGCTCGCCCCAGCACGGCATGGCGCACGCCGCTATCTGCGGACGGAAAATGCTCAAATTCAAAGTAGATGAGGCCGTTTTGCTGTTGTTGTTTCATATAGCGTTCCTTTTGGAGCTGTAAGCTGTGAGCTATAAGCCGTAAGCTGTGAGCCGTAAGCTATAAGCGACTGGTTGAGCGCATCTATTCGCCCATTTTCATGCTAAAATGAGCAAAAACCAACATGTATCACGTCCTGAACCTTGTACCTTGCACCCTGAACCCTGCCCCATGAACCTCAACGAAAGTTTTCTCCGACTGATGCAAGAAGATCCGTTTCTTTTAATGGTGGGGGCGTCCTTGCTCATTGTCACCCCGCCGCTGGTGGGGCTGGTTTTTTGGGTGACGCTTTTTCAAGGCAGGGTGCAAAGTATTGCTCAATTTTTGCGCCGCGTGCTTACGGGAGCGGGCGTGGCTCTACTGACGGCGATTTTTTTGGTGTGGCTAGGGGGTCTGCTTTTTCAGCCAAGCAACGCCGAATCTTTCTTCGCACTCATCTTTATTCTGGGGCTGTTTGGCCTGCTGGGGTCGGGCTGGCTGGATTGGTGACACATTAGGTGCGAGGTGCGACGGTGGGTGTCTAAACGTCGTCCTTCGCACCTATTCTTACTGTTTCACCCACAGGGCGAGGGCGGTGATTTCAAAGGTGTGGGGGGTCATGTCAATGGGCTGGATGTATTGCAGGCGATAGCCGGCTTTTTTGACGTTTTGGCTGTCGCGGGCGAGTGTGGCGAGGTCGTCGCTGATATGGATGATTTTGGCGGGTTGGAGTCGCGCCAGGTTTTGCCACACGGCCGTGGGCACACCCCCCTCCACCGGCGCATGAACCACAGCCACATCTGGCGCAAAATCCAAATCGAGGAGCGTCTCTGCCACATCACTTTGGTACAGGCTAATATTGTCAAAGCTATCCAAATTTACGGCCGCGTCCGCCACGGCGTCTTCGTTGATTTCGATGCCGACTAGGTCGCTGGCCTGCTCCGCCAGAAAGGCGGTCAGCGTGCCTACGCCGCTGTATAACTCGAGGACACGTTCACGGCCGTGTAAATCAGCCGCTTCGAGAACCGCGTCAATCAGCAAACTGGCCGCCTGCGGGTTGCTGTAAAAATAACAGCCGGCCGAGACCTGAAACACACGGCCGTGGATCTCGCTATTGACAAAATTCTCCCCAATCAAATTCGCCGTCGTCTCGTCGGGCAACACAATCGTGACCGACACGGGAAAATCCACGGCCAATTCTGGCGGCTCCACATCCTCCACCTCCAACGCCACCAGCAGAGATTCATCATACCCTTGGCGCAAAGTCACTTTGCGCAGAGTGGGCAAATCTAGGTCAAAATCGGTGAGCAGTTCGCGCAAGCGGGGCACGAGCAGGGCGCAGTTGGCAATGGGTAGCACTTTTTGCTCAATAGCAGACCACAACCCTAGCCCACCCACGGCCGTGGGGCTGAGCCGCACCTCATGCTGATAATCCCAAATTTGCGGGCTGGCTATCATCTGCCTCACCTCTGGCTTTAGCTTGGCAATGCGCTGAAACTGGTCGCGCACGATTTGCTCCTTGAAATAAAGCTGGCTTTTATAAAGCACATGCTGAAAACTAGAGCAACTCCCCTCCACCGCATGGTCACAGCGCGGCTCCACCCTTGCCTTCACCACTTTCGTGACGCGCACCAGCCGCGCATGGGCAAAACGCCGCGCATTTTTATCATCGGGCGCATCCACTTCGACCGTTTCGCCAGGAATCGCATTGGGCACAAAAATCACCCGATTTTTTTTATCACGGCCGAGGGCATAACCCCCGTGGGCCATATTTTGTAGCTTGAGTGTCATGATTGTCATAAGGTTTTAGAACGAATTGTGAATTGTGAATTGTGAATTGTGAATTGTGGATTGTGGATTGTGGATTGTGGATTGTGAATGAAACCTCTCGCTTCACCATTGGTCAGGATTTAGAGACACTTATTAAAAGCGTAACATGCCTGAGTTTGTCGAAGGCAAGTTAGAAACCAATCCCCCTGCACCCTGACCTTGAACCGTGCTTAAAAAAAGCCCCGCGCAATCAGTTGCGTAAACGAGGCAATATACCAATGAATGAGGAACGGGTAGGCGAAGGAGTTGGTGCGCCACGCAATGAAACCGAAGGCCGCACCGCCAAAAATCGTGCTTAGCGTTTCGATTTCAGGCTTGTTTAGGTGCATAAAAGCAAAGGGGATGGCCTGAATCATAATAGCGGGACCGGGGCCAAGCACTTTAGCGAGTCCAAAAAGCATAAAACCACGCCAGATAAATTCCCAGCTAAACAAATCCAAGCCCGTGACTAAAATAATGGAGAGTGCCCCCTCGGGCGCACGGCTAGCATAATAACTGCTCATCGCATCCGTGCGGGCAATGAGCCAGAGGACGAGGCTCATGACCACAATGGCGAAGATCGTCCACAGCAACCCCTCGCGCCAATGGCCGATTTGAAAACCATACTCGCGCGGTTTTTCCCACCAGAGCAGGATAATGACCAGCATGGGAGCGATAAAGTAGTAGATAAAACGGTCAAACGCTTTAATGGTGGCAAAATCAAGCCCGGTAATACCCAGTTGGGTAAAAAGCCACCCAGCGGGCATGTGGCGATACCAGTCGAGCATGGGCAGGAGCGTGGTCAACACCACAATAAGCATTAGCCGCGCATCAAATTCGACACCGCCAATCGTATAGGTCGTCTTTAGAAATTCCATAGGGCTATTATAGCTTGTCGTGACCGCTTTGGCGTCTTGGGTGGGAGCAAGAGAGGAAGAGAGTAAGAGAGGAAGAGGGGACATACCTCGCACCTCGCACCTCGCACTTTATCGCACCTCGCCCTTCGTACCTGTCACGTCACATACTGCGTATCAGAGCGTGAGCGGCGGAGAGGCCAGAGAGGGCGGCTCCTTCGACACGGGCTTCGGCAAAGGCGTCGCCCGCGAAGGCCAGCGGGGGCAGGCCATCGGTTCGGTTAAGGAGCAGGTGACGGGCGGGGTAAAAGTCGCGGGGCTGGGCGTAGCGCCAGCGTTGGACTTGAAAGGTTTTGACTTGCTGGCGGTGGAGCCAGCCCGCATCTTGGGCGGCTTGCAGAAGAAGGTTGCCCACGGCCGTGGGGTCATCTTCATAATGCGCCCGCGAAAACTCAGGCCCAGCGTGAATCGTCACCGTGGGCAGGGTCGAAACCCCTTTCTGCTGATTATCCGCAATCCACCCCAGCGGCTCGCCACGCACCTGCACGCCACCGGGCGCGGGTATCTGGCTGGGGCTATCCAGTTCAGCCAAGACGGCGAAACAGGGGTCATAGCTCACCCGCTCGAGGGCGATGCGCTCGCCGGGCGGCAGAGCGACTTGTCCCGCATCCAGCAGAGCCAAACTTTGCTCGACGGGTGGGGTGAGCAGAAGAGCGTCGGCGGTGAAGGTTTGCTCTTGGTTTTGGGCGGTGGCGGTGATTTGCCATTGGTGGCTGTCAGGGGAGGGGTACACGGCCGTGGCTTGGACTCCCGAGCGCACATCCAGCCCTTGCGCCAAATATTTAGGAATAGCCGACATGACGGGCACACCTCGATAGCGGGCATGTCCATCCGCCGCGCCAAACCCATGCGTCCACACGGCCGCCACGCCCGCCTGTTCCCACTCAGCCACCCACTCTGCAAATGTGTCGCTCCGTACTGTAAAGAATTGCGCCCCATGATCCGCCCGCGCGGTGCCCGCATCATTTAGGCGACGGTTCGCCATGCGGCCACCGACGCCGCGCCCTTTATCAAGCAGGGTCACTTGCCACCCCGCACGGGTTAGCGCGTGGGCGGCGAGGAGTCCGGATAGGCCGGCACCGATGATGAGACAGGAGGGAGAAGGAGACATAGTTTGGGAGTAAGAGAGGTAAGAGAGTAAGGGAGTGGTTAACTGGCTTAAATTTTTATCGTGCCAGAGAGGTATCTTTCCAAAATATGGGGGACATTTCTCTCCGCCCGGACCCATACAAATCCACGCCTCTCCGTTGTGTTAATTCGTGTCATTCGTGGTTGGTATGCGTAAGGGTGACAATATCAAAGCCTAGCTTAATGGCATTGAATTATTATGGGCTGGTTCTATCATGAACCAGAGGAAGGGGCGAATTTTCTAAAGATGCGAATGAGGTTACAATAGGGATGAAATCAGAGCGAACCGTGACCAGATAGGCTAGAGGAAAACAACATGCCAGATAAATCATTTGCGATGTCCAATGTAGATACCGCGTGGTATCAGATGGAAGACCCGACTAATTTGATGATGGTGTCGGGATTTATTGAATTTAATCAAAAACTCGACTTTGAGCGGGTGCGCCAGACGATTAAAGAGCGCATGGTTGATAAATTTCCTCGCTTTCGGATGAAGGTGGTGCCGAGTGCGGTTCCGTTGCGTAATCCGCGCTGGGAGCCAGACCCAACGTTTACGATTGAGGCGCATGTACAGCGGGTGGCTTTGCCCGCGCCGGGGGATAAGGCGGCGTTGCAGGAGTTTGTGAGCAATTGGATGAGTACGCCGCTCGATTTTTCTAAGTCGCCGTGGCATATGATGGTGGTGGACACGGCCGTGGGGTCTGTCCTCTTTGCTCGCTTGCACCACTGCATCGGGGACGGCATCGCTCTGGTGCAAGTCATGCTTAGCCTGACCGACATGGAGCCAAACCCCAGCTATCCACCGCCAGATATGTTTGGGTCGAAAAAGCGTACCTCGCAGGAGAAAGGTAGTACGTTGGGACGGATTGTGAAACCAGTCACGGCCGTGTGGGATCTTAGTCGCCGCGTGGCCGGGGCCGTTGTCCACGAAGGGCTAGAAACCTTTTATAATCCCCTGAACCTTATAGACCAAGGAATGACCGCCGCCAGCTATGCCGGCAAAGGCGCGACCATGGCCGCCAAAGCGACCACGGCCACGGGCAAACTCCTGCTCATGCCGCCCGACCCCAAAACGCCGTTCAAGGGCAAATTGGGCGTCACCAAACATGCCGTGTGGACCGATCCCGTGGCTGTGGAAGACGTCAGAAAAATTGGTCGGTATTTGGGCGGCAAAATCAACGATGTCCTGCTCAGTGCCATGACGGGCGCCTTGCGCCGCTACCTAATTGAGCAAGGATTCGACCCCACAGGGGTCAATTTCCGCGCTACCGTGCCCGTGAATTTGCGCCGACCCGAGCAAGCGGGTGAGTTAGGCAACGACTTTGGCCTCGTTTTCCTCTCGCTTCCCGTGGGCATTGCTGACCCGTTTGAGCGGCTAAACGAATTGCGCCGCCGCATGGACGCCATCAAAGATTCGCCCGAAGCGATTATTGCCCTCGGCGTATTGTCCATGCTGGGCACAACCCCCACCCAAATTGCGGACCAAGTGGTCAATATTTTTGGCATGAAATCCACGCTGGTCGCCACCAATGTGCCGGGGCCGCGTATTCCGCTCTACTTTGCGGGGAGCCAAATCGGGAAGCTGGTGTTTTGGGTGCCGCAGTCTGGCCGGTTGGGGCTGGGTATCAGCATTTTTAGCTATAACGGCGAGGTCACGCTGGGCGTGGCCGCCGATGCGGGGCTGGTGACTGACCCAGAAGGGATTGTGCGCGGCTTTGAAGCGGAGTTTGAGGAGCTAATGGTGATGGTGCGACAGGTGGAAGCGGATGGGCTGGGGTAAGCGGCGTTTACAAGGCAGAACCCGATGCCGTGTAGTGCGATTCTTGAGATATTAGACCACGGCCGTGAAGAAAACAGCTTATGAACAAAGAAACCCTTCTTCAAGAATTGATCAATATCCATTCCCACTATTCATTCGAGCGTTATCGATCCGATGAATCTTCACAATTTTGTACCATGTGGTCGGTAGACGATCCTCCTGATGTTTTAGTGGCTACCGATCCTTTAGAAGCCATTTGCGACTTAATTGATATGGATATTGATGAAGAGTATGCGGTAGAACTCTATGATATGACGCTTCAAGAAGCGGCTGAATCCCTACATACTTTCGTTATGAACGAGTAGCTCATTAATTATACTGGTCACGCCTAATTGATCCATGGCGCAATTAGAACACAGAAAATGCGGCAATTCTATCAAGAAGACCCGCCCCTTTTCTTCCTTCACCCTTTTTTCAAGGCAACAATCTCATCGGAGAAACCATCATGGAACGCCTCGCAAAACAGCCCCAAACACCCCCAGTTGAGGAGTTACCACGTTTTGCCTCATTTGAGGAGTTTATCGCGTGGGTGGATGAAGACGTTTCCGCCGAATATATTGAGGGAGAGGTTGCGTTTATGAGTCCAGCATCATTGCGCCATCAGTTATTGGCTGGTTTTTTGCACAACATTTTTACCCATTTTGTGGAACACCATGAGTTAGGGACGGTCGTGACCGCCCCGTTTAAGGTGAGATTGAATGAACAATATGGGCCTGAGCCAGATTTAATCTTTGTGTCGCGTCCCAACGAAAGCCGTCTGAAGGATACTTATTTTGACGGTGCGCCTGATTTGGTCGTGGAAATCATTTCCCCAGAGAGTTTTGTCCGTGACCGGGGCAACAAATACCTAGCTTATGAAACGGCTGGGGTGAGTGAATATTGGTTACTTGACCCATGGCGGGGGCAGGCTGAATTTTATCAGTTAGATGGGGAGGGGTATTATCAGCTTCAACCAGTAAATAACGGCGAATATCGTTCGCGTGCTTTGCTGGGATTGGTTTTGCCTGTGGCGTGGCTGTGGGAGAATCCTTTGCCCAAAATCCAAACGGTTTTGCAAACGTGGGGGTTGCTTTCCTGAAATTGCAAATGGTAAATGGTGAATAGCTAATGGAGAGTGTTGCATAAAATAGGGTTGGATGAGCCAAGCGCCCATCCAACCCTTTTATTTTTCCCCCGCTACACCATCCCCCCGCCAAAAACGCCCCTTAGACCCACTTTTTCCGACCCAAACAGGCTTTTTGACCCAAAA
>JBGTIZ010000404.1:0-3876 GCA_041745395.1 Promineifilaceae bacterium (SeqCode) | reverse complement strand
GCTGATGATCGCCATCGAGGCCACGCTTCACGCGGTGGGTCGGAGCGGCACGGCCGTGGGGGCGTTGGTTGGTATCTCGCGGGCAATGATGGGGGACACGGCCGTGGGGGTGTGCGGGGGTAAAGACACGGCCGTGGGTTGGCAGGCCAGCAAGAGCATTGACCACAAACCCACACAAAAAAGGCGCACGACTGATTGAAGCGTAAAAGGCATGCCCCTTATTGTATCTAAACCCCGAGAATAACCAGCATTCTCCGACCCGATGCCAATACGTCTCTCTGCACCCGCTTTGCCCACAAAAAAACCAGCCACGCTTTTTTAAGAGCGTGACTGGTCCGGAGGTTTTTCCAAATGCCTTACGGTAAAGCAACCACTTGTACTAATTTCTGTTGGTGCCCCAGATTCGGCACGCCTTGCCAAAACTTTGAGTGATGCGAACCGTTAAGGTGTTTATAGAATAGCAAAGGGAGAGCCGCACCGCTAGTGATGGGTGTCATGTTTTAGAGGTGCTTTTTGTCATGGTGCAGGGTTCAGGATGCAAGGAATGCTTTACTTATGGCTTATAGCCCTCTACCGCTTCTCTAATCTGCGGCAACACGGCCGTGGTTGCCTCTTCACCTATTGCAATCAACTCCTCCACCCGATGAAAACCGAGAAACAGAGAGACGCTATCTGGAATATCTGGCCGGATAATCACCTCGGGCTGGGCTTCCGCCAGCGTCCGCGCCGTGTTTTGCGCCATGACCACCACCAGCGTCTCCCACAAATCCCCCACCAGCGGCGTCGAGAACAGCCCTGCGCCCCCGTCAGACATCTCCTTGGCCGTTTTCTCATGCATGTCGGCTCCAATCAGCGGCATCACGTCCACGGCAATAACCACATCCGCCCCCATTTGTCGCGCCACGTCGGCGGGCACATTGTTTAAGACGCCGCCGTCTATCAGTCGCTTTTGCCTGATCTTGACTGGTTTGAACACGCCCGGCACGGACATACTGGCTCGTAGGGACTCGAGGACATATCCTTCTTTGATGACCATGCCTTGCCCACTGTTCAAATCCACGGCCGTGACCGCTAACGGCCGTGCCAACTGGCTAAAACTCCGATTCAGGCCGATATACGTCTGCAAATAATCCATCACCTGCCGCCCCGACTGCCCGCTCAGTGATGGCCACCAATCCACAAACGTCACCAGCCGCTTCAGCGACCCCAGCTTTATCGCCTCCACGCACATATCCTCAGCCGCATAGCCCGCCGCATACGCCCCGCCAATCAACGCCCCCATGCTTGTGCCCGCCACCACATCCACGTGAATTCCCTCCCGCTCCAGCACCCGCAACACCCCCAAATGAGGAAGCCCCCGCGCCCCCCCACCGCCCAAAGCCACGCCTACAACGGGTCTATCCGTCGGTAATGGTTTCATTTTGAGTCTCTCAGTCCATCAGTCTGTCAGTCCATCAGTCACCCGTCCCCCTCAGACGAATGATGAACCGCGAAGTCTCATTTACAAGTCACAATTAGCCATTCACTATCCACAATTCAAAACAGTCCCCGTCCACTCATCGCTCATCGCTCGTTGCTCAACACTTTTCCCTCCGCCGCTTGTGCCAAAAGAGGCATTAGCTCACCGAGGGGGGCAAACCGTTTGTCTTGCGTTTGGCCGCGCACATAGCGGATGTAGATTTGGGCCAGAATGACCGTTAGTCGAAAAAGGCCGAGGGCGTGATAAAAGTTGATGTGGGTCAGTTCACGGCCGCTTTGGGCGGCATAACGTTCGAGCAGTTCGGCGCGGGTCATGAAGCCGCGCCCCGTGGGCATGAACGAAGCGGCTACCATCTGCAGGTAGGGTGGATCGGTGTCGTCCGTCCAGTAGGTTAACAATGCCCCCACATCGCTCAGCGGGTCGCCCAGCGTACACATATCCCAATCAAAAATGGCGACCAAACGGCCGGGGTCATCTTCTGCCAGCATGACGTTATCTAATTTGTAATCGTTATGCACGAGGCTGACCCCGCCAGCGGGCGGAATGTTAGATGCTAGCCATTCATGCACCCGCTCCATGGCGGGCAACGGCTCGTGCTGGGCGCGTTGCCACCGCTTGTACCAGCCCGCTACCTGCCGCGCCAAAAAGCCGTCGGGCTGACCCAATTCACTTAGCCCAATGGCGGCGTAATCAACGGCGTGGAATTCAGCCAGCGTGTCTACGAGGGCGAGGCTCATGCGGCGGGGGGCGTCGGGGATGGTTTGATAAGCGGGGGGAATGGTACGGCGCACGACGATGCCTTCGCGCCGCTCCATGATGAAGAAATTCGCACCCAGCACGCTGGGGTCGTCACAGTAGAGAAAGGCGCGGGGGGCGTAGGGGAAAACCTGCCACAGACGAGATAGCACGCTGTATTCGCGGTGCATGTCGTGGGCGGATTTGGCGACGGGGCCGAGGGGTGGGCGACGCAGAACGAGTTCGCGCTCGCCGAAATCAAGCAGGTAGGTGAGGTTAGCCATGCCGCCGCCGAATTGGCGCACGGTGAAGGGCTGGTCGCCCACGCCCAGCAGGTGGCGTTTGTCGGCCAGATAGGCGGTGAGGTTGGTTTCGTTGAGCTGTTCGTCGGGGCGGACGGGGATGATGTCGGGTGTGGTCATTTTTGAATGGTCAATGGCTAATGGTCAATGGTCAATAGCTAATGGGGAATGAGATTTGCCTTACCCACCCTCTACTTTGCGCCCTGCGGCGCGCCACGCGTCCCGCGCCGCTGAGTAGCCGAGGCGGTGCATTTCTTCATGACCCACGGCCGTGTAGCTGATAATCTGCAACGCCGGAATCGGCTTCTTGGGAGCCACGATAAGCGGGTCAGGCAAATCCCGCAGTTGCTTCTCAAAAATATCGGGAATCCCATTCTGATCCAAATCCTCATACTGCTTCACCACCCGCTCATCCCCCATACGGCTATAAAGCTCCGCCACCATGCTCCGCAAACGGAGATTTTCCGCCTGCATCCGCACCAGCGCGTTCACCTGATAAAACATTTTCAGGTCTGACCGAAACGACCCCAGCAACGCCCAATCTAGGGCTAAACCAGCCGCTTCGAGCAAGCTTTCGGGCATTTTGACCGACTCAGAATCATCCCCCCACGGCGTCATCAACACCACCACAATCTCCTCCGCTCCCGCATCAATCGCCGCCGAAAGCGGCGTGTTAGACACCGTGGCTCCATCCCAATAAACATGCTCTTTCATTTTGGTGGCGGGATACACCAGCGGAATTGAACAGCTTGAGATGATATGCTTGATTTCGATGCGCTCCTGAGTCGCCCCTTTTTTAGACAAATCGGGGCTGTTGCCAAACACTTGGAGCCGTCCCGTGTCTACTTCAGTGGCGGTGATGCGTAAATGCACGGCCGCGTTGTCAGAATTTAGGCGGTCTAGGTCAAGCCACCCCTCCCGCGCCAATGTTTTAGAGAGCGGCGCGGTGTCCAGCAAATAGCCCTCCTGCAACCCTCTTAGGTTTGGTTTTTGCACATCCGCCGTTTTGAGCCGTTTCCAGAGTGCCCAGAGCGACCGTGCATCATGCCCCGAGGCGATGGCCGCCCCGTTAACCGCGCCTATTGAGGTACCCACGACAATATCGGGGAACCATTCATGCTCTTGTAAAAAGTTCAGGACGCCGACGTGGAATGCGCCACGGCCGCCGCCACCTGATAAAACCAAGGCGCGTTTACGTGATTTGGGTAACATTAGTTTCCTCGTTGGTATGATGCTAAATGTTTGAAAGAATTGACAAATCTGTATTGGTCACAAATTACTCACACAAAAAATCCTTTCTCGGCACACCTCGCCGCCTACGGCGGCTCGCCTGTCATAAGGGTGTTTTTTTGGGGGTGG
>JBGTIZ010000403.1:0-11111 GCA_041745395.1 Promineifilaceae bacterium (SeqCode) | reverse complement strand
TTGAACCCTCTTTTGACCATCTTGATTAAGCCATCTGCTGATAAATGCTTTCTTATCTTCATTATGTAGCCTCTTGTTTCTTTAAATCTTTACGAAAACGCGGTTACCATCATATCAGATTTTACCTGCGGGAATTGCTGGCCTGAACCCTGCCTATTAAGGAAACGCCCATGCGCATTCTCATTGCCGAAGACGACGCCACTTCCCGCGCTATGTTGGCCGTAGCCCTGAGCAAAGCGGGCTACGAACCTATTGCCACGACCGACGGCGCCGCCGCCTGGGCCATACTGCAAAAACCAGACGCCCCCAAAATCGTCATTTTAGATTGGATGATGCCTGAAATGGACGGCATAGACGTGACCCGCCAGGTGCGAGCCATGCCCACCAATCATCCCCCCTACATCCTTATGCTCACCAGCCGTTCCCAGAGCGATGAAATAGTCGCTGGGCTGGAAGCGGGAGCCAATGATTACCTCGTCAAACCGTTCAACCCCGACGAACTGCGGGCGCGGGTGGCCGTCGGGCGGCGTATGGTCGAACTGCAAGCCGCCTTGCTGGGAAAAATGGGCGAACTGCAAGCCATCATCCAATCCAACCGGGACGGGTTGATAATGCTTGGCAATGACCACCGGTTGACGACCATCAACCAGCCCGCTCTACGCCTACTGCAACTGCCCGGCAAGCCAAACGACTGGCGGGGCAAACCGATAAGCGCACTACTGCCCGCTTTACCGCCAGAAGCGGCCGAAATGATAACCGCCGCCCAAGCTCGACTGCAAACCTCCCCCACGCAAGCGACGCCCGTCCCTCCCGCCGAATTAGAAATAGGCCCCTGCGCTATCCATTGGGAAAATCAGCCCGTGACGGTCGGCCAAACTCGGCTCGGCTGTCTCTTTATCTTGCGCGATGTAACTGAGGAGCGGGCGGCGGCCAAAATGCGGGTCGCCCTGACCCACGCCATGGTGCATGACTTACGCAATCCGCTGACCGCCATCAGTGGCGTGATAGAGCTACTGCGCGAGCAGGTAAACTCGTCTACCGATAGCTATGAAGCCGAAATGTTGGCTATGGCCAACGATAGCTCGCGCAAGCTGTTGGCTCTTGTTTCCAGCATTTTAGACATCGGCCGTTTAGAAAGCGGGCAAATGCCCCTTTTCCAACAGCCGTTTAGCGTTTGCCAGCTTATCAGCGACCAATGTGCTGTGCAAAGCCCGCTAGCCAAGCGCAAGGCCATTGAGTTGCGCTACGATTGCCTAGCCGACTTGCCCCTGGCCTGGGGGGACGAAAAGATTATCGAGCGCGTCCTGCAAAATTTAATTGGCAACGCGCTGAAATTTACGCCAGAACACGGCCGTGTTCACATCACCGCCACCCCCATCACCCACAACAACCAACCCCTCATTCAGATATCCGTCCAAGACAGCGGCCCCAGCCTGTCGCCCGAGCTAGGCGCAGGGCTGTTTACGCCATTTATGACCGGCAATCACGCCGAAGCGGGCAGTGGACTAGGGGCCACATGGCTCTAAAAGCCCACAACCAACAAATTCAGGTCGAAAACGCCCCCTCTGGCGGGACTATTTTCACCTTTACCTTGGCCGTCACTCCCGGATAATTAGGAGTAACAACCAACCCCGAAGTTCAACCCTTAGTAAGCGGTCATTTTTAACATAGCAATTTGCAAGACAGATGACGCAAGGCATTCGCTGAAACAGATAAATTGGTGAACGGGTGAATCGTTGAATTGATGAATGATTAACCGAGGCGTTCCCATGACGCGCCATTAACCGTTCAACAATTCGGCAATTCAGCAATTCAGCAATTCTGATTGCTAAACACCTATGTATTTTTTGACCGATTACTTAGGGGGGAGCTTGCCCCATTTGCACGCCAAAAGTTGAACTTCTTCTCAACTGCGTTAGCCGTTACTACTAACTTATGAACATCTTGCGCACACTCCACCCACCTCATACCCGTCACCTCCGCTGGCTTTGCACGGCCGTGTTTCTCCTCCTCCTCCTGCTAACGGTAGGCCAGCCCCCCGCCAGCACCGCCCAAACAGACGACACCACCCACCACGTCCTGATACTCAACTCCTATCAATACGGCCTGCCCTGGCCAACGGCCGTAAACCAAGCCATCACAAACAACTTTGAGCTTCTATCTGGTAAGCAGATTCAATACAAGGTTGAATATCTCGATTTAGCGCAACACACCAATGATGTTTATATCCAAAATTTACTGACCCTATACCAGACCAAATACCAAGACGAACCATTCAACGCCATTATCGCCATAGACGATCCAGCCACAGATTTTGTTATTGAACACGGCTCAGCGTTATTTGGCGACGTTTCCCTTATTTTTCTGGCACATACACCACCAGCGCAGACAGGCCAACTACCGATGGCGGGTGTGCTAACCTCCACCAGCTTTGCGCAAACGATTGACCTGGCTCGTCAACTTCATCCCGATACACAGCATATAGCCGTTATCGGCGGCACCGCGTCGTTGGATCGTCAACATGCGGCAGAGCTATGGCGCTCGCTGGCTCCTTATGAAAAGCAATACAGCTTCATTGATTTAACCAACCTACCCATGGCCAAAATCATGGCCGAGGTAGCCCATTTGCCCTCCCATACAATCATCTTTTATTCCACCACCCTTATAGATGGTGACGGGGAGACGTTTGTTCCCCGCGACGTTGTGGCCAACCTGGCCGCCGTAGCCAACGCCCCCATCTACAGCTTTTGGGACACGCTTTGGGGGCAGGGGATTGTAGGTGGCTATCTTTCTAGCACCGAGGCGATGGGCGCACAGGTCGTGCAAACGACTTTAGAAATCCTTGCTGGCGCCGACCCCGCCGACATTCCTATAGAAAGCGACGTCTATAGATATATGTTTGATTGGCAAATGATGACCCAGTGGCAAATCAACCTCGACCAGTTGCCCGCTGACACGGTAATTGTTAATCGTGAATTCTCTTTTTGGGAACGGTATTGGCAGCGCGTCATCATGGCCAGTCTGGTTATTGCCCTGCAATCCTTTTTGATACTCATTCTATTTCGCAATCGCCGCCAGCTAACGCAAGCCCAGCGCACGCTAGAGCAGTCGCATCAGGCTCTAGAAATAAAGGTAGCCGAACGCACGGCCGCCCTGCGCTTAAGGGAGAAACAGTTCCGGGGCGCATTTCAAAGTACCGCGCATGGCATCGCCCTCGTATCCCCCACCGGCCACTTTTTGCAGGTTAACCAGGCCTTTTGCGATATTGTCGGCTATTCCTCTGAAGAGATGCTGGCGATTGATTTCCAAACCATCACCCACCCCGATGATTTGAATATTGATTTAGAGTACCTTCAGCAGTTGTTGGCTGGGGAAATTGATAAGTACCATATGGAAAAACGATACTTACATAAATCCGGTCGCCTGATTTGGGTTTTGTTGAGCGGAGCGTTGACGCAGGACGAAGAGGGCGCCCCCATTCACTTCATCGCCCAAGTGATTGATATAACCCAGCGCAAAGAGCTGGAAATAAGCCTAGAAGAAAAGAATGAAGAGCTGGAAAAATTTTTCGCCGCCGCCCTTGACCTGCTCTGCATTGCCGACACCAACGGCCATTTTCTGCGCCTCAACCAAGAGTGGGAAAACACATTAGGCTACACCCTAGCCGAACTGGAGAACCACTCCTTCCTAGACCTAGTACATCCTGACGATTTACAGCCGACACGAGAGGCCCTGGCCGCCTTGAGCGAGCAAAATTCTCTCTTTAACTTTATCAACCGCTATCGGACTAAAGAGGGCCAGTATCGCCTTATTGAATGGCGCGCCCAATCACGCGGCCAGCTCATTCATGCCTCTGCCCGCGACATTACCGAGCGCAAACAGGCGGAAAAAGCGCTGCAAGAATCGGAAATTTTTGCAAAAACTACTTTGGATGCGCTTTCAGCAAATCTGGCAATTCTGGATGAAAACGGCGTCATCCTTGCAGTTAATCGCGCCTGGCGCGAGTTTGCCGAAGCCAATTCTTCAGGATTAACCGATCCAGCACACTTGGGTGTAAATTATTTGTCTGTCTGCGAAACTTCAGCCGGCCCCCACTCTGAAGGGGCCGCAGAGATGGCGGCCGGTATTCACGCCGTAATGAGCGGCAAACAAGATGAGTTTTCACTTGAATATCCCTGTCACTCCCCCCACGAAAAACGTTGGTTCAATGCCCGTGTGACACGCTTCCCTGGCGCGGGCGCGTTGCGAATTATGGTGGCTCATGAAAATATCACCGAACACAAGCTGGCGGAAGAAGCGCTGCAAGCCGCCTTGATCGCCACCCAAGAAATGGCCGCCCGCGCCAAAAGCGCCAACCGGACCAAAAGTGAATTTTTAGCCAACATGAGCCACGAACTTCGCACCCCCATGAACGGCATATTGGGTATGACCGACCTCCTGCTAGAAAGCGGTCTGACCGCCGAACAGCACCGCTACGCCCAAATGGCCCAGGCCAGCGGCCATGCCTTGCTGAACCTGATTAACGACATCCTCGACTTCTCCAAAATGGAAGCGGGCAAATTGCAAATCGAGACGTATGATTTCGACCTGCGCCACCTGATGGAGGAGATAGCCGCTAGCCTGGCCCTGCCCGCCCATGAAAAGGGGCTGGAGTTTATCTGCGCCCTTGACCCCGCCGACCCGTTCCGACTGCACGGCGACGCTGACCGACTGCGCCAAATTTTGCTCAACCTAGTGGGCAACGCCGTCAAATTCACCAAAAGTGGCGAAGTCGTCGCCCACGGCGCGGTCGTTGAAGAGGGGGAGTAGACCGTTTTAATCCGCTTCACCGTGCGCGACAGCGGCATTGGCATTCCCGCCGACAAAATTGACCAGCTTTTCAGCAAATTTATGCAGGTAGACAGCTCCACCACGCGCCGTCATGGCGGCACGGGGCTGGGGCTAGCTATTACCAAGCAGTTGGTGGCGTTGATGGGTGGCGAGATTGGGGTGGCGAGTCAGCCCGACGAGGGTTCGGAATTTTGGTTTACCCTGCGGCTGAAAAAACAGCCGGGAGCGACACAAGGACAAACCGCGCCCGTGGCCGACCTAGCCGGAGTGCGGACGCTCATTGTAGATGACAATGCCGCTAGCCGAGAGATTTTGCTGGCTTGGCTGGCGTTGTGGGACATGCGACCCACGGCCGTGGACAACGCCCCCACTGCCCTGAGCACCCTGCAACAGGCGCAAGCCGCCCACGACCCCTTCCAACTGGCCTTGATTGATATGCAAATGCCGGGCATGGATGGGGAAAGTCTGGGGCGAATCATCAAAGCGGATGAACGGCTGGCAAACACGGCCGTGGCCCTCCTTACCTCTCTCGGCCACCACCACAACCATCGTATCTGCCAAGAAATCGGCTTTGCCGCCTGCCTGAGCAAACCAGTGCGGCATAAGGAACTGCGCCAAACCTTGATGCAGATGTTGACGGGGCAGACGAGAAGAGACACGGCCGTGTCTCTGCCAGACAAGCAGACAACCATTACCGACAACCCGTCCACCCCACCATTTGCCCGCCACGACGCCCGCATTTTGCTAGCCGAGGATAACCCCACCAACCAGCAGGTTGCCCTCGCTATTTTGCAGAAACTAGGCTTGACGGCCGAAACCGCCGAAAACGGCCGGGACGCTTGGCACATGGCCGCCGCCAGACCTTACGACCTCATTTTGATGGATGTGCAAATGCCCGACATGGACGGGCTGGAAGCCACGCGCCGTTTGCGCGTTGCCGGGCAACAGGCCCCCATCATCGCCCTGACCGCCCACGCCATGCCGGGCGACCGGGAAAAATGTCTGGCGGCGGGCATGAATGATTACCTCTCCAAGCCAATCTCCCCCGCCGCCTTGCGCCAGACGCTCAACCAATGGCTACCCCATCTGAGCAACCCGTCTGATTTTGCCCCCCCGGATGATGTGCCGACAGAGAGTAACGGGAACAACACGGCCGTGTGGGATAGAGCGGGCATGTTAGCCCGGCTGATGGGCGACGAAGAGCTATTGAGCGTCATTGCCGCCGGCTTTGTGACCGACATCAGCCAGCAGATAGAAAAGCTACGCGGCCAGTTGGCCGCTGGTGACGGCAGGGGCGCGGCGCGGCAGGCGCACACCATCAAAGGAGCCGCCGCCAACGTGGGCGGCGAAAGAGTGCGGGCGGCCGCCCACCAGCTAGAGGAAGCCGCCACGCAAGGCGACCTACAGACAGCGCAAAGCTGGCTGACAGAACTGGAAACAGAATTTAACCACCTGCGCGATATAATGGTAAAAAAGTAGCGAGGGGAGTTCACCACGGATTTTTGGGCATCATAACAACTTACTGGAGAAAACCGTTACCGTAGAGGAAAAACATGACCAGCAAAAAAGCCACCAACGAAGAGCCAACCGAAGAGCCAACCGAAGAGCCAACAGTAGCACCGATAGAAAACGGCGTAGAAATAGAGCCAGAAGCGGATGGTTCTACGGTTGTCGCATTTCCTATTGTGGGCATTGGCGCATCGGCCGGCGGCCTGGCCGCTTTTGAAGAGTTTTTTACCGCCATGCCGCCCGACGTTGATCCTGGCATGGCCTTTGTCCTAGTCCAGCACCTCTCGCCCGACCACAAGAGTCTCCTGACAGAGTTGGTGCAACGCTACACCCGAATGCAAGTCTACGAAGTGAAAGATGGCATGGAGGTGCGACCCAACTGCGCCTACATTATCCCACCGAAGCACGACATGGCCTTTTTTCATGGCAAACTGCATCTGCTGGAGCCGGAAGAGCGGCGCGGGCTACGTCTGCCCATTGATTTCTTTTTCCGCTCGCTGGCCCAAGACCAACGCGAGCACGCCATTTGCATTGTGCTTTCGGGCACGGGCAGTGACGGGACGCTGGGTGTGCGGGCCATCAAAGAAGCTGGCGGCATGGTCATGGCTCAAACGCCCGACTCGGCGAAATTTGACTCGATGCCGCGCAGTGCCATCGCCACTGGGTTGGTGGATTATGCTCTGCCCCCGGCCGAGATGCCGGCTCACCTCATCGCCTACGCCGCCCATGCTTATGGGCACAAACCGCGCCCGATGCTACCGCCCCTCTCCAAAAAGGATCGGCTAAACAAAATATTCATCTTGCTACGCGCTCAGACCGGTCACGACTTTTCGCAGTACAAACAGAATACCGTTACCCGCCGCATCGAGCGGCGCATGGCTGTACAGCAGATTGAGCAACTGGACGAGTACATCCGTTATCTGCAACAAAACACGGCCGAAGCTGAGGCTCTGTTTCAGGATTTGCTGATTGGCGTCACCCAGTTTTTCCGTGATCCAGAAGCGTTTGCTGTCCTAGAAGCGGAAGCGATTCCCCAACTGCTGGCCGCCAAGTCCAACGGCGACTCGGTGCGGATTTGGGTCACGGGCTGTTCCACCGGTGAGGAAGCCTATTCCCTGGCTATTCTGCTTCGGGAACAAATGGAAGCGTTGCAACAACGGTTTAAGGTGCAGATTTTTGCCACCGATATTGACAGCCAGGCCATTGCCACAGCCCGCGCTGGCGTTTACCCAGCCAGCATTGTCGCCGATGTCTCTTCAGAGCGATTGGATCGCTTTTTCACTCATGACGCCTCGAATACTGTTTACAAGATTGAAAAAAGTGTGCGCGACATGCTCATTTTCTCGGAACATGACCTAATCCAGTCGCCGCCTTTTTCTCGGCTAGACCTGATTAGCTGTCGCAATCTGTTGATTTATATGAGCGGAGCTTTGCAGAAAAGGATCATCCCTTTGTTTCACTACTCCTTGAACCCTGGCGGGATGCTCTTCTTAGGTAGTTCGGAGAGCGTGGGCGAGTTTATACACCTCTTTGCTCCGTTGAATCGGAAATGGAAGCTGTACCAGCGGCAGAAGGAAGGGCCGGACACGGAGTATCCAGATTTAGGCCAGATTATTAACGCAACCACGGTGACCCGTGTTAAGCTACGATCGTTCGCCCCCATCAGTGAGCATAAACTGCCACTGCGTAAAGTGACCGAGCAAGCACTGCTCGATAAATACGCCCCGGCGGCGGTTCTGGTCAATGCCCAAGGGGACATTTTATATATTCACGGCCGTACCGGGCGCTACCTGGAGCCGGTTCCCGGCGAGGCCAATACCAGTAACATTTTGACGATGGCCCGCGAGGGATTGCAACGACCGTTAACCTCCGCCTTGCACCAAGCGGCAACCAGCCATGCCCCCGTGTCACGCCCCGCCCTGCGGGTGAAAACGAACGGTGGCTTTACCAGCGTGGATCTGACCTTGCGGCCAATGGGCATTCCCAGCGACAACGAGCCAGAGCTATACCTGATTATTTTCCAAGAAACGGTGAAAACAGGTGAGGAACCAGTCGTTAGCCCCACGACCCACCCCGACGAAACCCCGCTCGACAGCGACAGCGCGGCGCGTATGGTCGCCCTAGAACAAGAATTACAGGCGAAAGAGGAATATCTGCAAACGGCCGTGGAAGAGATGGAAACGGCCAACGAAGAGCTAAAATCCACCAATGAAGAATTGCAATCAGTCAACGAAGAACTGCAATCCACCAACGAGGAGTTAGAGACCTCCAAAGAAGAGTTGCAATCCGTCAATGAAGAACTCTCCACCGTTAACGCCGAACTGCAACAGCGGGTATCAGAACTATCGCAGGCCAATAACGACATGAACAACCTGCTGGCCGCAACTGGCATAGGCACAATTTTTGTAGACCACGACTTGCGCATCCAACGCTTTACTCCCACGGTGACCCAGCTTATTCACCTTATTGCTGGCGATATTGGCCGCCCTGTGGGCCATATTGTCGCCAATCTGGGGGAGTATACCCGCCTAATCGCCGACACACAGGCGGTATTAGACAACCTGATGCCTAAAGAGATCGAAGTGCAAACCACGGCGGGCGACTGGTATATGCTCACCATCCGCCCCTATCGCACTCTGGAAAATGTGATCGAGGGGGCTGTCATCACCTTTGTAGACATCACCCGTGTCAAAAAGGCGGAGGCAACGCAGAGGCTGGCGGCCGTGGTGCGCGACGCCAATGACGCCATCACCCTGCAAGATTTGCAGGGCAAAATTTTGGCTTGGAACCCGGCCGCCGAGCGGTTATATGGCTGGCACGAAACGGAGGCTCTGGCCCTGCACAGCCATGATCGGATTCCCCCAGAGATACACGCGGAAGAGATGGAATCCATTCGGCAGTTGAGTCAGGCGACCATTTTGCAACCATACCGTACCCGCCGCTTGTGCCAGGATGGCCGGATCGTGGACATTTACTTAACCGCTACGGCACTCATTGACGAAACTGGCGCGATCTACGCGATTGCCACCACTGAGCGACTGTACAGAGAAAGCTAGTTCGAGAGGTTGTCATGAATAATGATGTAGAGATGAATACCAATGACCCTGTACGCCAGCGCGCCGAAGCCATTGCCGCCCAAATGCCAGAAGCTTTGGCTGATTTCTCGCCAGAAGGGGGGCGGCAGTTGTTTCATGAACTGCGCGTACACCAGATTGAGTTGGAGATGCAGAATGAGGAACTGCGTCGGACGCAGTTGGAACTGGAAGCGGCGCGAACACGTTATTTCGATCTGTATAATCTGGCCCCGGTCGGGTATATCATCCTCAATAAACAGGGTACTGTTCTGGAAGCGAACCTGACGCTGGTTGATCTGCTAGGAGTGACGCGCCAAGCGGTGGTGCAACGGCCGTTAACCCGTTTCATCTTCTCCCCAGACCAGGACATCTTCTACCAACACCACCGTCGGCTTTTTGCTAGTGGCACGCCCCAAATCTGCGAACTGCGCTTAATGCGCGCCAACGGCGACCCCTTTTGGGCACAATTGGAAGCGGCGATTAAGCCAGAAAATGACGACAGCAAACCAACCTGCCGCATCATCGTCAGCGATATTACCCTGCGCAAGCAAGCGGCGCTGGAGCTGAACAAAAGCCATCAGCGCCTGGAAAAAGCTGTCACCCAATTGCAAGAGATGCAAGCCCAGCTTGTTCAACAAGAACGGCTGGCGGCCGTGGGTCAGTTGGCGGCGGGCATTGCCCATGATTTCAACAATATCTTGGCCGTCATCCTGCTCTACGCCCAAATGATGAACCGCACCAGCCAACTGCTACCGTGGGAAACGGTGGCGGTCACCACCATTGAAAAGCAAACGCAAACGGCCGCCCATCTGGTACAGCAAATTTTAGACTTTAGCCGCCGCTCGATGATGGAAAAACAAACGCTGGATTGGCTGTCCCTGTTGAAAGAGCAGGTCAGGCTATTGCACCATACCCTGCCCGACAACATTACGGTGACGATGCACACGGAAGCTCCTGGCCCTTATATGGTGTATGCCGACGCCGCCCGCTTACAGCAAATAGTCCTGAATCTGGCCGTCAACGCCCGCGACGCCATGCCCGACGGGGGCGAACTGCGGCTGGAACTGAACAAACTCGATTTGGACGCAGAGCAAGATGGCCTCCCAGCTGGAAGTTGGCTGAGACTGCGGATCAGCGACACGGGGCAGGGCATTACCCCCGAAAACAGTCCGCATATCTTCGAGCCGTTTTTCACGACCAAACCGCCGGGGAAAGGCAGTGGGTTGGGGCTATCCCAAGCACAGGGGATTGTGTTACAGCATGACGGACGGATAGAATTGAGTACAGCCGTCGGGCAAGGGACAATCTTCACCATCTACCTGCCGACCGTTGCCGAAGAGGTGGAATTAACCATCGCCCCCGCAGTGGCGCAAAGCGGCCAGCGGGCAACCGTTCTGCTGGTAGAGGATAGTGACAGTTTGCGCGAGGTATTGGTCACCAGTTTGCAGGTGTTGAATTATGAGGTCACGGCCGTGGGCAACGGCCGTGAAGCCCTCGACTACCTGCAAGCCAACCCTGAGCGGGTGGACGCCATTCTCAGCGATATGATTATGCCCGTCATGGGCGGCACGGAGCTATTCCAGCAGGTACAACGACTGGCGCGGCCTATTCCCATGGTCATCATCACCGGCCACCAGATGGATGAAGAGCTGGATGAGTTAATGACCCAAGGGTTGCGCGGCTGGCTGATGAAGCCGC
>JBGTIZ010000402.1:0-6760 GCA_041745395.1 Promineifilaceae bacterium (SeqCode) | reverse complement strand
GTGGACAGCAAGGTGGGCGAAGGCACCACTATGACGATTTACTTACCCCTGTTCGGGGAACCAGTGTCGCCAAACAGTGAGCCGTTGGTCATAGACCAAACCATACTGGGGTCGGAAACGATCTTACTGTTAGAAGATAACAACATTTTGCGGGGTTCCGTGGCCAGCATGTTGTCTGAACTGGGATACCATGTCTTGGAGTCGGAAAATGGCACGGCCGCCCTGACTATCCTCGAAAGTGAGCATGAAAAGATTGACCTGATAATAAGCGATGTGGTGATGCCCGAAATGGGAGGCGTTGTTTTCTACCAACATGTCCAGCAAAAATACCCCACCCTGCCACTGCTGATGATGACGGGCTATCCGCTGGGGGAACAAGCACCAGAACTGGCCGATTTGCCATGGATTGCCAAACCATTTAGTGTGCAAGTATTAGGGACGAAAATCCGAACACTGCTCACGAACTTATCAAGTGTATAGTTCATAGCAATTCAAATCACCGCAGGCGGTGAGGGCTTTTTGGAGCATGGGGAGCCAAACCCATTGCGTCTTTTCGTGATACTCGCCGCGACAATACTCCACGGCCGTGTAAACCCCCATCGCCACACAGAGCTGGTAATCATCCCACAATTGCTCCAACAGCGCGCACGCTTTATTTGTAGAAAGCGTGACGCTCAACCATGAGATGGGTATTAAGTCTGCAGTTGTAATAAACCTGATAGGGTTGGCGGCATTGTTTGGGGCAATGGGGAAAAACGCTCACTGCTTCGCCAAGTAGAGCCGCACCATCTCCAAGACTTCGGCCACGAGCAGGTCACGCACGGCCGTGTCTAAAACAGGGTCACACAGTTTGCGTGTGGAAAGTTCGGTGACCAATAACAACAAGCGGAGAGCTAGATAATCCACGGCCGTGGTTGAGCGTAAAATACTCGACCACGGCCGTGTTGCTTTCCCCCTACTCCAACGGCAACTGCTGGAAAAATAGCCACTTTTTGCTATCATCCCCCCATGACCAACAACCTGCACACCTACCTCCCCCAAGACCGCCGCCGCGCCTTGGCTCGCGGCGAATCCCTGCCCGACCGCACCAACGGTACCGCCCTGTTTGCCGACATCTCTGGCTTCACCGCCCTCACCGAACAACTCCGCGACACCCTCGGCTCCCGGCGCGGCATTGAAGCATTGACCAGCCAAATCAACGCCGTCTACACCGCCCTCATTGCCGAAGTTGAACGGTACGATGGCACGGTTATCAGCTTTGCTGGGGATGCGGTCATGTGTTGGTTTGACGCGGGGCAAGGGGCTACTGACGAGGATTCACAGACAACGGCCGCTCGTGCCGTCGCTTCGGCGCTGGCCATGCAAACCGCCATGAGCCACTTCCCCGAACTGCGCCTCAAAATCGCCGTAGCTAGCGGGTCAGCGCGCCGCTTTGTGGTCGGCGACCCGCAAATTCATTATGTGGACACGTTGGCTGGGGCGACGGTGAGCCGCACCGCTACGGGCGAACATCTGGCCCACAAAGGCGAGCTATTGCTGGACGAGGCCACGGTGAAGCTGTTAGACACGGCCGTGACCATTGCCGAGTGGCGGGAAGATTCGGCCACGGGAGAACGGTTTGCCGTGACTACCCATCTAGCTGGCACAATTGCCTTACCCCCCCTGCCCGAAGTTCCCCCCTTAGAGCCAACCCAACTGCAACCTTGGCTACACCAACCCGTGTACGAGCGTGAAGCGGCTGGACAAGGCTCTTTCCTGACCGAGTTTCGGCCGTGTGTCGCTCTGTTTGTCCGTTTTGTGGGCATAGATTACGACAGGGACGAGGCCATTGCCCAGCTAGACGCTTTCATCCAGTTGTTACAGCAAATCACCACTCGCTATGACGGAGCATTGCTCCAACTGATCATTGGTGACAAGGGCAGTTATGCCTACGTCAACTTTGGCGCGTTGCAAGCACATGAAGACGACGGCCGTCGTGCCATCAAGGCCGCCCTGGAACTGAGAAAGGTTACGTCATTAGCCCTCCAGATGGGCATTGCCCAAGGCGTGATGCGTGTGGGTGCTTACGGCGGTGCGACCCGCCGTACTTACGGTGCCTTGGGCGATGATGTCAACTTGGCGGCTCGCTTAATGGCGCAGGCGGCTCCGGGTGAGATTCTGGTTAGCAAGCAGGTACAAAGTGGCACCGCTACCGATTTTGCGTTTGTGGCTTACACGGCCGTGCGGTTCAAAGGCAAAGCGAAACCAGTGCCCATTTTTGCCGTCGCTGGCCAGCAGAAACGGCGCGCCATCCGCCTGCAAGAACCAGCCTACGCCTTGCCGATGGTCGGCCGCCAGACGGAGGTACAGCAGATTGCCGAGAAGCTAGAGTTGGCGGCCGCAGGGAAAAGCCAAATCATCGGGATTGTCGCCGAAGCGGGGTTGGGGAAATCGCGGCTGGTGGCCGAGGTTATTCGCGCCACCCGCCAGCAGGGCTTTGTCGGCTATGGCGGCGCGTGCCAGTCGGATGCCATCAGCACGCCGTATCAGGCGTGGAAAAGCATCTGGCAAGCTTTCTTTGACGTGGATCCAGAGATGCCCCTGCGCAAACTCATGCGTAATCTTGAAGGCGAGATCGAAGACCGTGCGCCTTCTCGTATGGGCGCGATGCCCCTATTAAATGTCCTGCTCGGCTTGAACATTCCTGAAAATGAGTTCACCCAAACCCTTGAACCGAAAATGAGACAGAGCGCACTGCATGCCCTGCTCGAAGATTGCCTCAAGGCGGCGGCACAAGATGAACCGCTGTTGATCGTTATCGAAGACCTGCATTGGATTGACGCGCTCTCGCATGAGTTGCTCGAACAGTTGGCGAAGGGGCTGGAGCAGTACCCGGTCTGTTTCGTGCTGGCGTATCGCCCGCCGCAGATCGCGCGTTTGGAAGTGCCGCAGCTTGAAGCGTTGGCGCAATTCACGAAGATTGAACTGCATGAGTTGACACAGACCGAAGCGGAGAGCGCCATCCGCGCCAAACTGGCCCAGTTGTATCCCGCGCGTGGCGACAGTTTGCCCGCAGGGTTGACCGAAACGTTGATGGCGCGCGCGCAGGGCAACCCGTTCTATCTCGAAGAACTGCTCAACTATGTCCGCGACCGCGGGCTAGACCCGGCGGAGATCGAAAACATCGAACTGCCCGACAGCCTACACACGCTGATCCTGAGCCGGATTGACCAGTTGAGCGAGGTGGAGAAGAGTACCCTGCGCGTGGCCAGCATCGTCGGGCGGCTGTTCCGCGCCAAATGGCTGATCGGCTATTACCCAGCACTGGGTGGATTCCCGCAGGTGCAGGCGGCGCTGGATGCGTTGGAAGCGCTGGAAATCACGCCGCAGGATACGCCCGAGCCGGAGTTGGCCTACCTGTTCAAGCACATCGTCACCCATGAAGTGACCTATGAGAGTTTGCCGTTTGCCACGCGCGCCAGATTGCATGAGCAGTTGGCGTTGTATCTTGAAAGTACCTATCCCGAAGCGTTGCCGTTGGAAGCGTTGGTCTTTCATTACGGTCGTAGCAACAACACCGCCAAACACATAGAGTACCTGCGCCGGGCGGGCGAAGCGGCACAGCGCAGCTACTCCAACGATGCCGCGCTGAACTATTACGGCGCACTCCTGCCCTTGCTCACCGACGCGCAGGAGCAAGCGCACATCCACGTGCAGCGCGGGCAGGTGCAGCAATTGCTGGGCCAGTGGGCTGAAGCCGAAAGCGATTACCTCGCCGCGCTGGAACTGGGCAAAGCTGACGCGGCGCGGCAGGCGGACGCGCAGTTCGCGCTGGGCAAGTTGAACCGCCTGCGCGGTGAGTCTGAACGTGCCCTAGAATGGATGGGGCAAGCGCAGGAAGCGCGCACGAAATTAGCAGACAAGGCCGGGCTGGCGCAGGTGCTGATCGAAATGGGCGCGATCTTGGTGCTCCAAGGCAACTACGCTGAAGCGAGTGAGCGGTTCAAGTCCGGGCAGACGCTGGCACAAGAAGCGGGCGACAAGTGGGGCATCGCAGGTGCGCTGGGCAACTTGGGGAATGTGGCGTTAAACCAAGGCGATTACGCTGCGGCGCGGGCGTTGATGGAGGAGAGCCTGAGCCTGCGGCGCGAGATGGGCGATACGTGGAGCATCGCAGCTGCGCTCAACAGCTTGGGGATTGTGGCGTTAAACCAAGGCGACAATGCCACGGCGCGGGCGTTTTGGGAAGAGAGCCTGAGTTTGAGGCGCGAGATGGGTGACAAGCGGGGCATCGCGATGTCGCTCCTTAACCTCGGAATTATGGCGTTAAACCAAGGCGATAACTCCACGGCGCAGGCGTTTTTGGAAGAGAGCCTGAGCCTGTACCGCGAGGTGGGTGATAAGTGGGGCATAACGTTGGTGATCAGCAACTTGGGGCATGTGCTTATGGCCCAGGCGAACTATGCCATGGCGCAGTCGCGGTACAGAGAGTGTCTGGCGTTGTGTCAAGAGATGGGCGAAAAAACGGTCATGGCCTATCCCCTGCTCGGTTTGGGATTGGTGGCTATCGCCCAGAATAACCCCGAAGCGCGCGAACACATTCTGCACAGTCTGCGCCTGCGCGTGGACATGGGCGAGCAGTTGACGCAAACGTCTAGTCTGGTCGGGGTGGCGGGGCTGGCTTTGCAGGCCGGCGATGCGGTAGGCGCCGCACGCTGGCTGGGTGCGGTTGCGTCTGCGCTCACCACGCTCACGGCGGCAATGGGATATGATGTGAAACAGTTCCATGCGCAAACGCTGGCGGCCGTGCGTGAGCAGTTGGGCGAGGCCGCTTTCCAGTCCGCGTGGGAGGAGGGGGGGAACTGGTCGCTGGAGGAGGCGGTGGAGAAGGTGTTGGCTTCGTAGCTAGCTAGAAGTTCAACTTTTTAGAAAAGTTGAACTTCTTCCCCCCGCGTCGTTTCGTAGGGCAGAGGCATGCCTCTGCCCTACGGAACGACGCCTTACACGTTGCTCCTCCCGCCACCCTCCGCTAAAATCCACCTCATTCGCCAGCCCACCAACCCTATCACGAGTTACGAGCGAGCAACCCCAAAAAACTATGAGCGACCTAACCACCCAACAGCTAAAACTCGGCCTAAGCTCCCACAACAACAACTACCTCTTCTCCAACCATTACCTCGATAACATCCTCAAAGAACGCGACGCATGGCGCAACCAGTGGCACGCGGCGGTCAAACACGGCCGTGACCTCCTCCTCTTCCTCCAACCCCTCTACGAACAAGAACGGAACCAGCTCCCCGACTACAGCGAAAGCCAACTCGAGGAACATTGGTTCAAACCGATATTCACCTACCTCGGCCACACCTACGAAGGGCAAGCCAAAATCCCCGCCCTGCAAGAGCGGGGGGTCAAGTTTCCCGACTACGTTTTTTTCCCCGATGACGCCACCCGCCAAACGGCCGTGTCCACCCAAAAAACAGACGCCTACGTCAACGACGCCTTGGCCGTGGGTGAGGTCAAAAAGTGGGGCATCTCGCTCGACCGCAAGCTCAAATCGGGCCAAGTCAACTTTGACAACAACAACCCCATGTTCCAGATAGATTATTATCTGCGGGCGACGGGGCTGACGTGGGGGATTTTGAGCAACGGCCGTGTGTGGCGTCTGCTTCATAAAGATAGTAGCTACAAGCTGGACGTTTACTTTGAGCTTGACCTTGAAGAAGCCATCACCAAGCAAAACAGTGCCATCGCCGCCTTTTTTGTCCTCTTTTTCCAGCAGGCCAACTTCCGACCCGACGCCCAAGGGCGAACCTTTTTGCAAGAAGCGCTGACCGCCAGCACGCGCTACGCTCAAGAGCTAGAAGAAGATTTGCGCGACAACGCTTATCGCGCCCTTGAGCATCTGATTCAAGGCTTCATCGAGCCGGACCGCAATAACCTCACGGCGGATGACTTGCCCGCCATTTATGACAACAGCCTTTATCTGCTTTACCGCATCATCTTTCTCTTTTACGGCGAACGGCGCGGCCTGTTGCCGATGGGCAACCCCGACTACGCCGAGCGCAGTCTGACCCAACTGGCGCAAGACATCGCCGACCAGTTGGACAAAGGGCGCGATTTCCCGCTCACCAGCCGCCTGCTCTGGTGTCGCCTTGAGGAACTATGGCTCTTTGGGATCTCATGGGGTTTGGTCTGAAATGGAATATGTGATGCGCGGGTCTCTCTGGACGCACATGGCGTTTTGCGCATCATTTGATGTCAACCCCCTGAATTCCTGAAGAACCGGAACTATTCACCCTCATTAACGGCCATGACCCCAAGCTCAAACAATATTTGGGCGTGCCCCGCTACAACGGCGGTCTGTTTAACCCCGATTTGCACCCCTTTTTGGTTGATTATTACGTGGGGGATGGGCATCTCGCCCAAGCCATCAACGTGCTGGCTCGGCGCGAAGTGGCGGACGGTAAAAAAGCGTATCGCTGGGAAAACGTCGATTATCGCACTCTGGGCGTGCGCCAGATTGGCTCCATCTACGAAGGGCTACTCGAGTACAAACCCCGCCGCGCCACCCGCGACCTCGTGGCGGTCAGGCAGGGCAAAACGGAAACGTGGGTTCCCGTGGCCGAAAAGCCTAAAAAGGTCAGCAATTCCCGCAGGTAAAATCTGATATGATGGTAACCGCGTTTTCGTAAAGATTTAAAGAAACAAGAGGCTACATAATGAAGATAAGAAAGCATTTATCAGCAGATGGATTAATCAAGATGGTCAAAAGAGGGTTCAA
>JBGTIZ010000401.1:0-7935 GCA_041745395.1 Promineifilaceae bacterium (SeqCode) | reverse complement strand
TTGAACCCTCTTTTGACCATCTTGATTAATCCATCTGCTGATAAATGCTTTCTTATCTTCATTATGTAGCCTCTTGTTTCTTTAAATCTTTACGAAAACGCGGTTACCATCATATCAGATTTTACCTGCGGGAATTGCTGGTGTCACGTTTCACGTATCATGTGTCAGGTGGCTGTTCTCTGGACGTGGTTTGTTTAGCCAAGGTGGCCGCTAACTGGCCCTGTGAATGCCCACAGAGCCACAAATGGGCACACTTCTCATTTCTCATTTCTCACTTTTCACTTTTCACCGCTTACTTCTCACTTCACACAGGAGGAAACAATGTCCGATTTGCAAACGCAATTTAACCAAGCGGCCGCTGATGCCCAGAATTTGCCGTCACGGCCGTCAAATGATGTCATGATCCAGATTTATGCGCTTTATAAACAGGCCACGCAAGGGGATGCAATCGGCAAACGTCCTGGCTTTACCGACCCCGTCGGCCGTACCAAATATGATGCGTGGGCACATCTGCAAGGCCTATCAAAAGAAACAGCTATGCAGGATTATGTGGATTTGATAACGGGGTTGAAAGAGTAAGCCCGCCTATGACCCATGACCTATCTCCCATGACCACAGAGGCATTGCCCCAGTAGGGCAAATTCGGTATTGTTAGGTCAGGTAAACAAGTAACAAATTTGGGATATGGCAAGACGAATAGTAAGACGTTTTTTCATGGTTTGACCTCCTTATTTGGTGTACAGTACTTTTTACGGATGGTGGTGAGAGTTGCTCGGCTCTCACCACTATTTTTTTGTCTGGGGAACGAGCATACTTTCTTGGGTGAACAAACAAAAAGTCCCGCTTTCGCGTTAATGCGAAAGCGGGGCTTTTTTGTTTTATCTCTGACTAACTGTGTGCCCCTGGAAGGACTCGAACCTTCAACCTGCGGATTAAGAGTCATCATCTCCTAAAACGCTCAGGCGACAGGTGGCAGATTTAACACGATCGTCATTCTGTTGTGAATAAAACAGGGCGGTGGTCGCTGGGTCTTTGTGCCGTAGCTTTCGTTGAGCTAGGGCTAAATTCCCGGCCGTGGTGTAATGTAGTCCATTGGTATGGCGCAACGCTTGGGGATTCGACCGGGCAACGCCTGCCCGGCCGGCTAACCGCTGAAACGCTTGGTACAACGCGCCTGTGGTTAGCGGGGTGTGTGACTTGCTTAACCAAAGCTCATTGTAGTGAGAATTTGGCCGCACCGCAATATAACGCGCGATGGCTTGAGCGGTGGGCAACGTGTAGTAAACATGGGCGGCCCCGCTTTTCCCCACCACGGCCGCGCTAAACGCCAGCCCCCCCTCTACCCTCTCCGGCTCCAACGCTCCACACGAACACACCTCCACGCTACACACCTCGCCCGCCCGGGCGGCCGTGTCCATAGCGAACAGCCACAACGCACCATCACGCACCAAGAGCCAATTCTCTAGTTTTGATAGCTCTACGGCCGTTTGGCGCAACTTTTGCACATCCTCCAGCCCGATGGCCTTATCTCTGGCCATGGGGTCATACGTCGGCCGCTTTAGATGCGCCGCTGGTGATTGATCCACCAGCCCCCGCGCTTCTGCCCACCGCCAAAATGTGCGCGCCGCCTGTACCATCCCCTGAATAGTCGCCCCACTCAGACCGCCCGCCACTGTCTCGCGGTAATCGTGCCCCACATACCGGGCCGATTGCCGACGCAGGGCAACCACCCACGCCGATAAATCCCTAAAACTGACATCTTCCACCCTATCAGGCAACTGGTCGGACATTTTGCCCAACCTCTGCCGATAAGTGCCTATATTGCGCTGGCTCGAGCCATTTGCCTCGAGATCCATCAAAAAATAATCAATTGCTTCATTAACGAACACCAATAACCTCCCGAAAGCTAACCAATAAGAGGAGCAAATATGAACCACATTACGATTTTGACAACTGCTACCGCCGCCTTGCTCATAGACCTGCTCGAGCTGGAAATAAAACGACGCCAAGAAGAGGCGGAAATTTTGGATTTGTGGCTAGATCGGGCGGAAACAGACGAAGAGCGGGAAGCATTTGGGCATCTGGTACGGGGCAATAAAGCTCTGGTGACCAGTGCCACGGCCGCCCTCGCCGAGCTGAAACGCCAGCCGATCATCGACGGCGGCCGTGATCCACGTTACCCCCTCGACGCCACGGCCGATTACGCGCTAATAACTAACAGGATTTGATTATGAGCCGTATACCTGATGATGCCCGGGTCGCCCCGGGCGCCAATTACACCGGCTGGCAAACGTGGGCAGATGCCGCCGTCGCCAGCTCCCTCGACAAAATCATAAATGACCCCAGCGACAACCCACAAGGGAAATCGACCACAACCTTCGCCGGTATGTGCGCCCTCGCCGAGCTGGTTCACGGTGGACACCTATCCAAAGAGGACGCATGGGAGCAGGTGAACACGGCCGCCAAAACGCGCCACAACATGCCAGAGAAAGAAATCGCCCGGCAATGGCGTAACGCCCTCAAACGCACTGAAACAAAACCGCGCCTATACGAGCCGGCCAACCCGTCCACCAGCAACGGCTCCGGCCCCCCGGCCGATGATGACCTGCCCGCCGGCTACCATATGAAAAAGGGGCGGCTGGTGCTGATTGAGTACGACCGCCACGGCGACCAGGTAACCAAGCCGCTCGCAGATATTGGCGTGCAAATAAAATCAGTTGCCACGGCCGAGGATGGTACGCGCTCATACCATTTGCGCGGGGCGGGCTGGCGTAGCGGCGTTTTTGAGCTGGACATCACGGCCGAGGATTTTGAGAGCGAGGCCAAGCTCCGCGCCTCTATTGGTAGCCGTTGCCCGCTGGATCCCATTTACCCGCGCATGTCCCAGCATCTCCCGGCCGCCATTAAAACGGTCACAAATGGGGATTTACGTCTCATTGACCGCTATCACCGCACGGGCTGGACGGCCGCCCGCCGCTTCCTCATTCCCGGACTGGAGCCGACTGGGGTCGAGATACATCTGCCCAGCGACCTGCCCTACAGCGTGGCCGGGGGTAGTTTGGATCAGGGACTGGTCGCGCTCGATGCGCTGATAAATGCCCTAGATCCCGGCCTCTCTACGGTGGTTTTGTCCGCCCTGTTTGGCGCGCCTCTTCTGCACCTGCTGGGCCTGCGTAACCGTCGCTATGGCGTCTTTATCGTCGGTCGTACTGGCTCGCTCAAAACGTCGTGGATAACCACGGCCATGAGTATTTACGGGGCCGGCCATGTGCAAGATGAGCAGTACATCAAGTGGGGTCAGGGTAGCACCCAGAACGCCATGATGAAACTCGCCAGCATGGCCCAAGATTTGCCGCTCTTAATTGACAACTACAAACCGAACACCGGCGGCGGCTCGCGGGCATTTGTAAACCTCATGCACGCCATTATCGAGGGCGGCGAAAAGAAACGCCTGAACCGTAACAGCGAATTGCGAGACAGTGCCGACATTTACACCCTGCCCATCTTCACCGGCGAGGCATTGCCCGGCATCGATGCGGCCGCGCTGGCCCGGCTCCTGCCCCTAGAGTTTCCTTGGGCGGGGGGGACTATCAATGAGCCACTGCATCAGGCGCAATTGCTGGCGGAGCATCTGCCGGCCGTGGGCCTGCATTGGCTCATGTGGCTAGCTAGCACCAATTTAGACAAGTTCAAAGAGGATTATGAGGATGGGCGGCGGGTGTGGGCTGATTGGCTGATGACCCACAAAAAAGAGACGCAGAACAAACTCCGCGTGGCTTCTAACTTAGCCATCAACGCCCTGTGCTGGCGGGTGCTGTGCGAGGCTCCCAGCGGGCTAGGTGAGCTGGCTTTTAAGTACACGGCGAAACATAGGCTAGGGCTGGCTGGCTCGGCCGAGATGCTGAATACCAGTACAGATAGTGCCCTAGAGGCCACAAGGTTTTTGGCTGGACTTAGCCAGTTGGTAGCCACGGGGCGGGTACTGATTGCCGATATTGGCGATAAAGACGTGCTTTCAATGGATCGGGATAGGTTAATCGGCTGGCGTGATGGTGCTGTGACCTATCTGTTACCTGATTTGGCCGTGAGTACCTACCGCCGCCAGCTCGATGACCGCCTGAATGAATTCGACGCGAACAGCGTCGGCCGGCAGTTGGCCGCGCTGGGCCACCTACTCAAGACGAACGAGGGGCGCAATAAGCTTTTGAAACGAGTGCATGGGGAGCGTCACTGGGTCTGGCATGTGCGCTCGAGTTTGATTTGGGATGAGTCGGAGGATGATGAGCCGATCCCTCTGGGGTAATCGGGGAGCCTGGGTCGGCTTTTGGGGTGGCTTTTGGGGTGGCTTTATTCTTTGGGGCGGTAGCCCCTACCGCTAATTTTTCGAGGTGAACTCATGACAGGAATTGATTTAGGTTCTGATTATTATCGGTGCGAGTGTGGGGCCGTTTTTATGGCTGAGGACAGTATCGAGCGTGATGGTGTGGTCACGGCCGCGCTGGTCGTACACCATCGAAACAATGACGGCGCAATTTATGCGCTGGAGGCGCAATGCCCCCGCTGTGTGGCAGGTGTTCCGGCCGTGGTTGTTCAGCCGTGCCGGGTATGTGGTGAGGATGCGGAGCAGGGTAGCATTTTCTGCACCGACTGCGAACCACCATTCTGAGGTGATTATCATGATTGGATACAGAAAGCAGAACAAAAAACCAGACTACATTCACGCGGAGGGACGTGTCTTGTATGTGGACATGGCCGCAATTTTTGAGGTATCTGGTGCAGAAAACTTTCACGCCGCTTCTTCCCGCTCGATTGGTAAATCTCTGGGTAAGGTGGGGCTGGGTCTTACATTCTCTGCGGATTTGCGGATGAGGATCGCCAATGGTTATCTGAATTCAGAAAACGATTGTGAGCGGTTTTGTAATGTGTGGCGCAATGCTGTTTTGAATGAGAAACGGCTCTGGCAGGAGTTTAGGGCGGGGGTACGTCCTGTAATGGTTGGGGTGAACTAATGAGCAATCTCAAATTTATTGTGGATATGAAACTCTATAAGGATGGCAAGTGTCTTGAAAGCAACGATGTTTTACATAGCAGGCGGGACATTGTTCTTGTGCCTGAATGTGTCATCGAGGATGGCATAAAACCTGAAGATTATGCCGTTGAGTGGGTTGAATTTCTGTTTAATGAGGAATGGTCTGGTGATGTTGAGGAGTGGGGTGGGCATTTGGTAGCAGATGTTAGGCAGTACACGGAATTTGATTGGCTGACTGAGAATAACGCCCCAATGTTGTTTGGGTCTTAAAAAGCGCACGGCCGTGAGCGAACAACTCACGGCCGTGCTAGGTGGTAATGAACCATGCAAGATTATAAGGATTATCCCGAAGTAAGCAAAGGTAGCGGAGGGGGTGGCCGTCGCTTTTTAATTTTGTTGGCCGTTTGTTTGGCTGGTCTGCTGATTATCTATGGTGCGGTGTATGAACCGACGCATGAGCCAGCCGATGTATTGCCCGTGCCCACGGCCGTGAACCCGTCCACGGCCGTGGATGTATACGCCGCCCCCGCCGTGCGCGTGGAGAGCAACAGCAATCCCGTGGTGAATGTGGAGCAGGCCCCAGCCCCGGCCGTGGTGCAGGACAACACGGCCGTGCTTTTGGCGGCCGACACGGCGCGGGATGCGCGGCTCGTGGCTGACAATGCGCTCGCCGCTCATTCCGCTCTGGTTCCCCGCGTGGCGGCCGTCGAAACACGGCTGGCGGCCGTGGAGAGTGACACGGCCGTGTTAGCCGACATTCCCCCTACCCTGTTGAGATTTGAGGAGCAAACGGCACGGGCGGCGACTGACATCGATTTGATTGTTGGTGGCCTGTTGGCCGTGCTGGTTGTGCTGATGTTGTTAGCCACGGCCGTGGGCTGGCTCACCATGCGCCCCCCCACCCTACCCCGTGGCTACACCATAGACCAGCGGCCTGATTACGACCAAAACCCGCCAGAACCCGCCAGAACCCGCTCGGTTCCTCTGGTAGAACCCTTAGAACCGTTCAGAACGGTTCAGCTAGAACCCGTCAGAACCGATCTAAAACTTGACCCAAACGTACCCATGACGCGGGCGGAGCGTCAGCAGATCCTGTACTGGTGGAAGAATCTCAACTCTTACACGGCCGTGGCTAAATTGCTCTACGGCTCCAAAAACGGCAATACATTCAATCGAGTAAAAAGCATAATTGAGGAGGTTGCTCATGATTAACGTACCTAACAGCATGATTGTTCAAAACCCATACCAACGACGTGTTGAATATGGTGACATTTCGGAATTAGCTCAGCAGATAGCGGCGGCGTATGACCAATACCCCGAGAGCAGGGGGATCATGCAGATCCCACGCGGCCGACTGGTTGACCGCACCACGGGGGACGTGGTGAACCTGAAGATTAAAGGGGACAGCCTGACCAAATCGCACCAGAGCAAATACCGTATCGAATTGCTCTACGGTCACCGCCGCTTGGAGGCGTTGCGCTGGCTCCAAGAACACGACGAGCGGTATAAGGACGGCTTGGTATTTATTAGCTTAACCCCAGCCACCGACGAGCAGATGCTTGATGCGGTGTGGGCTGAAAATGCCCAACGGCGCAACCTGTCAGCGGTCGAGGAGGCGCGTCTCATGGCGGACGCGCTCGACGCCCTCAGCAATGGCGCAAAATACACCCAAAAATCATTAGCGGAGAGGTGGGGCATTGCCCAGCCCACGGTCGCTAACCGCCTGCGCCTGCTACAGCTCCCGGAGGCGGTGCAGGCCGCCAACCAGAGCGGCCTCATTAGTGAGCGGGCCGCCGTGGCCCTGCTCGACGTTCAGAAGCTCATAGACGCTGATTATCAGGTGGGCGAATGGGAGACAATCAAGCCAGCCGATGTTATTGCCCGGGCCATCTCTGGCGACATGACCAGCGATGAGATCCGCAAAAAGGCGGCTGGCTGGATTTTGTATGCTGATGCAATCCCAGCGAGCATGGAAGCGGACGAGGTGCAGGGGGTCGGGGTCGTACAAAAGAAGTGCAAGGGCTGTACGTTTAATTTGCGCGCAAATAACGGCCGCCGCTGTGTTAACTCGACCTGCCACGCCACTAAGAGCCGCATACTAGCCACCAGTCAGGCCACGGCCGTGGCCGCCGATCTGGTGCTGGAGTATCAACACGACGCCTACATCGAAGAAGAGATCAAATACTGGAGCAAGAACCACCGCAACGCCGCGACCCTTTGCGATGCGCTAAACAACCACCTCGACCTAATCGGCGAGCATATCATCGTGACGGCCAACCTCGACCAAAATTATACAAACCTGCCAATTTATCGCGGCGAGGCTGGCGGTTGGGAATTGGGAGGCGGCCGCCGCTATGCGACTCTAGCCACCAGCCGCCTCAAATACGACGAACTGCTCGCCCTGATCCCCACGACGGAAGAAAACGACGACGCCCCCGTCGAAATCGACTATGAGGCCCAGCCCCTTGGCCGCCGTTATGAATGGTACGCGGGGCAAATGTCGGCCGCTACGGACACGGCCGTGATCGCCGTCGAGCGGTTCATTGAGCAGGCGGTCGAGGGCATGTCCGAGGGTGCGCTCAATCTATTTTGTCGCGTTTTGGATGTTTCCCTCTCTAACACGCCTGAAGTAAACGAGGCACGGCTGGCCGAGTCTATTGCCAGAAAATGGGGCAATGACCCCGTTTTTACAGTCAACAAATTAGGCGTAGAGGCTAACCAAATCAACCGCCACACGGCCGAGGCCGTCATCACGGCCACCCTCGCCGACTACATCGATGAAACCAAGCGGTATGGCGTCATGCCCTACGAAGCCCGCCGCTACGCGCCCCAGCTCATCCTCTGCCTCCGCTATGCCCGGGCGCACAAAATAGACGGCCAACTATACGACGACCTCCGCACCGCCC
>JBGTIZ010000400.1:0-19075 GCA_041745395.1 Promineifilaceae bacterium (SeqCode) | reverse complement strand
TTGAACCCTCTTTTGACCATCTTGATTAATCCATCTGCTGATAAATGCTTTCTTATCTTCATTATGTAGCCTCTTGTTTCTTTAAATCTTTACGAAAACGCGGTTACCATCATATCAGATTTTACCTGCGGGAATTGCTGTGGTTATGTATGCCTTTAATTTGCCGCAGGAACAGCCAGACCACGTATGGCGGGCGGTGCAAACGGCGCTGGCTATGCGGCAAGATTTGACGACCTTTTTAGGGCAGAAACCAGCGCACATTCCCAGTCTGCAATTTGGTATGGGCATTCATACGGGCTTGGTCACGACGGGCTATTTGGGGGTCAAAGAGCGGTATCAATACACGGTGATGGGGGACACCACCAACGTGGCGTATCACCTGTGTGCCCGCGCCGCTGGCGGCCAAATCATTATCAGTGAAGCGACGCTGGCGGCTGTGCCCCATCCGTTAGAAGTGCTTGCCTTGGGCGAAGTTGCGCTGAAGCAACGCCGCCAGCTTTTGCATATTTACGAGCTAGTGGGAGCGGGTGATTAGCGTCTCAGCCGGTCAGCAGTTCAGCAGTTCAGCTTGTTTTTCTCGACACGATTTGATTATATTGGAGCGGCTGAGTCTAAAACAGGAAGCGAAGCATCAACCTGTCTGTTATTGAGCGGAAAAAATGAAGTTGGGTACGCAGTTTAGCTAGCTGACTGGCTGAAATGCTGACTAGCTGAGTGCTTATCAAAAAGAGTAGGCAGGGAAAGGCAGATATGAATGCGGTTTCATTAGAGGAGATGCAGGCGCGGCTGGCCGAGCTGGAGGTGGAAAATAACGCTCTCCACGGCCGTGTGCGCGACCTAGAAAGCCAAACCGAAGCAGAGCCAACCAGCCAGCTCAAAGAGCTACGCATCCTGTACGCCGTCGCCCAAGCGTGCGCCGAAGCTCAAAACGAAAACAACCTCGTTCACCAAGTTACCCAAATCATTTATGACCATCAACTAGCTGACCTGTTTGTCGTGTTTCTGCTCACGCCGTCGGGCACAGCCTTAACGGTGCATCCGGGGCACGAACCGCGCTCGCATTACGCCCATTTACGCCCCATTCCGCTGGGGCAAGGCATTACAGGACGGGTGGCGGCCGATCGCCGAATGCGCTACGTGCCCAACACGGCCGTGGACGACAGCTATCTTGACCTTGGTTCCCACATGGCGGCCGAGCTATGCGTGCCGCTCATTTCCCACGGCCGTGTGTTAGGCGTTCTCGACGCCGAGCGGCGCACCAGCCACAGCTTCGACCCCTTCGCCCAGCGGCTCTTCACCACCATCGCCAGCCAGCTCAGCCTAACCATCAGCCGCCTGCAATCAGAACGCAACAACCAGCGTTACGTTCAGCAAATCATCACCATGCAGGAGATGGCGCAAAAAGTGACGCGCAGTCTGGAGCTAGATGAGGTGCTTCAGGGCATCATTGACGAAGTTTCCACCCTTGTCCAAGCGGAAGGGGTAGCCGTTTTGTTGCGCCACCCCACCGAACCCACCCTCGAATTCGCGGCCGTGAGCGGCCCCGGCGCCGTACGCCTGCAAGATAGCATCATGCCCCTTGACCAAGGCATTGTGGGGGACGTTATCCGCACGGGACAGCCCGTCGCCATTTATAATCGCCAGCAATCAACGCAACCGGTTTATCAAGAAGCGGAAATCGTCAGTGGTTTTCAGGCGCAAGCGTTGCTGGCCGTCCCTATCATTGTGGACAACAGTACGCTGGGTGTGCTGGAGGCAGTCCACAGTCAGCCAGACCATTTTGCGCCCGACGCACTTCATCTGCTGGGCGCGGCCGCCAGTTGGGCCGCCATCGCCCTAAAAAATGCCCAACTCTATAGCCAATTAGGCCACCAATTCCAGCAGTTACACCGATCACAGGCGCAACTTATCCAAGCGGAAAAGCTCAGTGCGCTGGGACGCTTGGCCGCCTCTATCGCCCATGAAATCAACAACCCCATTCAGGCCATTCAGGGCTGTTTAACGCTGATCACTGAAGAGTTAGAGACGCCACAAGCTGATGCGGATAGCCAACGCGCTGTGGACTCCTATCTGGCGATTGTGCAAAGCGAACTGGTGCGCGTGGCCAGCATTGTCAAGCGGATGCGTGATTTTTATCGCCCTGCCCAAGAGGGGCAGTACCCCACACAACTGACCGATATTTTGGACAGCATTTTGGAACTTTCGCAGAAACAGTTAGAATATGCGCGGGTCAAAGTCTATAAAGTTTGGTCGGCCAATCTGCCTCTCATTCTCGCCAATCCCAACCATCTTAAGCAGGTCTTTCTCAATCTTTTGCTCAATGCCTTAGACGCTATGCCCGATGGCGGCGAGTTGTTGCTTGAGGCGCGTCTGGCGACAAAAGAGGAGGGGATGGATTTGGGACACACGGCCGTGGTAATCACCTTTCAAGACCACGGCTGTGGGATGACCCCCACCGACCTTGAACAACTTTTTGAACCCTTTTTTACCACCAAAGAAGATGGCTCTGGCCTAGGACTTTCCATCAGCTACAACATCATCCAAGCCCACAACGGACACATTTTTGTAGACAGCACCCTCGGCCAAGGCACCACCTTCACCATTTTATTGCCAGCTATCCCCACTGCCACCGTAAACTAGGCATAGCGGTTCCTGCATACCAAAACCATGCGCCATTTAGTTGGAAACATTTTAGTTGTCGAAGATGAATATGGCATTCGCCTCTTTCTGGAACATCTCCTGCGTCGAGATGGACATACGGTGGTGCTGGCTGACAGCGGTGAAGCGGCCATCCCGCTCATCAACCACGAGCTTGATTTGGCTATCTTAGACCTCAATTTGGGCAAGGGCATGAGTGGGATTGATGTCTTGCAGGAGATTCGCCAACACGCGCCCGAGACAGAAGTGGTCTTGCTGACGGGGCACGGCACGCTGGAAACGGCCGTGGCCGCTCTGCGCGAAGGGGCACATGATTATTTGTTCAAGCCGTGCGAAGCCAGGCAGATTCGCGCCAGTATTGCCAGTGGCCTGCAAAAACGGTTTCGTCTGCGTGAGCAAGACAGCATCCTGACCAAGCTTGAGCAGAATCTGTCCCTACTGAGTGCCTTCAAAAGTGAGTCCCAATCGCCCCCGCCAGCTATAGCACGCCCGCCGCTCCCAGATGATGTGCTGAAAGAAAGTGAAACCAAACCAGAAGCGGAGCAGAAGATACAACACGGCCGTGTGACCATCGACAAAATCCGCCACACCATCCACCTCAAAAATACCCTCCTCGAACTCAGCTCCCTCGAGTTTGACATCCTCACCTACCTCACCGAACAAGCCCCCCGCGTGGTCAGCCCCCAAGACATTGTGCAAGCCATTCATGGCTACGACGACATCTCCGCTGTCGAAGCCAGCGACGTGATCCGCACCAATATTTACCGCATTCGCCAAAAAATACGCCAAATTGACGACAGCACCCCTTTCATTCGCACCGTGCGCGGCGTGGGGTATACCCTCGCCGAGTGATAAAGTAGCGGGTCAACACTCACAAACCCGTCACAAACCTGTCACACAAACGAGACAGCACCTCCGCTGTGAATCACCTATACTATGTATATCAGTCAAATTATCAGCAACGTAGCCGCACTGTAGCTAACATTGTCACCACATCACACCCACCTGATGATTGATTGTTCTGCCCCATCACTGCTTCATTTCCCCTGCGGCAGAGCATTGACAACAACAAGCTTCCTAACATCCCCCCGTTCATCGCCGCCCACACCGTCGCCGCATCGCAGTTTCATCGCTCCCGCAACGCACCCCATGGGAAGCTATTGTTGTTTGCTGATAACCACACCGTTTACATTTCGGTTGACAAGGTCACTTCTGCCCAACATTCCGCCTCACGGCGGCCTCCTTGATAGAGTCGAGTCTGTCTTTTTGTTGACGTAGAAGTGACCTTCTCTGCCGATCTCCTCTTTGATTTCCCCCCTCGACTTGATAAATTGGTTAAAGCTCGGACGATGTTTACGCACCCGTCGGTGAAGATGTTATACTCATTTGCTGTTGCCTGACCTGAAAATAAGACAGGTCAGTTAGCCAAATGAGGGAATGGTATGCACCATCAACAAAAAATAACGTGGCCCACGGCCGTGTTCCTACTTTTATTGCTCGTCCTCGTTGGTTGCGCCCAGTCAACCACAGAAACCCCAGCCCCCCCCGCCCAACCAACAAGCGAACCCACGGCCGTGGCGACCCCCACGCGCCCCAGCTATCCCGCCACCGCTGAAGAAATCAGCTTCATTACCGTCGCCATAGACGCCCCTGCCCGCGACCCCAACTTCGCCACCATTGACGAATTCGGCCGTGTGGTAGGCTTTGAAGCGGACTTAATAGCCAATCTAAGTGCCCAAGCTGATTTTGATTATGACTTTGTGGTCACGCCGTATGATGGCTTGTTGCCCAGCGTGGCGCAGGGGGAATTTGACACGGCCGTGTCTGCCCTCGTCATACCCGACACCCCACCCCCCGGCATCACCTTCACCATCCCCTACTTAGAAGTCGGCCAAGTGCTCGTCGTCCGCGCCAACGAACGCCACGTCAACAGCTTCGACGACCTTGCCCCCAACGCCCGTATCGGTGTACAAGCCAACAGCAGTGGTGAGCAAACGGCCGTGGACATTCTTGGCTTACCCCGTCCTGCCCTCGATGCAGAAGACGAAGAAACAAACGAAAATGGCAACGAGCGGCTCATCTTGTTCAATACCGTGCCCAACACCCTACAAGCCCTTGTTGACCGCGACGTAGACGCCATCATCATTGACAGCGACGACGCCGAACAATTCACCAGCAACTACTATCAGCAGTTACGCCAAGTTGGTGAAGGGCAAGACGCTTGGCTCAGCCACAAACAATACGGCATCGCCGTCGCCGCTGAAAATCGAGCCTTGCTCACCGCGCTTAATGCGGCCATTACCCAAGCCCACACCGACGAAACCACAACCCGCCTTGTTCGCGCTTGGCTCATTCCCCAAGAGCAAATCATCGCCGGCGAATCCCTGATAGGCACGCTCGATAACGAATTTGTCGTCGGCCTAGTTGCCACCGAAATCAACATGGATCCTGCCGCTTCACCCGAACCCGTTAGCTGGGAAATCAAAACAAATGTCATGAGCGGCCTCATGCACCATACGGCCGATAACGAACTCATACCCTTGTTAGCCGCCGACTTTCCCACCGTTTCAGCCGACGGCCTCGAGTACACCTTTACTCTCCGTACTGGCCTTACTTTTCCCGATGGCTCCCCCTTTACCGCCGAAGATGTGCGCTGGTCACTCCAGCGGGCGAGCCGTTTTGGCAACTTTCTCGTTAACAGCATTCTGAAAGATAGCAACCAAAACGGCTTTGCCGACGAAGACGCCGTGCAGGTGGTAGACCCCCAAACCGTCACCATCGTGCTAGACGAACCAACACCCTATTTTCTCACCCTGCTGGCGACGCCTCCCTACTTCATCGTCAGTGAAGCATGTTATCTCCCCACCGAAGATCGCAACAGCCTCTGCGGCGGCATCGGCCCTTACACCATTATGAGTTGGGAAAGTGGCTCACAGGTACGCCTCAAAGCCAATCCGCAATGGCCTGGGCCAACGCCCAATTTTGAAAACGTCGCCCTCCGCTTTTATAACGACGGGCCGCAAATGCAACGCTCTTTAGAGTTGGACGCCATTGACGTGGGCTGGATTGGTCTTGGTTTGAACGAAATTAACGCGCTGGGCAATCAGCCAGACTATACCGTTTGGCGCGCACCCAGTACTTTCAAAAGTTATCTCGTTTTTGAGCAGGATACACCGCCGTGGAACCTGCCCCCCGTGCGGCAAGCCGTTGCCCTCGCTCTAGATCGCCCCGCCTTAGCCGCTCTGGACCAGTTCCAAGAGACGCGCCTGCCTCTTTTTAGCCCCGTACCCGATAATGTACCGGGGCACTCACCCGCCGAGCCAGCGCGTGACCTCGATTTGGCGCGGGCACGACTAGCCTTGGCCGGCTATACCCCCGCCACGCCCCTGCCCATTACGATTAGCTACGTGAACGACGGTCGTTATTCTCCCTTTGAGGCGGCGTATGCCCAGCTTATCAAGCAACAGTTGGAAGAAACGGACGTTTTTCAGGTCACGCTGGAGGGCGCACCGTATGATTCGTTTCGCCAGCAAAGCGCCACTTGTAATACGCCCGCCTTTATCTTGGGCTGGCCGCCGAGTGGGCAACCTCCTTATTACATTGACCCCATGTTTTGGATGAATTACTTCATTTTTAACACGGATACGGTTTGCTCTAACTACAGCAGTCCGCAAATGACGCAGTTGTTGACGCGACTCACGGCCGTGGACCCGCTTGATACTGAAGCCCGCAACGCAGTTTATGCTGATATGCAGGCCCTCTGGGCACAAGAGTACCCTACGCTAAACCTGACCCAAGAAACGCGCCTAGCCATTTCGCTCAACAAAGTGACGCAGGTCAAAATGGATGCGCTGGGTTTGTTACGTTATAACACGCTGGACAAGGGGTTAATCGGGGAGCCGTAACCAGCACGATTTGAATTGTAAATGGTAAATGGGTAAATGGTGCATGAAACCTCTCGGGTCACCATTCGTCAAATTCTTGACCGTCGAGGGCTGAGCTTGTCGATTAGCAGTTACAACAAAACAACACGGCCGTGGTCAGATTTTTTGACCACGGCCGTGTTGTTTTTACTCGAGTAACTACGAACCAACAAGTCCGTTACCTGAGCCTGTCGAAGGCAAAAGGACGGGCTTCGACAGGCTCAGCCCTCGAGTGCGTTAGTAGTTAGTTTTAAGCCACCATATAAGCCACGCCCAACGCCTTCGGCCCCGTATGCACCCCCACCACGGGACTAATAGCCGCTATCATCACCTCAGCGTCAGGAAACTCCGTAGCCAATGACTCCTTCACCTCATCCGCTTCCGCCCCAGCCGCCGCCTGTAAAACCACCAGCACCGTTGGGGTTTGCCCTTCATTGTCTTGCGTCACAATATCCAGCATATGCCGCACCGCTTTCTTTTTGGTACGCACCCGCGCCAGCGGACGCACCTCCCCTTCGGCCAAATGCAACAGCGGCTTAATCGCCAGCATAGAGCCAAACAGCCGTTGCGCACCGCCGATGCGTCCCCCTTTATGCAAGTATTCAAGCGTATCCACCACAAACAGCACCCGCGTGTGGGCCACATTTGAGCGGGCAATTTCGGCCACTTCTATATGGCTGTACCCTTGCGCGGCGGCGCGCACGGCCGCCAGCACAATCAGCCCCAGACCCATCGCCGTTGATTGGGAATCGACCAGCGCAATGGGCACAGCAGGGACTAAATCCACGGCCGCTTGCGCCGAAGCGAGCGTGCCGCTCAGCCGCTCTGAAATAAAAATACCCACAATGCTTTCAGCTTTGAGAGCCACCTGCTTGAAAAACTCCGCAAATTCCCCCACCGAAGGCTGAGACGTGGTCGGCAAAGTATCTGCCGCATCTAGCCGCTGGTAAAATTCGTTGGCGTTAATATCTATGCCATCCAGCAAATCGGAGGTGTCCCAATGAATGTGCAACGGGATAACGTGGATGGCATGTTTTTCAATTAACTCAGGCGGTAAATTAGCCGTACTGTCGGTCACGATGGCAACTTTGGCTTTCGACATGTAACGATTCCTCTCTGATATATAGGCGTTAGGTTTTGAGTGTCAAGTGTTCGGTGAACCTGTAGGTGATGGTGATGCAGGCAATATTTGTGCAATTTGTCCAGTTATTATAGGCAAATTATATCTTCTTTTACCACTATTTTAGCCGTGTTCTGGGATTCAGCTAGTTAACCGCTCTTTTTCGCCGATCAACTCATTAAAACTGCCGGGGAAGACGGGCGTACACACGGCCGTGTGTCGTGCGATAATGGTCAAATAAATCCGCCGTCAGACAGGCATGAACTGGCAAAAAAGCTAGAAAATCCCCCAATTGGAGTTTCTCAAACAGCGTCGGGTCACTGACGCGCACCGTGCCATGCTCCTGCGACAAACCGCCTAGCACCAACCGCTCATCCGCCCCCGTAAACGCCCCCTCAGCCGTCAGCGCAGTCGCGTAACCGTAAACCGCCTGCCCATCTACCGCCAGCCGCTCCTTGCTAAAATGCACTGCCCCGCCATGCACCAGCAATTCTCCCCGCTCCGGATGAAGGGCGATAATGGGGCAAGCCACCGCCAGGGCAATCTGCTCTGGCTGGCACGCCCCAATCTGCGCCATCATTAGGTCGTAAAAGATAAAGTTGCCGGGCCGTATTTCGTCCACGGCCGTGAACTGAGCGGGCGCAACCACGCTACAGGTCGGCGTATCCCCCACCGAAAGGCGCAAAGCAGGGTAGCCCGCCTCGGCCAATTGGCTTTGCACCGCGACCAAACGGGTCACGCTTTGCTCATGCACGGCCGTGATTTCATCCACCCCCCGCGCTCCGTAGCTGTGCCCCGCATGGGTCAGCAAACCAGCCAGCATAAACCGAGGCACGGCCGTGATAGCGTCACACAACTCGACATAACGCACTATGTCTTCATGCCACACCCCCGACCGCCGATAGCCCATATCCGCCTCGATCCAAACGGCTAGCGGATGGGGGCATTTTGCGGCCAGAATCGCCACGGCCGTGGGATTTTCCACCAGCACGCCCAGCCGAATGCGCTCCGCTAGGGCGCGAATCTCGGCCATGGCCGCCACATTCACAGGCACGGCCACGGTAATATCTTCCCAGCCGTGGTCAGCAAAATAACGCGCCATGTAGAGCGAAGAAACGGTTATTTGGGTCACACCCTGTGCCCGAAACCAGTCGCCCAGCGCGGCTGACTGGTGCGTTTTGAAATGGGGGCGAAAGTTGACCACGGCCGTGGACGCGCTCCCCGCCATCTGCTTCAAATTCATTTGCGCTTGTCGCTCATCGAGCAACAATGTGGGACGGGTGAGGGGGTCACGCCCCCCATTCGTTATCGTTAACATGCATTCACCTCTGATAAATTTAAACGTAAGCGTTCAGCTAGTCAGCATTTCAACCAGTCAGCTAGCTAAACTACGTACCAAACTGGATTTCTTCGTCTCAGCAACAGCTTGGTTGGCAATTCTCTTCCTTTTGTAATCGTTCACCTCCTCAAGGCCTGACAGGTTTTTGAGGCGTCTTTGACAGGCTATCACTCTAGGAGAAACCTGTCAGGTCTGAACGCTTACTTCCTTTTTTAGGCGACTAAACTGTGCAAATATGACCAGACTGTGTGGCGAAAATCAAGCTGAACTGCTGACTAGCTAACAGGCTGAACAGCTGCAAACCAACCATTGTACATTGCCTGTAACGCTTCTATAATGCACCTTGTATCTGTTCCTGCCACCCTCAATTTATACAACCCAAAGGCAATCTCATGCAGAAAAATGTTGCTTATTTTTTGTTCACCCTACTGTTTGTTTTAGGCACGCTATCTTTCAGCCACACGGCCGTGGCACAAGAAGACGAGCCGCGCCCCACACCCAACCCATCACTCCGCATCGTGGGCGGCCAAAACGCCACCCCCGGCGAATGGCCGTGGCAAGCCTTCCTCTTCATCGACAATCTATATCAATGTGGTGGAAGCCTTATCGCTCCCAACTGGGTGCTAACCGCCGCCCACTGTGTTTATGACCCCAGCGGGACACAACTGGCAGGACAAGTCCAAATCACGATGGGGGCGCACAATATTTCACTGGGCAGTGAAGCCACCCGCCAAGTCCGCACCGCCGCCGCCATCATCACCCATCCCAATTACAATCCCACCAACTTTGACAACGACGTCGCGCTCTTGCGCGTTAACACCCCGTTTACGCTTAACTCAGCCGTGCAAACCATTGATTTAGCCCAAAGCAATGCGGGCGACTTCGCTGGCGCAACGGGCTGGGCAACGGGCTGGGGAACCACCTCCGAAGGGGGCGATACCGCCAGCATTTTGCAAGAAGTCGCGCTTCCCGTGTTGAGCAACAGCCAATGTAGCAGTTGGATCAATGGCGTCACGGCCAACATGGTTTGTGCCGGCTTTGAAGCGGGGGGCAAAGATGCGTGCCAAGGGGATAGCGGCGGCCCGCTAGCCGTCCAGTCAGGCGGCAACTGGACGCTCATCGGCATCACCAGTTGGGGCGATGGCTGTGCCCGACCGCAGTCTCCAGGCGTCTGGGCGCGGGTTTCGCGCTATACCAATTGGATTAACGGCTATCTCATTGACCCAACCACCTTCACTGAGTCTGTATTTTTGCCTATTGTCTCCAATAAATCTGAGGCACCGCCCGTTGTAGGCAGTTCTTTTGTCAATGGTGATTTTGAACAAGGGGTGACAGGCTGGGAGCAATCCTCATCCAACGGCTACAGCCTGATTGTCAATGTCAACGATTTACCCCTTGCCCCGCATAGCGGCAGTTGGGCGGCATGGCTAGGCGGAGCGAGTAATGAGACGTCGGTTATACGCCAGTCCGTCAGGATACCGAACAGTAATCCGCACCTGGTTTTTTGGTATGCGATTGGGTCAGATGATGATTGTGGGTATGATGAATTCTCTCTGCGTATCAATCAAAGCAGTGTCGTTGATGCGTTTGACTTATGCTCGAGCAACAATACCAACGGCTGGGCGCGGCGCGTGATAAATATGGCCGCTTTTGCGGGGCAAACGGTGCTGGTTGAGTTTATCGTCACCACAGATGAATCGCTGAATAGCAACTTGCTGATTGATGACGTGAGTTTGCGCACGGGTGCGCCAGATATGCCCACGGCCGTGTCTACCCCCCACGCGCTCTCTATCCAGACCAAATCGTCAGTTTGGGAGTAGCTCGTAGCCTGAGTGAGAAGTAGAAAGTGAAAAGTGAAAAGTTTGGTCTGCTTGGCATCTCATGAGCCGCACGCCTACTACTTCTTACTTCTTACTTTTTACTTCTTACTTTCCACTCTCCCCGTACCATTCGGGTGTCAAAAACGGCGCGAATGCCAGCAACACGGCCGTGACAAATATCTCTTCCCGCACCACCCTCCCTGCCGTCAGAATACCAATCGCCCCCTCCTGATGATTCGTTTTTGCCCGCCCCACTAGCTCATCCATCAGCGGGCCTAGCTCTTCTCCCGCCAGCACTCGCTGAGCCACCTGCTCGGGCAAACGCACCCGCCCCGATGAGCCGACCCCTTCACGGCCGTGGACGTCTACCACAACGACCCAGCCCACTAAAAACAGCCCAAACGGCGTCTGTTCTACACCCCCTTCCAGCCCCAGACCAAAATCTGCCTTGGCCTGTTTCTGCGCCGCCATCGCCCGATTACGCGCCCCCGTGACGCATTCGGCTAGGGTGCGCGGCATGGCGGAGACGCCCGTGGGCACGTCTACGCTTTGGAAATTTAGTTCACGGCCGTGTGGGGCAAACGCACGACGACAGGCGATAGACACCGCCTTATTTTTGACAGGATTAAGCGAGCCAACAGCGATTTTTAGCATTTATGTCAATTAGTAATGAGAAATGAGCCTACTGAAAAAAGCCCCTTTTCGCGGAAATCCACCTCTGGTAGATTTTGCAAAAATACCTCTTTTTTCAGGGCACTCAGAAATGAATAATGAATAAAGGGGTTGGTCGCGGAGGATGAGTGCGCGGTCTGACACAATACCTCGCACCTCGCACCTCACCCTTCGCACTTTTTTAAGCCAACTCCAGCTTGGAGATGCTCTCAAAATCCATCTCATCATCCGAAGCGACGACCATTTGCAGAGCCATATCCGCCATTTTGAAAAAAGCTTGCAGGTCAGACAGCCGCTCTAAATAGTAGGCGGCTAGCTCCTGCTCTTCTCGACTCAGTTCCCCTTCTGCTTGGCGCAACTTCTCTACACTCGCTTCCAGCACATGCAACGCCCGTTGCACCTCACGCATTTCCCGCCCGCTGAGAATATTGCGAATGACCTGCCACATATCTGACTCGGCCGTGTAAAATTTGCGCCGTTCCCCCTTCATCCACACCTCTTTAGCCATGCCCCACCGCTCAATCGAGCGCATGTTCATGCTGACCGACCCCTTGCTAATTTGTAAATATTCGGCTAGCTCATCCAGCGAGAGCGGTTCAGGATTCATCAGCAACGTGCCATACAGTCGCCCCATCACTTCGCTAAACCCAAAAAACCTCGCCAAAAGACCAAGTCCTTCTACCGTACTGGCGTTGACCGCCGCCAAATTTTTGTTAGAGTTTTCCATATCTGCCTCTTTCCTTTAGATACGTTCAAAATATTCTGAACGTATCATAGCCAAGTCAGGAAGCTTTGACAAGCGTTTTTTGAGAGCAAGGGAGGAAGAGAAGCCAGAGAAGCCCCTCCTCTTCCGCTCTCTTACTCTCCCCACAGGCCCAGCGGGCCACTCCCCTGTCCCAACCGCCAAGGTGCGCCGCGCTGGAGAGCGCGTTGTGTGAATTGGATGGCTGTGGTGCTGGCTAGGTCGAGCGGCAACCCTTGGGCCAGATAAACGGCCAGCGCGGCGGAGAGGGTGTCGCCGCTCCCAGCGGTGTTGGGGGTGTCAATGTAGGTGTGTTTCCATGAGGTCGGCGTGGCGGCGTGGGGAGTAATCAGCCAGTCGCTAATGGTGGCGTCCGCTTTGTTTTCGAGGCCAGTGAGCAACACGGCCGTGTTAAAACGCGCCACCAAGCCAGCCATTTGCGACGCCCCCGCCTGCTCTGTGCCCGCCAGCACGGCCAGCTCATCCACGTTGGGCGTGATAATGGTCGCTAAGGGGAACAAAGCGGCCTGATACACGGCCGTGACCTCATCCCCAAACATGCGCCGCCCCCGCTGATTGACCAGCACGGGGTCAACCACCACTTTTTGTACCTCATACTCGCGCAGTTTATCCGCAACCACCTGCACAATTTCTGGTCGCCCCAAAAAGCCCGTCTTGACCGCGTCCACCCCATAATCAGACAGCACCGCGTCGAGTTGCTGGGCGAGAAACACGGCCGTGATACCTTCCGCGCCATACCAGCCCACACTATTCTGCGCCGTCACCACCGTCACCGCCCCCATGCCATGCGCCCCCAGAGCCGTAAACACCTTCAAATCCGTCACTAACCCATACGCCCCACACGGGTCAGTGCCCCCAATGCTCAACACCTTCACCGGTTGCGCCATGTTGCCCTCTCCTCTCTAAAAATCAGCTAGTCAGCTAGTCAGCTAGTCAGCTAGTCAGCTATCCAAACAAAAACGAGGACATATCTACAAAGAGACATGCCCTCGTGTTATCAGTACAAGGTGCAAGGGGCAAGGTACGTGCGATGTACCGTCTACTACCCACCGCACACCACTCGCGTTTTTTACATATTGGCCGCGATCGCTTCGCCAAACTCCGAGCAAGCCAGCTTGGTCGCGCCTTCCATTTGGCGATGCAGATCATAGGTTACGGTCTTATCCTGAATCGTTTTGGCCGTTGCTTCGACGACTAGGTCAGCCGCTTCGTGCCAGCCCATGTAGCGCAACATCATCTCGCCGCTCAAAATCAGGCTACCAGGGTTGACCATATCTTTGCCCGCGTATTTGGGCGCGGTGCCGTGCGTTGCTTCAAACAGGGCGATGCCGTCCCCAATGTTGCCACCAGGAGCCATGCCCAAGCCGCCGACCTGCGCCGCCGCCGCGTCGCTCATGTAATCCCCGTTGAGGTTGAGCGTGGCAATCACGTCGTAATCATCGGTGCGGGTCAGCAACTGCTGGAGCATATTATCGGCAATTACATCGTTGACGATGATGTCTTCACCCGTGTTGGGGTTTTTGAAGACGTGCCATGGGCCGCCGTCCAGCGGTTGCGCCCCAAATTCATCGCGGGCGATTTCATAACCCCAGTCGCGGAACGCCCCTTCGGTAAACTTCATGATGTTGCCTTTGTGGACGAGGCTAACGCTGGCGCGGTTGTTGTCAATGGCGTATTGCAGAGCTTGGCGCACCAATCGCTTGGTGCCAAATTCGCTGACAGGCTTGATGCCGATGGCGGATTTTTCGCGCACTTGCTTGCCAAATTTTTCGGACAAGAAGGCGATGATTTCATTCGCTTCAGGTGAATCAGCCACAAATTCAACGCCCGAGTAAACGTCTTCGGTGTTTTCGCGGAACAGCACGATGTCCATTTTTTCTGGTTCGCGCATGGGGCTGGGCGTGCCGGGAATGTAGCGCACGGGGCGCACGCAGGCGTACAGGTCGAGGATTTGGCGCAGGGCGACGTTGAGACTGCGGAAGCCGCCGCCGACGGGGGTGGTTAGGGGGCCTTTGATGCCGACTAAAAATTCGCGCATCGCTTCGGTGGTTTCGTCGGGCAGGAAGTTGCCTTCGTAGTGGGCGGCCGCTTTTTCACCAGCGTAGATTTCCATCCAGTGGATTTTGCGTTTACCACCGTAAGCTTTTTCCACGGCCGTGTTCCAAACCGTCATCGAGGCGGGGGTAATATCAATCCCAATGCCGTCGCCTTCGATAAAAGCCACAATTGGCTCATCGGGCACAATCAGCTTGCCATTTTCAAACGTAATTTTTTCGCCATTGGCGGGAACTTTAATCTGTTGATATGCCATTTAATTTCTCCTATGGGGTGAGTTTGTCAGGGTTTGACTCGTAGTGTAATTTAAGCTATAAGCCGTAAGCTGTAAGCTGTAAGCTGTAAGCTAGCCTTTAACCAAGAGCGTTTGTGGTTACACAACAAGCTTATAGCTTATGGCTCAAAGCTATATATTGGTAATTTCCTGAGGGGGAATCTGGGCGAATTATACCGAGCTTGGGCAGTTATGACGAAAAGGGGAGGCTCTGTTTCAGCTTAGCTCGTCCAGTTCCAGCCAGCGAAGCATCACCTCATCTAGCTCGGCCGTGGTGGCGTCATGCGCCGTGGAGAGTTCCGCTAACTTTTGATAATCGCTCCCGGCCGTGTTAATCGCTTCGGCCAGCTCCGCCTGTTTCGCCTCTAGCTCTGGCAGTCGGGTTTCTAATTTAGCTAACTCTTGCTTTTCCTTCCACGTCAGCTTGCGCTCTTTGCTGGGGGAGGGAGACACGGCCGTGGACGACAACACAGACGTAGCTGGCGCTTTCTCTACCTTCGGTTTGCTCGGCTTGACGGCACGATACGGCGCAGGGTAGCGCGTGCCCAGCACGCCCGCTGGTGCGTCGGGGTCAAACGGCACAATAAAATCGACGTTGCGGTCTAAAAAATAACGGTCATGGCTAACCACGACCAACGCCCCCTCAAAATTATCAAGGAACTCCTCCAAAACGGTCAGCGTTTCCACATCCAAATCATTCGTCGGCTCATCCAAAAACAGCACGTTGGGCTGATGCACCAGCGTGCGGAGCAAATAGAGCCGCCGCTTCTCCCCGCCGCTCAAACTGCCTATCAGCGTGCGCTGTTCCTCGCGGGGAAAGAGAAACCATTCCAGCATTTGGGGCGGCTCGACGCGCTCGCCGTCGGCCGTGCGGATGAGCGGCGCGAGTTCGGTGATGTAATCCACGAGGGTCATCTCGTCGCGCAAATCTTCACTGCGCTGGTCAAAATAGCTGAGTTGCACCGTTGGCCCCCAGATAATTTCGCCGCTATCGGCTGGCGTTTTGCCCGCCAGCACGTCCAAAAAGGTGCTTTTGCCCGCCCCATTTGGCCCCACCACGCCGATGCGGTCACCGGCTTGCAGGCTGAAATCAAGCCCTTTGAACAAAACGAGGTCGTCATACGCCTTGCTCAAGTTGTGCGCTTCGAGGACTTTTTTACCCAGCCGCCGCCCCGCCAGAGCCATCGCTACTCGGCTGTCGTTGCGGTCATAGGTTATCGTTTGCATCTCGGCGATGCGCTGTTTACGCGCTTTTTGCTTGGTGCTTCGCGCCTGTGCGCCTCGGCGGAGCCATTCTAGCTCCCGGGCGAGTAGCCGTCGCCGCTTTTCCTCGGCCGTGGAAAGTTGCTCCTGCCGTTCTGACCGTTGCGCCAAATACGCCTGATAATTGCCGTCATAGCTGACCAACTGCCGTCTATCTAGCTCCACAATGCGATTGACCACCCGCTCTAAAAAGTACCGGTCATGCGTGACCATGAGCAGGGCGGACTCCATATGGGTCAAATAATCCTCGAGCCAATCAATGGCGTCCGCGTCAATATGGTTGGTCGGTTCGTCCAAAATGAGCAGGTGGCCGGGGTCGAGCAGGGCGCGGGCCAGAGCGACACGCTTGCGCTGACCGCCGCTCAGCGTACCAATTTCGGCCGTGAATTGGGTCACGCCCAGTTTGGTTAAGACCGCTTTGGCGTTGGCCTCAGCCGCCCAGCCGTCGTGGCGGGTCATCTGGTCACTTAGCTCGATAAGTTGGCTTTGCAGGTCAGGATTATGGGGCTGGGCTTGCAGGCGAAAGCTGACCCGTTCGTAGTCGCGCAGGAGGCGCATTTGGGGGGTATCGCTCTGGAAAAGGGCTTCGAGAACGGTGTGGTCGTCGTCGAGGTCTGGCTCTTGGGCGAGGTAGCGGACGCGCACGTGTCCCCAGATGGTGACTTGGCCGTCGTCGGGGGTTTCGTGCCCGGCGATGAGGCGCAGGAGGGTGGATTTGCCGCTGCCGTTACGGCCGAGTAGGCCAATGCGGTCGCCTTCGTTGATGAGGAGGCTGGTTTGGTCGAGAAGCAGGCGTGCGCCGTATCGTTTGCTGATGTTGTCGAGGGTGATGAGGTTCATGGGAGGGGGGTGCGAAGGGCGAGGGGCTAGGTGCGAGGGGGATGCCATCCCGCATTAACCCAATTGCGTCGCACAGTCACGGCTATAAGATTGTTCAAGTTTAAGGCGATAACGGTGGCTCTGCCACAGGCAGTTTTCCCCTGAATGCGTGTGCCATCTGTACTCCAACTAAAGTGGCGTACCCATTCCTGGCGTCGTGGATTGAATAGTTGGGTCAGTTGACCAGTTAAAGGATCACGGCCGTGTATTTGGTCACGTTTATACGCATTACAGGAGCGACAAGCTAACCATAAATTATCTCGTTCATCTAAACCGCCACGCGCTCTGGGCATAATATGCTCTATTTCTAGCGGCCACGGCATATATTCCTGTTGGGTCTGGCAGTAGCCACATCTTTCCCCTGCATCCTGCCGAATCTGCTCACGGAGAGCATCTGTTAAACGAGGCATGAGAATTTATTCTGCTTTAGAAATTATCCACGTCGTTCATCGGTGGTCTCAGGCCACGCTGAACTGCTTCGGCCAAGGCTTGTGACTGGCGTAACCAGAGGTAGTGATAGGTTTGTAACAGGGTTTGGTACTCTTGTTGCTCTGCCTGTGTTAAAGGATGGTCTTGTTGCTTTTCTTGCAAAAAGTCCAGCCGTTCTCCCTCGTTGGGGGTCATGCTGATTGTGGTGAGGGCAAGCAGTTGGTCATCAGGCAAGTTGCTTATCGGGGGCGCATTTTCTAGCTCTGCCCAAGGGATAAAAGCAGATTCGAGGGCATCGGCGACTGTTTGGGACAGGTCTTGCTGGGTCAAGGTTGACCATTGTTGCATACGTTTATAAAGTTGGGTAGGGAGGGTTAAAACGATTTCGCTGTTCATTTTTGCCTATTTCTGTATTGGTCATTTATGGGTTGCACAAAAAACTAACCGCTGAGGGCGTGGCCTCTTTCGTCCTTTTTCTCTCGTCCTTCATGCTTTTTCGGTTGTCCGAAGTCGGTTAGATTGCCTATACTTTAGCACAGTCAGCAAATTAGCTACAATCGCCCCTGCAAACCAACCAGCATACCAAACTTATGACGCATCTTATCAAATCGACTCTACGTTCATTCTTTTTGTTGTTAGCCGCGTCTCTTCTGCTTTTGACGGCGTGCGCCAACCCCACGGCCGTGGCCCAATCCAATCCCGACCTGCCGCCGCTGGCAACGCTCATGTCCACGGCCGTGCCTGTGCCTACCCTCGCCGCCACCCTCCCTCCTTTACCCGCCACCTACGCCCCGCCCCCCACAGAGACACCCCTGCCCGTCCCCACGGACACGCCCACCGTCACACCCCTGCCCACCGCCGACCAAACCTACGCAGGGCTAACCATCGCCGAACTGCGTAACCGAAGCTACGGCGGCGGCTTGGTGGAAGTGGTGGAAACGATAGAAACCACGGATAGCTTTACCCGCTACCTCATTAAATACCCGAGCGAAGGCCTCGAGGTGTACGGCTTCATGAATGTGCCGCTCACCGATGAGATCACCCGTTTTCCCGTGGCGCTGGTGCTACATGGCTTCATGCCGCTGGATACGTACCAGACCAAAACCTACACGACCCGCTATGCGGACGCCCTCGCCGAAGCGGGCTACTTTGTGTTTCATCCCAGCTATCGCAATCATCCCCCGTCAGACACCGGCGGCGACAATCTATTTCGGGTGGAATACGCGCTGGATGTGCTCAATCTCATGGCGATTATCCAACAGCAAAGCCAAGATGCGTCGGGTCTGTTGCGCCGCGCGGACAGCAACGCCATGCACGCCATGGGGCACAGCATGGGGGGCGGCATTTTGCAACGGGTGATGGCGGTTCAGCCGCAGGCGTTGGACGCGGCCGTGTTGTATGGTTCGATGAGTGGAGATGAACTGCGTAATTATGAGAAGGTGATTGTGTGGTCAGAGGGGGCGCATGGGGCGCAAGAATTGACCGCATCATTGGAACTGCTCACGGCCGTGAACCCGTGGAGTTCTCTAAATCAGTGGCAAACCCCCATCAGTCTTCATCACGGCACGCTCGACGCCACCGTGCCTTTTGTCTGGTCAGAAGAGCTGTGCGGTCGTCTGCAAGCGGAAAACCATCCCGTCGAATGTTTCTGGTACGCGGATGCCCCGCACACTTTTTATGGCCGCTGGGATGACCAGTTTATGGAGCGGATGCTGGCTTTTTTTGAGAAGTATTGAGCAGGGGTCAGGGTGCAGGGCTGTTTTGCTCAATCATACCGCCTTAACAATTTCCCCAGCATAATGAAAATGCTGGGGAAATTTCTCGAGCGGTAACATCCTGTTGAGGTAACTACTAACCTTGGCTTGACACGCCGAGCCGCC
>JBGTIZ010000399.1:0-9381 GCA_041745395.1 Promineifilaceae bacterium (SeqCode) | reverse complement strand
TTCCTGTTTTACTACGTCCAAGTCCAGCAATCCCATCGCTTGAGTTAAAGCTTTGTGACTGCGTATGTCTTCTGAATTTGCTTCTATAGTTTTTGCCATGCGAAATTTTACCACTTAACCACAGGATTCCTCAGAGAACCTGTTTGTTAAGTAGACGTGGAAAATTATGGTTCTTCAGGAATTCAGGGGGTTGACATCAAATGATGCGCAAAACGCAATGTGTGACCAGAGAAACCCGCGCATCACGCATTTGATTTCAGACCAAACCCCATGAGATCCCAAAGAGCCAAAATTATGCTAGATAATAGACGACAACAAGCGGTCAATTTTTGCCTGCATGATACGATGGTCTTTAGATTATTGGGTGAAAATTTGCAACAACATCCCCATTCAGGGCTTTTTATTTTAGGGCTTGTTCCTGCGGCTTCTATGTATGTCGTCGAGAGCCATAACTGTTTGGTCAACGCACTTGCGTATCTTTCGTTACCCAAAACTGCCCTGCCACTCAATGTAGAGGATGCTTTCTTTAAAGCGAGTCGTCACCGAGCAAAATTATTGGATAGCCGTGATAAAAAAATCGATGAGGTGTGTAAAGAGCTAATGATGATTGCTGAAAATCAACGCAATTACTTTCAGAGGAGCCATACAGGTTTGTTTGCCTTTTTGAAGCGACGATTACAACCTGATATGGGGCTTTTTTATAGTAACGGGCATATTTTCTCAACTACTCATAGCATTATTTTTGGTTTTGGTGAAGATTTTGACTTTATGGATAGCGTAGAAGCTCATGCGTGGGGGTATAAATTGGGAAATTATGTTGGGAAATTGTGTGAAGTATTTGATTTGGATTCAGATATTTCCCTTGGGCAGTTGGCATTGACGAATGAGATGAGAGATATAAGGTATGAAGCTATTTACACTCGAGGACAATTAGGTACGTGTTCCTTAGAATTTACCGCAGGCTTAATTTTGTTGCTGGCAAATTTGAACTATGTGCATTACGTATTGAGACCATTACTACCAGCGGGGGATGTGACACTTTTTAGGCTTAAATTCATTACCGCTTTTCATGCGATGAGAGGTCTTCAGCTTATACAGGGCAGACTCCGAACCACGACCAACATAGCCTCAGATGTAACATATCTGTTTGGTGAAATGTTGGGGCACAAAGATGGTAAATGGTTACGCAAACAAAACCAACTGCGTAATATGCTGGTTCACTATATGCCTGATGAGGCAATAATGTCTGAACTGCCTACAGGTGCAAACTACATCGAAATCATTGAGCATCTTGGGCATAGTCCGCTACCAGAAATGGATACGCGATTGGATCGATATATTGCACATCTGTCGAGTTTACTAGAGGAAGGATTTACGCTCGAAGGGGATCCTTTTCGGCTGGGGAAAGTGTCGTGAGTGCTCCACTTAAGCTAGTGCCTTACTTAACCATTCCTTTGTCGTTGAAAAACTGCTTCATACAGCAATCAATTCAGGCGTGATGCGTTGCCGAATATGCGGCTTGAGGCCAGATTCCATAACCAAATCAACGGGCATGGCTAGGGCTTCGCTCAGTTCATCTTTTAAGTAAACAAATTGGAACAGGGTCGGGGCTTCATCGAAAGCGACTAAAATATCTAAATCGCTAGCATCTGTTTGCTCTTGGCGCACATAAGAGCCAAAAAGCCACATTTGGACAACCCCGTATCGTTCCCGCAAGTCGGGTAATAATTGGCGCAGTTGCTGTTGTTTTTGCTCCAGAAATAGATCATTCATTTGGGGATTCCTGTTTGAACCATGCCCAATTTGGAGTTGGTTATGCTTGAAGCTGTACAATTTGCCCCTCACGGCGGGCTATTTCAATGATGGCACTGCTGTCATCGGCTTGGTATTGGGTCTGGCCAACGGGAATTGGTTCAATACGGCTGTCAATCCGCGCGGCCGTGCGCCATAATAAATTGATGTCTTCGCGTCGGCGCGTTTCATCGAAGCGTGGGGACACAATGAGCAAATCTATGTCGCTCCACTCGTGGGAAGTCTCTTTTGCCCATGAGCCAAACAGCACCCCATACTGAACAGGAAACCCCTGTTGTACCAAGCTGTTCAGATAGATTCTGATGGTGTTGATAACTGTATGATCAACCATTGGTATACCTTTGCGGCATTATTCAAATAGGTAACGGCTTCTGACAATGAAGGTGGTTTGGCAAGCAGGTCGGGATAACGTCCTTCCAAATTAAATGCGTTCATATCGGCCAAAACATCTATTTGCTCAGAGGTGAATTCTAAATTTGTCAGGTTGGCTAAACGCACCAAGTTGTGAATTCGTGGTGCTAAATCTTGCGTGTGACGACACACATGCGCCTTCAATAGTTTCTCTAAAGCCAAGTGTCCCAAGAATAAAGCATGTCGGATTTTACGATTGGTCAGCAGGCTTTGAGCTACTTCCCAATCTTCAATTGCGCCATCATGCCAATATTTGACTTGCTTCGCTATATTTATCATTGGTTCGCACATTCATGCTTGTAGAGTTTTCAGCAGTAGGTTCTGGGCGCATTGCTAATCGTTGCTGAATTACTCTTTATCATACCATATCGTTCTGCAGTTGGTTAAGGTTATGTAGGGTCAGAAAACCGCGCTGACCATTTTGTTTTACTCGATGGTAATGGTGTCGAGCAGGATGAAATCACGGCCGTGTCCCGTCCCTAACCGTTCCCCCGTAGCCGCATCATACAGCCCCGCTATCAACCTGTATTCCCCTGCTGGTAAATCAGCGGGCAAAGGGAGCGCGTGACTATCCAGCACAATCTCCCCTAGTAGCCAGCCCGTGGTGGGGCGCGACCACTGGGCTGGTTCTCCGTCTGCTTGCGCTACTAATTCACCCGCTTCATTCAACAATTGCACAAAGACGCGGTAGCTGACCACGGCCGTGTTTTCCCCCCGCCAAACCAACGTCACGGGGAGCAAGCCATCCGTGGTCGGTTGGGGAGCCTCGACCAGCCCTAGCAGGGTGGCCGTATCGCCCAGCGTTTCGTTGATGGTTATGTCAAGCGGGGGCGGGGTGAAGGTGCGCTCAGGGGCGTTGATTTGCAGTTGCCCAATCACGGCCGTGGACTCCCCCCAACTTGCCTGCCACAGATGCTGACCATCGGGCAAATCGGCTGGCAGACGCAAGAGCAAATCACGCCGCAAGCGGTCGCCTGTTTGCCATTGATTGGCCGCATAATTTTGACTTATGTCAACTTGTCGGCTGTTAAGTGTGTCCCCATTGGCCGTGATAAGGCTCAGCGTGAACGAGGTCGTACTAGGATTGGCGTCGTCAATTTGCCATAGCGTCGCCAAGCGGAGCGGGTCGCCCGGCCGGGCAGAAGGGCGGTCTAGCTGACTGCCAAGCAGAGTCATCCCGCCTGACGTTATGTCAATTTGATTAAATCCGTCGGGCAGAGGTGCGTCGCCACGGCCGGGAGCAGTCACCATTAACTGCCCCAGTTCATGCGCGGCCACCGTTTGCCCCGTGTCGCGCCGCACAAGGCCGACCAAAAAGCGATAATCACCCGGGGGCGTGCCGTCCAGTAGAACCATTTCGTGGGATTCGACGCGATATTTGTCGAGCGGCCACACCTCGCGCCCCGCGATGAAGCGCCAGTCGAGCGGGCGGGTGGGGTCACGGCCGAGCCAGTTTAGCCCTTGTTCATCAATAATTTGCACGCCGATGGCGTAATCGAGGCCGATATTTTTCTGGGGTTGCCAGTAGGTGTCGAGCTGAACAGTCTCCACGGCCGTGATTTCGTTTGCCGACTGCGTAAAAGTGAGCAGACGCAATTCCCCCGCATAGTCGAGCGGGGTCATTTGGGGCAGGCCGATGATGCCGTTTTCTTGCAGGGTGTCGCGCCGCAGGGGGGAATCTATCAGGACGACCGCGCCCCAGAGGGTGACGACAAGTGCGCCGAGCAGGAGTAGTTGGACGCTTTCAGAAAGGATAAACCGCGGAGGGGGAGAGGGTGCGCTTTTTTCTCCGCGTCCTCCGCGCTCTCTGCGGTTAAAAAATGACCAGCCGCCGAGCATAAGCAGGCCAACAAAAACCACGGCCGTGAGCCATGTCGCGCCCGTTTGCACGGCCGTGTTGCCCAGCCAAATCTGCACCCTATGTTGCCCCGCAGGGATGGGCAAGCTGATGAGGCCATGCGGCACGGATGGCGTTATGTCAATAGATTGTCCATTAACAGCCGCCTGCCAGCCGGGGAAATAAAATTGTTGGTAGGTGAGGGTGAGCGGTTCCACGGCCGTGACCTCATAGCGCACGTCGAGCGGGTTGGGCTGGGTGCGCGTGGCGACTAGCCCTTCTTGGGGAAGCAGGCGGTCGGGGTTGTGGTTGATGAGTTGTTCTTTTAACACGGCCGTGTCGGGCAATTCTTGCACCGCGACGGGCAAAAACTCCCCCAGCGTCGTCGTGCCAATAAAATAAGGCGGCATCTCACTGCCCGACACATCCGCCTGCGTCGGGCTTTCGGGCATTGGCTCACGGGGGGGGAAGAGCCAGGGGGTGGAGGCGAGCAGGGTGAGGAGGGTGAGGGAGAGGAATTGTAAATGGTGAATGGTGAATGGTGAATGGTGAATTTTGAACCTTGCACCCTGCACCATTTGTCCGCCTAAGATGGCAATTGCCAAGCTGGCCATGCCGAGCAAACGCCAGGGATAGAGGGTGAATTTGAGCAGGGGCAGGACATCCCACACCCAGCGGGAGGCGGGAATCATCAGGAAAACAGAAAGGAGCAGGATGAGGAGCCACGACACGGGCGTCTGTTTATCGTCGCGCCGCCAGCCGCGCCACTGCCAGAGCAACCCGACCAGCACCCACGCCAGCCCCACCAGCGGCAGGGCGCGGCGCACGGGCGGATTGATAAAGGCGGGGTCGGCGGGGAAGCGGGGCCAGGTGAATAACTCCACCAGCGGCAAAAAGTTGTTTTCGTAGGTGTACCCTTGGCTAATGCTGACCTCGGCGCGGGTGTAGCCGATTTCGAGCAGGGCGGGCAGGCTGAAGAAGGCGGTCAGCAGGCCGCCCAGCAGAAGGGCGACGGCGGGGGGCCAGAGGGTTTGCCAGAGGCGGGTGAACCACGGCCGTGTGTCGCCTTCTCGCGGCCACCCCGCCCGCAGTAAAAGCCACAGACCCAGCGGCACGCTCATTTGCAGGGCGACAGGGTGGTGGCTGAGGATGATGGCGGCGTAGGTTAGGGAGGTGAGAATAATCCAAGGGACGTGCAGTGCGAGGGGCGAAGGGCGAGGGGCGACGGCTTCTCTTCCTCCCTTCCTCTCTTCCTCTCCCCCTCTCCTCTCAGTTAAGTGCCACAGGCCAAGCACGAGCAACGGCAACAACGCCAACCCCTGACTCTCAGGCGGGGAGCCGCGCACGTGGGCGTCGTAGAGCAGGTAGGGGCTGTAGACATAGAGCAGGGCGACGACCCAGCCGCTCCAGCGGGAGCGAAACAGGGTCATGCCGAGGGCGTAGCTGGACAGGGCGGTGATGTAGAAGTGCCCCAACACGGCCGTGCGATACGCCGTCGTCAGCGGCAAGCCTAGCTGGTGAAACAGGTTGATAAACCAGTGGGAGAGCAGGGGGAAATAGTTGAAAACGGGGTAGCCATACCCATGCACCAACTCGGGCGACCAGCGTGGCCACATGCCCGCCCAATCAACCGCCTGCGCTAGGGCAAAGGTGCGGTAGAGATGGGGCAGTAAATCGTTGGTGCGGGGCACGCTTTCCCCCACGCCCCACAGGTAGGGGGACGCGGCGGGGATGATGAGTAGGAAGAGGGCAAGGGGGGTGAGGAGTTTTTTGAACACGGCCGTGGATTGTACCGCAGAGCAGGCCCTTGAGTCAGCTTTTACTAAGCTAGCCCTTGGGGTATAACAGTAATCAGTCAGCCTAGTAGCTGAAGTATTCAGTGGAGGAATCTACTGATTACTCCCGCAAAGCCCACTCATCGCTCAGCACTCTATAAGGAGACTCCCCATGTCCAACCAACTTACCTTTGCCCACGGCGGCGAACTCGTCGCCCGTAGCCTCGCCGCCCAAGGCGTGACTACCATTTACACCCTCTGCGGCGGGCACGTTGCCCCCATCTACGAAGGTTGTCTGAACAACGATATTCAGGTGCTAGATTTTCGGCACGAGCAAGCGGCGGCACACGCCGCCGATGCGTATGCTCGCCTGACCCGCAACGTCGGCGTGGCCCTCGTCACCGCCGGCCCGGGCGTGACCGACGCCGTGACCGGGGTCGCCAATGCGTATCAGGCGCGTAGCCCCATGATTTTGCTCGGTGGGGCGGCGCCGCTCAAAACAAAAGGGATGGGCGCGTTGCAAGAAATGCCCCAGACTGACCTGTTCAAAACCTTTACCAAGGCCAGCTTCACCATCGAAAACACGGCCGACATTCCCCGTCTCATGCGCGAAGCGTTTGAAACGGCTCTGAGCGGTCGCCCCGGCCCCGTCTTCATCGAACTCCCCTTTGATGTGCTGTTCAACGCCATTGACATCCCCGCCGAACAGCCGACCCGCGTCACGATTGACCCCATCGAACCCGCCGAGAGCGACATCAAAGCGATGTTCGACCTCCTGCGGTCGTGCCAAAAGCCGATTATCGTGGCTGGAACCCAAGTGTATTGGGACGAGGCGCACGACGCCCTGCGCGAGCTAACCGAACAGACGGGCATCCCCGTTTTTACCAACGGCGCGGGGCGGGGCACGCTCCCCATGGATCACCCCAACTGCTTCAAAGCGACGAGGGGCAAGGCGCTCAAAGAGGCGGATGTGGTCATGCTCATCGGCACGCCGCTCGATTTTCGGCTCAAGTATGGGCAGGGCTGGAACAAAAACGCCAAACTTATTCAATTGGAGAACGACGCCGATGAACTGAACCACAACCGCACGGCCGATATTGCCCTCTGTGCCAATGCGCGGCTGGTGCTGGAAGCGTTGGCCGAAGGGTTACAGGGGGTGCGCTTTGATGAATGGCTGGAGAAGGTGCGCGGCCTCGAGGCGCAAAAGAGTGCGCAAATGGCCGAGTGGATGGCTCTGGAAGATGTGCCGATTAACCATTTTCGCTTTGGCGCGGCCGTGGATGCGTTTATTGATGAGGAGATGATTGTGATTGGGGACGGGGGGGATATTGTCAGCGCGGCGGCCAAGGTGTTGACGATTACGCGGCCGGGGCAATGGCTGGATCCGGGGCCGCTGGGCTGTTTGGGGGTGGGTGCGCCGTTTGCGGTGGCGGCGCAACATTTGTATCCAGAGAAGCGGGTGCTGATTGTGAATGGGGATGGCTCGTTTGGGCTGAATGGCTTTGAGTTTGACACGGCCGTGCGCTTCAACCTGCCCATCGTCAGCATTGTCGGCAACGACGCCGGCTGGGGGCAAATTCGCGGCCCGCAAATCCAGATGGTCGGCGAAGAACGCGCCATCGCCACCTCGCTGACCTACGCCCGCTATGATAAAGTGGTCGAGGCACTCGGCGGCTACGGCGAACTGGTCGAAGACCCCGATGAGATCGTGCCTGCCCTCAAACGCGCCTTCGCCAGCGGCAAACCAGCTTGCATCAACGTCATCCTCGACCGCGCCGGCATGGCTAAAACGGGCGCGAGTATGCCGTACATTGTGTAATTGTCGGGTGTTGAGAAGTTCAACTTCTGCCAGAAGTTGAACTTCTGGGCGCATCGGGTACACTGCCTACAGATACAATGATGACCGGATAGGAGCAAGCGACGATGATTGACCCGACTATAGTTAGCGCAATTGGTTTTACAGGCAAATGGCTGTGGGATGAATATGGCTCTAAGCTGATTGACCTTGCCGCGAAAGATGTGAAAGAGCGGCGCGACGAAAAAGCGTTGCAAAAGGCGTGGGGGACTGGCACTGAAAAATATTTCACGAAGCTGTACGAGCAGGTGAACTGGTTGTTTATCTTGGGGAAGGAGGAAGGCATTCCACTAGAACAGTTGTACACCGATGTGACCGTCTTTGAGAGCAAACTAAGCGCTGAACAGCGGTATAGCCTAGAGAACATGGAAGAGGCGTTTGGCTCGCTGGCGCGGGAGCAATGGCGCTGGCGCAAGGATGAGCGGAAAGATGGGCTAGCCGTAGCCAAGAAGCATGAACGACTTTTTGTTTTGGGTAAGCCGGGGGCGGGTAAGACGACTTTCATGAAGCATTTGGCGTTGGAAGCATTGAAGGGACGTATAGAGAAACGTGTGCCTATCTTTGTCACCCTGAAAGAACTGGCCGACAGCGGGATGGAGATTGTACCGTTCATTGCGGCGCAATTTAGCCGCTGTGATGTGCCACAGGCGGAGGCGTTTGTACGCGACCTGCTCAAGGATGGGCGAGGCTTGGTACTTTTGGACGGGTTGGATGAGGTCAATGTGGCCGATGGGATGCGCAGTCGTCTAATCACCCATTTGCACGCCTTCATGGATGAGTTTGACCAAAATCAGTTTTGCGTAACCTGTCGCTTGGCGGCCACGGATTACACCTTTCCCCGCTTTAAGTATGCAGAAATGGCGGACTTTTCACCAGAACAGCAAAAGTGGTTTGTCTTTCGCTGGTTCCAAAATGATTTACCAAAACGGGATCGCTGTTGGCAAGCATTGGCCGATACCAAGAGCGAAACATTGCGGGAGTTTGCACAGGTGCCAATTTTGCTGAGCCTGCTCTGCCTCAATTTTGAGGAGCGGGGGGAATTCCCAGATGAGCGGAGCGAGCTTTACAAGGAGGCGACCGTTGCCCTTCTCCAGAAGTGGGACAGCAAGCGGAATATTGCGCGGGACAAGATGTACCACGATTTGAGAGTGCCCCAGCGGGAGCGCTTGCTGGCGCGGGTAGCGGCCAAAACGTTTGAAAAGGGAGAGTATTTTATCCCCGTGAAGCGGCTGGTGGCACTCATTGAGGATTATTTGCGCACCTTGCCTGGTATTCAGGAACCAGATGGTGAGGCTGTTCTAAAAGCGATTGCCGCGCAACATGGCCTGCTGGTGGAACGGGCGCGGGGCATTTACTCCTTCTCCCACCTGACGTTGCAGGAGTATTTTACGGCCCTGTACATCGTGCAACATGAGGCGCGAGGCACGTTGCCCCGCTTGATGCTCCATGTGGGTGACAACCGCTGGCGAGAGGTCTTTTTGCTGGTGGCGGGGATGGTGGCGGAGGCGACGGCATTTGCCAATCGCTATCTGGCCGCAGTAAAGCAACTCGTCAATGATGACGAAGGGGTAAACAGATTGTTGGCTTGGGCAACGGTAAAAAGCGGGGCAGGTCAGCCGACTTACCGAGCTTTTTACCTAGGCATTTTTAGCGTTCGTGCCTTCACCAGCACCAGCGACCGCGCCCGCGAT
>JBGTIZ010000398.1:0-17983 GCA_041745395.1 Promineifilaceae bacterium (SeqCode) | reverse complement strand
GCAACTGCCCAAACGAAAAAAACACCCTCTTTCCAGCGAGTCGTGGCCCCAGGCCACGACGAAGCTAGTCGGTTGAGAAGAGACGCCTTTTGTCAAAAAAAGTACGTTACTGATTCGTGACCACTACACTTTATGGCGTATTTTGTTCATAAATCCGCACATAATCCACCGTCATGCGTTGGGGAAAGGTGGTCGTATCGTCGGGGTAGCCGGGCCACTGACCGCCCACAGCCACGTTGAGCAACAAGAAAAAAGGCTGGTCATATACCCACTCGCCGGGCACTTTGTTAGGGGTAATGGTGTTGAAGAGGACATCATCCACGTACCAGCGAATCTCTTCTGGCTCCCACTCGATGGCGAAGACGTGGAAATTGTCGGCGAAGGCTTGGTCAATGGGGAGCCGATAGGATGCGCCCACGCCATTTGCGCCTGAATATCCGGGGCCATGTACCGTGCCATGCACGATGTGCGGCTCACGGCCAATGTTTTCCATGATGTCAATTTCGCCGCTTTGGGGCCAACGGATTTCGGGGAAGGTTTCGCCGAGCATCCAAAAGGCGGGCCAAATGCCTTGCCCACGGGGGATTTGGATGCGAGCTTCCACACGGCCGTGTTGCGTCGTCACCTTGTCTTTGGTCATCAGGCGGGCGGAGGTGTACAGCTTACCCCCCACATTTTGCTCCAACGCTTGAATGACCAGATGGCCGTCTTCGATGAAGGAGTTATCGGCCGTGTCGCTGTAATATTGACTTTCAGCGTTGCCCCAGCCGTGGCCGCCCGTTTCGTGCGTCCAGTAGTCGGGGTTAATTTCTGGGCCATCGAATTCATCGCTCCAGACTAATGTCCAGCCGTCGCGGAAGCCGATGGGGGTGGGGGTAGGTTCGGGCACGGCCGTGGGTTCACTTACCCCACGGCCGCAACTAGTTAAAACAAGCCCACACAAAATGAATAGCCCAAACGCCAGCCCTAGCTTGGTTAGCCATGTTGGTTGTGTGTGTTGTATCAGATTCATGCGGGGTTCTCCAAACGGTCGTCGTGGGGCAGGAGCCTACCCCACGACGACCTAATTTGTACTGGACTAACGGTTATAAACGATGGGGAGGAAGCTGTGGTAGGTTGGTGGTTCTACTTCCTCGAGGTTGAAGGTCGCGGTAATGCTCTTGGCCGCGTCCATCGTTACTTGGATGGTGGAGGCACTACTGGTGACCGTGCCTGTCCAGCCCGCAAAGACTGAACCAGCATCGGCCACGGCCGTGAGCGTAACCACACTATCTTGCTCAAATTCAGCCGCACAGGATGCCCCACAGTTAATACCGGCGGGGTCACTGGTGACAAGGCCATTACCCGTGCCGTCGGTGGTGACGGTCAGCAGGTAGGTGTCGGGGATGGTTTCTTCCAGATAAACGCGATCCATATGGAAGAGACCTTCGCCGCTTTCGGGCAGAATGAAGCCGTAGCCCCATACTTCCGTCAAGCCCAAGCCATCGTTGGGTGCACCAGCGGGCTGGTCGGCACTGCGGACAAAGTCGCTGAAGGGCAGGTAAACCTGACGCCAGCCAGAGAAGTCATCCACAAAGGTTGTCTCAAACCGCTCGGCCGTGTCTGCCGCCTGATAGACGCGCACATAATCGACGAGCGTGTCCTGCGGGAAGGTCATGCCATCGTCAATTGCGCCACCGAAGTTACCGCCGATAGCCGCGTTCAGGAGCATGAAGAAGGGGTGGTTGAAGACCCATTCATTCGGAGCTACGTTGGCGGGGATGGCTTGATGATACTGCACGTCATCCACGTACCAGATGATGTGGTCGGGCATCCACTCCACACCGTAGGTCAGGTAGCCTTGGCTGGGGACGGTATCGGTGAAGGTGAGGGTGTTGCCGTAGGATGCGCCACCAGCGTAGCCGGGGCCATGAATCGTGCCAAAGACTTCGTTGGGCAGGCGGCTGACGTACTCCATGATGTCAATCTCGCCTGTTTGGGGCCAGCCCACTTCGGGGATGTCTGTACCGAGCATCCAGAAGGCGGGCCAGAGGCCAGAGGGGCCGTCAGGAACCTGCACGCGGGCTTCAATGCGACCGTACTCAAAGTCGAGGTGGTCTTGGGTGAGCAGGCGGGCGGAGGTATATTCGCAAGGGCCGTACCAGCAGACCAAGTCGGTGTCGTTAGGCGTATCTTCCAGACGGATGACCAGATTACCAGTGCCGTCCATGAAGCTGTTTTCGGTGCTGTCGGTGTAGTATTGGAATTCGCTGTTGCCCCAGCCGACGATGTCGTTGAGGGCGCCGTCGCCTAGCTCATGGCCCCAAACGTTGCCGTTAGGAGGTGTGCCCATGGGGCCGTCGAATTCGTCGCTCCAGACTAGAACCCAATCTTCGGGATCAACCTCGGCCGTGGTGGCCGCCATGTTGTCGCGCAGTTCGTGGGTGATGGTTTCGCCGCTGTTTTGGCCGTAGAACCAGAGGCTGAGACCTTCGTAGGCACTCCAATCTTGCCCTTGGGAGAAGATACGGCTGAAGGAAGATGCGCCGTCATATTCGACGGTTAGCACGTCTTCGTAGGCCATTTGCCCAGGCACGGCCGTGTCATCACCCTGCATCAACGTCGTGATGGACAAATCCACCATGCCATCTTGGTAAATAAAGGGGTGTGCCCCTTGGAAATCATCTACCAGACGGGGGTCGGCGGGGTCAATGTCCACGATGGTCAGGATGGCGCGGCGTTGGAAGCCGAGTGGTGCGCCTGTACCTTCGTACAGGTTGACCGCCACGCGAGTGTCGCGGGTGTGTTTGCCATCATGATGGGTGGGGATGCTGATGGTTTGGGTCAGTGTGCCAGCGGGGAAGGTAAGGGTGCCGCTGACGGGGGTGTATTGTTGGCCTTCGCGGGCGTTGGCCTCGGCCGTGGTGTAATCTACGGTGACGGTTTGGTCGTGTTCGCGGTTGAGTTCGACGGTTAACACGGCCGTGTTACCTTCATCCACGCTAAACTTCCCAGCTTCAAAGGCTACAGTCAGCGGCGAATCACTGCCAGAGTTGCCATACAGCGTGACGTCATCCAAGTAGTAGGTCACATCTGCGCCACCTGTAGAGAGGGAAAGGAATGCCCAGCCGTGAACTTCTTCACCAGTCCAGCCATCATTAGGTGCGCCGTTGCCAATCTCTTTGCGGACAAAGTCATCCTCAAAGTCGAGTGCAATCAGTTGCCAACCAGAGAAGTCATCCGCAAATTGATGGCTCCAAATTTCAGCGTCAGCCGTCGTAGAACCAGGGTTACGGTTTTCATTAATCTCAAAGAGGATCGCGTTACCCGTATTCTGACCATAAATCCAGAAACAGACGCCTTCAAAACTGCTCCAATCCTGCGGTGTCCATGTGTCCACAGCTTCGTTCTCAAAGGCGTGGGTCGCACCAGCATAACTGGCCACATTGAGATCCATTTGGTAGAGGTTGTTGTCACCACTCTGACCGGGCAAAGCCAATGGGTCGCTATCAGTGACTTGTGTGGTGGTGATAGACACTGTTGAACCACCGTCACTGAATGTCACAAAGCCGATGTCTAGCCCATCCCCATCTGTGCCCATAGGTAGACCACTTTCGAAGTCGTCAACCAATTGTGTGCGGACGAGCAGGGCAACATCATCGAGGTAGTAGGTCACATCGTCGCCACCCGTAGAGAGCGAGAGAAATGCCCAGCCGTGAACTTCTTCACCAGTCCAGCCATCATTTGGTGCGCCGTTGCCAATCTCTTTGCGGACAAAGTCATCCTCAAAGTCGAGCGCGATCAGTTGCCAACCAGAGAAGTCATCCGCAAATTGATGGCTCCAAATTTCAGCGTCAGATGTCGTAGAACCTGGGTTCCGGTTTTCATTAATCTCAAAGAGGATCGCGTTACCCGTATTCTGACCATAGATCCAGAAGCTAATGCCTTCATAGCCACTCCAGTCCTGCGGTGTCCATGTGTCCACAGCTTCGTTCTCAAAGGCGTGGGTCGCACCAGCATAACTGACTACATTGAGATCCATTTGGTAGAGGTTGTTGTCACCACTCTGACCGGGCAAAGCCAAGGGGTCGCTATCAGCGACTTGTGTGGTAGTGATGGCTACTGTCGAACCACCGTCACTGAATGTCACAAAGCCGATGTCTAGCCCATCCCCATCTGTGCCCATAGGTAGACCGTTCTCAAAGTCGTCAACGATGTAGGTTTTGCCGACGTTGGGTTGTTCGTTGTCTTGGATGAGAAGCACGGCCGTGTCTGCCACACCCAATGTCGCACTAACGGGGTTGGAGAGCATGAGTTGCACGCTCCGGTCGCCGTCTTCGTCGTTATTGTCAATGGTGCTGACGGTGAAGCTCTGGGTCATGTCGCCGGGGTTGAAGGTGAGTGTGCCCGTGACGGGGGTGTAGTCGATGCCAGACACGGCCGTGTCGTCCATCGTCTCATAATCCACCATCACTGTTTCGGTGCTGGTGACGTTGAGTGCAACCGTAATCGTGGCCGTTTCCCCTTCGGTCACAGCGTAGCTGTTGGGGTCAAACTGCACCCGTACAGGGATATTGCCCGCATCGCCATAGACGCTGAGATGGTCTAGCTTGAAACCACCAACTGTGCCGTCTAACACAAAGACCCAGTTGTCCACCTGGGAGACATCATACGCCCCGCCTGCGCCAAAGGTGGTGAAGGGGAAGGCGAGCAGTTGCCAGCCCATAAAATCATCTACAAAGGAGACGCGGCGGTCTTGGTTTTGTACGGTTTGTAGTTCAAACTCATGCGTCGTGCCGGAGTTTTCGCCATAGAACCAGAAGCTAACCCCTTGCATATCGCTCCAATCCGCTACTGGATTGAGAGCCGCACCAAAGCCAGCCCATGTGGGCACGTTGGCGGTCACTTCCAGAATGTCGTTGTTACCAATCTGGCCGGGGACGGCCAGCGGGTCGCTGTCGGCGATGGTGGAGACAACGGGGGTGACGGTCGTGCCGCCATCACCATATTGGAACCAGCCCGCAGGCAAGCCACCTTCAAAGTCGGCAAATGGTTGCAGGTTGACCAGTTGTAAATCATCCATTTTGAAGGCACCAACCGTGCCATCTAGCACAAAGACCCAGTTATCTACCTGCGATACATCATACGCTCCGCCTGCGCCAAAGGTGGTGAAGGGGAAGATGAGTTGCTTCCAGCCGGTGAAGTTGTCTACAAAATCAACGCGGCGGTCTTGGTTTTGTACGGTTTGGATTTCAAATTCATGGGTGGTGCCAGAGTTTTCACCATAGAACCAGAAGCTAACGGCATCGTAGTCGTTCCAGTTTTGCACGGGAGCAAGCGCCGCGCCAAAGCCGCCCCACGTGGGGACGTTGGCGGTGACTTCGAGAATGTCATTATCACCAACCTGCCCAGGTAGGGCGAAGGGGTCGTTGTCAGCGATGGTGGTGACAACAGGGCTGACGGTTGTGCCGCCATCGCCATATTGGAACCAGTCAGCGGGGACGCCGCCTTCAAAATCAGCGATGACGGGAAAGACTGCCATCGTTTGATTGGTTGGGGCTGAGTTAGCCGCCTGAAGTAGGTTGACCCATAAAATCGAACCAGTGAGCGCGAATACGCTCAGTAGGGTGAATAGAAAAGCTCGTTTCCAAGCCATGGGGTTTTTCTCCTATAACTTATGGTGTTCACGGCCGTGTTAACGGCTTTAGCCATGGCCACGAACCGTGATTATTCGGGTAACGGTGCAGGAAGTATTACGGGAGTTTGTTGTAGGTAAAACCAAACTCTGACAGATTCAGTTCCCTACAGCGGGAACTGAATCATGCCGAGCCGCTAGACTACTAGATTAAAAGGTTAAACGATTGAAAGGGCGAAAGGCTGAAAGATTATTTGTCCACGCCAGTGATAACCACGCCTTGCATAAAGGAGCGTTGGGCGAAGAAGAAGACCAGCAGAGGAATAACCGAGGCCATCATGGAGGCGGCTTGAATGAGGTTTTCTTGTCCTTCATACAAGCCATTGAACGCCGTCAGACCGACGGTAATGGGGTAAAGCTCTGGCCGCCCAGCTAGATAGATAAGCGGACCAAAGAAGTCGTTCCACGCGAAGAAAAAGTGGAACAGGGTGACAGCCAGCAAGGCGGGGCGCGCTTGGGGCAAAATAACTGACCAGAAAATGCGCACATGGCTAGCCCCGTCAATCATGGCCGCTTCGTCGAGGGCACGAGGGATGCCCATGAAGAATTGGCGTAAGAGGAAAATGTTGTACCCGTTGGCAAAAAATTGGGGCACGATGAGCGGGAGCCATGTGCCCACCCAGCCAATTTGGACAAAGAAGGCATAGGTGGGAATGAGAGTCACCATCGGGGGCAAAATAATCGTAGCCATGACGATGATGAAAAGCTGACTACGATACGGGAAGCGGTAGCGGGCGAAGCCGTAGGCCACCACGGCCGCGGAAGAGACTGCCCCAAGGGTGCTAAAAACCGCGTAAAAAATGGTGTTGCCTAGCAGGCGGGGGAAGTTGATGGCGTTCCAAGCGCGGGTGTAGTTTTCCCACACGGGGTCCAAGTACCACACTTGGTCGAGGGTGCGCCACCGCCCTTCCCAGGGGATAAGCCCTGCATCTGGATTTTCGGGGTTAATAAATTCGCTGGATTCTCGCCCACGGGTCACGAGGGCTAGCTCGAGGGTGTCGCCATCGGCTTGCGGTACTTCAAAAATGTCGTAGGCACGGCCGTTGTACTCAAATTTGAGCGGTGAGGCGGGATACCAAGGTGCCCCGGCCGTGGTGACTTGTGTATCTGTTTTGAGCGAGGTCATCACGCCATAGGCAAGCGGCAACAGGAATAGGAACAGCACGACCACAGCTAACAGGGTTAGCATGACGCTGTTGAACGGCTTGCGGTATTTAGCGGGAATAAACGTTGATCTTGATTTGGTTTGGCTGTTGACAGAGGGGGTGGTGATGGTGCTGTCCATTTTTTTTAATCCTCGCTTCCGTAATAGACCCAGTGCCGGGCACTGCCGAATAACAAGATGGTTAGACCAAGTGACACAAGGAAGATGAGCCAAGCCAAGGTGGCCCCATACCCCATGTTGAAAAAGCGGAACGATTGGTTGAAGAAGTAGATGCCGATGAAATTTGTGGTTCCGTTAGGGAAGCCGTTCCCGCCGTTAAGTACGTAGGGCACGAGGAAGTATTGCATTAGCCCGATAGTACCGAGAACAAGGTTATAGAACAGCACAGGGGAAATCATGGGCAGGGTGATGTAGATTAACTGGCGCCAAAAACTCGCCCCGTCAATGTCGGCCGCTTCGTATAGTTCGGTGGGGACACTTTGCAGGCCAGCCATGGTGATGAGCATGGTGTTGCCGACGCCCCACAAACCAATCAGGGTGAGAGTAAAGTAAATAAGGTTGGGATTGGCTAGCCAGCGTATCCCCGTCACGCCAACGGCTTGGATGCCAAAGACGTTTTGCAGGATGAGGTTAAACCAGCCCGTTTGCTCGTTGAGGACGCCGCTCCAAATCAACACGGCCGCGACCAAGGGAATCATGGTGGGCATGTAGAACATGGTTCGCAGGAAGGCGGCACCGCGCACGCTCTTGGAGTTCAGTAGAACAGCCAAGAAAACGGCGAAAATCATGCTGAGCGGTAGGGCGATGAGGGCAAAGGTGAAGGTAACTCTAAAGGCTTGGTAGACGTTGGGGTCGTTGAATAAGGCTCGTTGCCAGTTGGCAAGGCCAACAAAGCGGATTTCGTCAGGATTGGCTAAATTGAAGTTGACGAGGGAGAAGCCAAAGGAGGCGACGAAGGGGATGAGGTAGAAAAGTACGATGCCGATAAGCCACGGGCTGAGAAAGATTAGACCCCATTTGATTTGTTCCCGTTCCATACGGGAGCGTTTGGCTTTGGGTGGCTTGGCGGGAGGGGCGGGCGGCATCTTTTTGTTGATTAGGACAGACATGGCCATCTCCTTTAGTGATGTCTGGGTTGTAATTGGGGGCAGGGTGTGGGAGAAGACTTGGCAGGTAGTGTGTTATGACCTGCCAAGTCTCCTTGTCCTTCTAGCGTGGCCTATCTAAGCTAAGAATTGCTTATTGATTGGCCGCGTCGAAGATAGCCTGTAAGTCAACGACCAGCCGGTCTAGCTCGGTGTCTAGGTCAAAGTTTGGCTCTTCACCCATGCGTGTCCAGAAGTCATTGTACCGTTCGTTGGCTTCTTGGGGGCTGGGCATGTAGCTCTCATGGTTGGGGTTGTCAGGATAAGCCATGCTGTCTACCACTACGTCCCAGTTGACGTCGTCGCCGCCAGGAACGCTTTCGGCAAAGGTGCTGAAGAAGGCGTCTTGCAAGCTGAGGCGAGCGGGCATACCGCCGTACATTTGGGTCATGGTGGCGGCGTGATCGCCTAGGAAGTAGGTGAGGACGGCGAAGGTGGCTTCGGGGTTGCGGGTGGACTTCATGATGCCGAAGGTGTCGGCGGGCATTTTGGCAGTGGGTTCACCGTTGTAGGTAGGCATCACGGCCGTGTCCCAGTCAAAATTCGCATTACCCATACAGCAACCTTGATACCACAGGTGGGTTTGCGCCATAGCAATATTGCCCGACTCAAACCAGTTGCCATTCCCCAAAATTTCGCTACCACCATAAGGGCCACTGGGGTAGATATAATCTTCCCACATCGCTTGTTGATACCAGCGTGTCCCTGCTACCCAATGGTCTGGTATCTGCGCATTGTCATTCTCATCAACAACTGAGCCAGCCCCAAACATAGACAACGCGCCGCGCATATCTGTCCACTGCTGACCAAAGCCAAACTGCACAATGCTGTTCGGGTCAAAATCAGCTTCGGTGGCGTCGTTACCGCTACTGTCAACCGTTAGGATTTTGGCGATTTCGGTCATCGTGTCGATAGACCATTCCACTTCTGAGCCATCGGGCATGATGTATGGTGCGCCATATTCCTGTGGTGGGTAGTTCAGCCCTGCTTCATCAAACAGATCTAAATTGACCGAGAGGAACGAGGGGAAAATAGCGAAGGGCAAGCCCAACTGGCCTTCTTCCGCGTCCACATAAAATTTCACCAACTCTTCGTCAAAGTCAGAGAGATCATAATTGGTGGATTCGATGAGGTCGTTTAGGTCTAGCCACGCGCCACGGAAGAAGTCACGGCCGCGAATACCAACGGGGCCGACAAGATCGGGCGCATTGCCAGCCGCGATTTGGGTGGCAAGAGTCGCATATGCTTGGTCAGCGTCTACGATTTCTAGAACCAGTTCAATCTCGTTTTGAGAAGCGTTAAATGCAGCGACAACCTCTTCTTGGGGGACGAACATTGGTTCATCTGTACCAGCACCCAAACCGACGAACCAGCGGACGCGGGTGCGTTGGCCAGAAGGAGCGGCGGCTTCTTCTTCAGCAGGAGCGGCTGTTTCTTCGACGGCTGGAGCTTGTGGTACGGTTTCAGCGGCTCCGGGAGGGGCCACGGGGGCAGGGGCACTGCCGCCACAGGCGACGAGGGCGAGTAAGAAGATACTCAGGATGGTTAACACAAGGGACTTTCCGAATTTCGTTTGCATGGTTCTCCTCCAGCAAGTAGGGAATTGAGCCTGGGCCGTATAAACGGCTAGGCAGTTAGTAAACGGGGTAGGGAAGGCGCTAATTAACACGGCCGTGCAGGATGTATGCGCGGGCACGCTAGGCGCGGGGGTCGAACATCGGCTTCGACCGAAGTATCAGACTATTGCAAATTGGGAGTGAAATTTAGGCTCGAATCTGTGACAATAGGTACACTCCTGTACAAACTGTGTGGCGGGAACCAGACAGTTTGTGCTTGGGTCTAGTAGAGGAGAGCAAGCTCGGTGTGGAAATTGGGTCTTGCTCTCTTCTTTTAATTAGTAATGAGTAATGAATAATGAGTAAAGGAGCCGCTAGTAGCTTGATGGTCTTTTCTGGAAATAAATCGCCTGAAAGCGAACCTTCATGTTTAGCGACCAACCTCTTTATTCATTACTCATTATTCCTTATTCATTCTTGTGGGAACCGCATGATTCCCGGATGACCAAGCGTGTCCCGAGCACAATGTTGTGGGGAATGGGTCGCTGGTCAATTTGAGCCATGAGAGTGGACACGGCCGTGTAGCCGACCTCCACTGCTGGCGCGTGAATGGTGGTTAGTGGGGGAGACAAATAGCGGGAAGGCAAGTCATCATTAAAACCCACCAGCGCCACATCCTCGGGAATCCGTTTCCCCGCTTGGCGTAACGCATTAAACGCCCCCATCGCCATATTGTCATCCGCCGCAAAAATGGCATCCATCCCTAGCCCGTTATGCAACCACCCCTGCACCACCTGCTCCGCTGTTTGTACGCGGAAATCACCTCGCCCAATCATGTTTTCATCACAAGACAAACCATGATCCTGTAAAGCTTGGCGATAAGCATCTTCCCGCAATTGGGAATCAGAAGAACTCACCTGTCCGCGCAAAAAAGCGATGCGGCGTCGGCCAGAATTGTGGATGAGATGGGTCACTAAATCATAGGCGGCTTGGTAATTTTCAAAATTGATGCAGGGTAGATAGCTGTTCGCGGGTGGTTGACGGAAAAGTAGCACGACAGGGAAGCCGCGCCGCTCCAGCAAGCGTAATGTTTCATCGTTGACCAACCGATTGAAGACGATAATCCCGTCGGTATTGTGTTCACCAAGCGGGAGCGGCTGACCCGACTTAATAGAGAGGGGATTGTTGGTGACAAAGATGAGGGTGCTATACGCCGTGTCTTCTAACGTTTCGTTAATGCCACGTAGCAAGGAAACTAGAAAGTAGGTGCTGGTGTCGGGCACAATGACGCCGATGGTATAATTTTTTTGACGAGCGAGGCCGCGGGCGGCGGCGTGAGCCACGTAGTTAAGCTGTTCGATGGCGTGATAGATACGCACGGCCGTGGTCTCAGCCACGTTCCCTTTACCATTTAGTAGACGGCTCACCGTGGCGGTCGAAACTCCCGCATGGCGAGCAACATCCTCGATGGTGGCGTTATTGGTGCGCTCTATTTGTTGGGTTTGTAAATCACTACTCATTTTGTACACTTTCACCATGTAAGCGTTTACTGTAAGCGTTTACATTGTACTAAATGGATATATTGCTGTCAATAGTAAACATTGGGTTAACAGACGTTTGGTAGACGTATAGCGGGCGTAGGGAGAGAGACTTGTGGGGGGAAGCTGTAAGTTATAAGCTATGAGCCTTAAGATGACCAACTGAAAGACTACTCTGGAGTGCCGCTATGTTTGCCCACATTCGCTTTTACCTACTCATTGTCCTGTTTGCTTTGTTGAGCGTCGCTTGTCAGCGCGAGCCGCAGGTGATACGCGTCACGGCCGTGCCCCCTGAACCGACCGAGATAGCTATCCAGCCGACGGCGACGGTAACGACCAGCCCCACGGCCGTGCCCGAACCAGAACCCACGCCCTCACCAGAACCCACGGCCGTGCCCGACACCCTCGAAGCGTTCCCCGATCCCGACCAAAACTGGGACAACTTGCCTCTGGAAGGCTCCCTGACCGTGCGCTTTAATCAGCCGATGAACTCTAGTAGCAGTTCCGTTGCCCTGCGTTTCACGCCTCACCTGACGGGGCGTTATGAATGGCACGACAACAACACGGCCGTGACCTTCACCCCCCGCGAGGGCTTCCCCGCCGCTACCCGCTACCGCGTCACCATTCCCCGCCAGCTTCGCACCATGGATGGCAAATTGTTCACCGTGAGCGATGTGCCCCGCTGGACGATGTACACTTACACGCTCCCCCATGTGGTCAACTTTATGCCCAACGATCGCGTCCTGACCGATTTGGCGGTGCAACCAGAAATCAAATTCAGCACCCCCATGAATCAGGCCAGCGTGGCCGAGGCGTTGACCATTGAGCCAGCCGTGCCGTATGAGCTGGTCTGGCTGGCGGATGATCTGGTGCAAATTGCCCTGACGGAACGGCTGGCTCCGGGGGCGGCGTATCGCTTTGTGGTGGGTGACACGGCCGTGTCTCTCACCGACGAGCATCTGACCCCCTACGAACGCCAATACAGCTCGCCCCCCCTCTACACCGTGCAGAAACAGCCCGGCCCCACCCAGCCCGGCCTGACGGGTGAAATTCAAATCAGCTTCAACTACAACATTGACGGGGAGCAACTGCGCCAGCAAATTACCCTCTCTCCTACCCTGCCCATTTCCACCACTTGGGACGAGGCCGCCAAGGCCCTGACTATTTTGCCCAGTGATGGTCGTTGGCCCGGCAACACTCCCCTGCAAATCAGCCTGAATGAGCCGCCCCAGCTAGAGGGTGCGCCCTTGCCGATGCCCCCCACCTTGGAAATTCCCCCTCTCCTGCCTATTTTGTCTGTTTTTCCCCAAGGGGATGTTCTGTTGGCGAATCGGGTTGAGGTGGTCTTTGACCGACTGATGGATGAAGAAACCACGGCCGTGGCTTTTCACATCACCCCCCCCGTCTCGGGCACAATTCGCTGGGAGGAAACGGCTCTTATTTTCGAGCCAGATGACCCCCTTGCCCTCGAGGCCCGCTACACGGTGCAGGTAGACAGTTCCGCCCGCGATGCCGAGGGCAATCCGCTCCTGACCGACGATTTGACGTGGACATTCCGCACGGGGCAATTTACCAATATGGCCAGCTTTGGTTATGGCCCGAACATACAGGCCATCATCCTCGATGGCCGCCGCGCCGTGCATTACGCACTCGGGAACAATCGCGTGGGGTTAGAGATACCCCTCGAACTGTATCGGCTAGACGCGCCCCAATTTTTGGACCGCTACTCCTCTGGTTTTCGCGGCGTGAACCAGTGGCAGAAACAGGCCATTGATTTCGCCGATTTAGCACTGGCGGCACGATGGACGACCACCACGACCGCATCCATCACCCCCTATACCAACGTCCAAGAGCTAATCGTGCCCGTTGATGTGGAACCCGGTTTCTATTTGCTGAATTTGGGCGATGAAAACGCGCTCAACGACCAGCTTTTGCTCGTGGTCACACCCTACACCTTGATGAGTAAATATGTGGGCAACCAAATCCTCAACTGGGTGACAGATGCCCAAGGCAATCCTGTGGTGGGCGTGGATGTGGGGCTTTACAGTCGTGATGGGGAGCGCGTTGGCGGCGGCTTGACGGATGGGAATGGGGTTTACTCCTTCGAGATTGGCCTGCGTGACCCCGCGCCCCTCTTGGCTATTGTGCAGGCGGGGCAAAATGTGGCCGCCACGGGCTTTACCAATGAGTGGAAGCAAAGCGGCCCCGGCGACTGGTGGCAACCTAATTTTAGTCTGAACCCCGACCCGTATGCGGCGTATCTGTACACCGATAGGCCGCTCTACAAGCCGGGGCAGACCGTTTATTACAAGGGCATCGTGCGGCTGGATGATGACGCGCTTTTGAGTTTGCCCGCTGAGAACACGGCCGTGACCCTGCGCATTCGTGACGCCCGTAACAACGTTGTGCGCACGACCGAGGAAGCCCTCAACGAGTTCGGCATGTTCCACGGCGAATTTGCCCTGGCTGAGGGCGCGATGCTGGGCGATTACAAACTCGAAATCGAGATGCTCGCCACGGATGACCGCGCCGCCTATCGCGCCGAGCAACTGTTCAAAGTGGAAGATTACCGCAAGCCCGATTACCAAATCGAGCTAAACCTGAGCGATACCGCCCTCGTGGCGGGTGGCACGCTCAGCGTCACGGGTGAAGTCAGCTACTTCTTTGGCGAGCCGCTGGCCGACACCGAAGTCAGCGTGGAGCTGTTCCGCGTGGATGAGTATTGGCAATGGGACACAAATGAAACGGTGCGCGTCTGGTATGAAGCGAATACGCCTCCTCTAAACGTCACCACCGATGCCCACGGCCGTTTCGAGTTTGCGTTTGAGACCGAATTGCCCGACTGGGGCACTCAGTGGTATGACTGGCGCACCAATTTGGGATCTGCCACTTATGCCGTGCAGGTCAGCGCAACGGATGAGAGCGAGCTACCCGTCAGCAGTTTCCGCAGTTACACCGTCTACTCGGCGGATACAAAGTTGCGGTTGGATATGGCGGGCTATTTTCATCAGCCGGGGGAGCCGATTGGGTTGACGGCCACGGCCGTGTCCCTTTACGACCAGCCCCGTCCCAACCAAGAGTTAACCCTGAGCGCCGCCCGCTATAGCCCCACCTCTGGCGATTACACCGACGTGCGCCAAGAGGTTGCTGTGCAAACCGATGCTAGCGGCCAAGCCGATATTCAGCTTGTCATCGATACCCCCGGCTATTACCGCCTGCGCCTCGCGGGGCAGGACGGCTTGGGCAACGATATTTATTATGACAGTTGGGCCTATGTTTTTGCGCGTGACTTTTCTACCTGGTGGGGGCGCAGTGCGGCAAGCAGTAGCGGTCAACTCTCCCTATCGGTAGACCTGGAGAGCTACGCGCCGGGTGATGTGGCCCAAATTGTGGTGGAAACGACGCTAGACGGCCCTGCCCTGCTGGCCGTGGAGCGCGGCCAAGTGCGGGATGAGCAATTGGTCCAACTGACCTCCCCCGTGACCATCTTGGAGCTACCCATCCAGCCCGAATACGCGCCCAATATTTTTGTGAGCCTCAGCGCGTGGGACGAAAATGATACCCAGATTACGGAGGAGATGTGGTATAGCGCGGCAGATTTGCGCTTGCACACGGCCGTGGTTGAGCTAAAAGTCCCCGCCACCGACAAGCAGTTACAGGTGGAAATCATCGCCAACCAAGAAATCTACGCCCCCCGCGAAGACGCCACCTTTACCCTGCGCGTGACCAACGCCCAAGGGGAACCCGTCTCCGCTGAATTCTCCTTGGCCGTCGTGGACGAAGCGATCTTTGCTCTCAGCGACGATTTGGCGGGGCCCATTTACGACGCCTTCTATTATGACCGGGACAATTTAGTGCGCACCTATCACGCCTTCAAACCCCAGCGCGAGCTAAGCGGGGGCGGCCGTGGGGGTGGCGGCGGTGGGGATATGTTCGCCAATCCGCGCAGTGATTTTCCCGACACGGCCGCGTGGTTCCACACCCTGCGCACCGATGCCAGCGGCTTGGTCACGGTAACGATGCCCCTGCCCGATAACCTGACCAGTTGGCGGTTGACCGCTCGCGGCGCGACGGCGGACACCCAAGTGGGCGAAGCGACCCACAACGTCATCGTGCGCCAAGATGTCATCGTGCGGCCGCTTTTGCCCCGCATTTTGACCATGGGTGACACGGTTTTGCTCTCGGCCGTGGTGCAAAACTTTGGCGATGAACCAGTCACCTTGGATGTGTGGCTAGACGTGGCTGAAGAGAATTATTTGCAGGTGGAGCGACCCGCTGAAGCGATGCTGTACACCCTGCAACCGGGGCAAACACGGGTGATTGGGTGGCCGACCACGGCCGTGGGAGCGGGCACAGCCACCATAACCGTCTCGGCTATGCAAGAAGGGCAAATCCTAGACGCGGTACAGCTTCCGCTACCCATCCAGCCCCGCGCCATGCCCGATGTGGCGACCCAAGTCGGCGATTTCCGCGCACGTACCGTCCTGACCGTGGAAATGCCCCCCGACGCCTTGCCCCAAAGCTACCTCCAGCTAGAGCTAAGCCGCTCGATGGCGGGCACGATGCTCGAGGGGCTGGATTATCTCACTGGCTTCCCCTACGGCTGTGTAGAGCAGACGATGAGCCGCGCCCTGCCCAACGCCGTTGTCGGCCGTGCTTTTAACCAGTTGGGCATCGCCAGTCCCACCCTGATGGCGGATTTACCGCCCAAGATTAACGCCAGCATTCAACGGCTGTATGGCTTCCAGCACAACGACGGCGGCTGGGGCTGGTGGTATGATGACGCCAGCGACCATTATCAGACCGCGTGGGTCATTTTCGGCCTGCTCAACACGGCCGAGGCGGGTTACGAAGTAGACCCCAACGTGATTTTGCGCGGCGTCGCGTGGCTGGGTGAGGAACTGCCCCGCATGGACAGGCGCACCCGCGCTTACGCCCTCTACACGATGGCCCTCGCCTTTGAATATGAGCCGCTAGGAGCTAGTCAGCCTAGCCTAGCTGATTTGGTGCGGCGCAATTTGCTCGAGATGAGCGCGGACGAGTCAGACACGCTGGCCGAGATGGGCACGTTTACGATTGCGTCGCTGGCATTAGGCTTGGAAGCGGTGGATGAATTAGATGCGGCGGGGGATATGCTGAGTTTGTTGGTGGACACGGCCGTGGTCAATCCCGAAACAGGCCTCGTCCACTGGCGTAGCGGCACGGGGGATGGTTACTACGACCAAAAAATGATGGCCTCCGATTTACGCAGTACTGCCCACGCCCTCAACGCGTTCAGTCGGCTCGCGCCGGGCCACGCGCTCGAGGCGGGCATGGTGCGCTACCTGCTCAACAATCGGCGGCAAAACGGCTGGGGCACAACCAACGAGACCGCCTTCGCCATTATTGCCCTGACCGACCATCTGCTGGCGACTGATTTTGCAGATGATACGCCCACCAGCTATATCGTTTCGCTCAATGGACGAGAGAGAGCCACGGGTGAACTGGGGCAGGGCAATCCGCACGTCACGGTGCGACTGCCGTTTAATGATGCGTGGCGGGTAGGGGAAAATGAGCTAACGATTCAGCAGTCGAGCATTGGGCGGCTCTATTACACATTGAATCGCACGGCGTATGTGCCCGAGGAGGCGATAGAAGCGGCGGGGGTGATTGGGTTGGAACGGACGTATCGCACATTGGCGGGGGATGTGATTACAAACACGGCCGTGGGTGAACTGGTCGAGGTCACGCTCCAAATCACGGCGGATGACCCCGTGGCCTATGTCATCGTGGAGGATTTGCTCCCCGGTGGCTTTGAAGCCCTCAACGAGCGGCTGAACAACACGGCACACGTGGCGACGCATTCTTTTGACCCCAACCGCCGCTGGTATCAAGAGTACGGCTACAACTACAAAGAGGTGCGTGGGGATAGGGTCAGCTTCTTCATTACTGACCTCGCCCAAGGGCGCACCACCATTACCTACCTCATGCGGGCAATTCGCCCCGGCGAATTCGTCGCTCTGCCCGCCACCGTCTCCGCCATGTATGATTTGACGCAGTGGGGCCACTCGGCCAGCACGGCCCTGACCGTGCAGGCGGAGTGAGTGATCCTATATAACAAAAAAGTCCCCGCGTTCGTCCAAGTAGTGAACGTGGGGACTAGAGGAGTTACCTGAATGATGACAATGACAAGATTTCAAAATTTGCCAAGGCTACCCATTCGCCGCACCGTTGCCCTGATGATATTGGTGCTGATAGTGACATTGATTACTATTTTTGCCAGTTGGGTATTGACTTACCGACCAGCTTTATCGCCTGCTTCAAGTCATGAAATGCTATTTGTAACCAAGCCCACCTTTTGGGAAAATCCGATCAGGGTATGGGAGATGATTACTGAACAGCGTCCTTGCGAGTATCAAATACTGGGTTGGGATGTTGATAATCGTTTGTATTACCAAGCTAATTGTGGAAGCGAAACACAAATTTGGGAGTATGGCTCAGCTCAAGGGCATAAAGTAGCGGCGACTCTTCCAAACGAGCTAATTCAGCACAGCGTATCAAAGGATAATGTCTTAGATTTGGTGTATGCGGATAGGGTTATCCCCCGAGAGTATGAACAAGTGACAAGACCGCTATTACTGGAAAGCAAAGGATATTTCTCGCACGATGAACAGTTGATAGCCATAGTCACCCAGCACATTTATGGTCCGCAAGACATAATCATTCTGACTTCCAAGAATTGAGCCTATGAGCCTATTTTCACAATGTCTGGGGAGCTTAAACGCTTCATAGGGAACCTTGGCCGTGTCATTTCGAGCCACAGGCGAGAAATTCCGCACAATGTTGTTGTCCATACCGTTTGGCATCCCCTAGCGGGCGGGATTCTTCACTTCGTTCAGAATGACAAGCCACATTGAGCCTGCAAA
>JBGTIZ010000397.1:0-4303 GCA_041745395.1 Promineifilaceae bacterium (SeqCode) | reverse complement strand
GCAACTCAAGATAGAGCTTGAGGGTACGCCTGCATTTTGGCGACGAGCCACGCAAGCCGATATGTTGTGGCAATTGAGCATAGCTATTGCTGGTGGTTTGATAAATGGTGAACCATTAGCGAGTATCATGGCTTCCTACATTAAAGCTGTGTGCCCATAACCCACAACGCGGTTGTTGCTATCCAACGCTTTTGTCCAAGATGAAGCCTTGGGCTTGTTTTGTGTTGGATAGGCGTTGAAAGCAGGTGAGTAAATCGCCTGCTTTTCGACCCTTTTTTTTGTGTTTAGTAACGTTCTCTCGACTAAAAATCGCCTTTCCGAGGCTAATGCCAAAGTCGAGTGAGAAGTAAGAAGTGGCGTAGCGGCCACTTCCGACTTCTCACTTTAGGTTGGTGATAGGTTGGCTTAGGCTAAGTTGGTGAAGGCTTTGCGACCGGGATACACGGCCGTGTCGCCCAACTCTTCCTCAATACGCAAAAGCTGGTTGTACTTAGCAACGCGGTCACTACGAGCGGGTGCACCCGTCTTGATTTGACCCGCATTGAGAGCCACAGCTAGGTCAGAAATAGTGTAATCTTCCGTTTCGCCCGACCGGTGCGAAGCCACGGCCGTCCAGTTGTGCTGTTGCACCATCTGCACCGCCTGAATAGATTCCGTGAGCGAGCCAATCTGGTTGACCTTGCACAGCAAGCTGTTCGCCGCGCCTAGCTCCATCGCTTTGGCAATGCGCTTCACGTTTGTCACCAGCAGGTCATCCCCCACAATCTGCAACCGTTTGCCTAATTTCTCGACCATCAGTACCCAGTTGTCCCAATCGTCCTCAGCCAAGCCATCTTCGATAGAAATAATGGGGTATTTGTTGCACAGATCAACATAGAACTCAACCATTTCTTCGCCCGTCAGCTTCTTGCCTTCGACCGCCATGTTGTACAAACCATCTTCATAAATTTCTGACGCGGCGGGATCCATGGCAAACATAATGTCATCACCAGGACGATAGCCCGCTTTTTCGATGGCTTCCATCATTAGGTCAAACGGCTCCGCGTTTGATTTAACTTGGGGGGCAAAACCACCTTCATCGCCGACCGTCGTGCCGTATCCTTTGCTAGCCAGCACCTTCTTCAGGGAGTGATAAATTTCGACCCCCCAGCGTAGACCTTCGCTAAATGTCTCGGCTCCGACGGGCATAATCATATACTCTTGCAGGTCAGTTGCCCCAGCCGCATGTTTACCGCCGTTCATGATGTTCATCATGGGCACGGGCAGGGTGCGGGCGTTGCTTCCGCCCAAGTAACGATAGAGGGGCAGGTTACAGCTCACGGCCGCCGCTTTAGCGACCGCCAGCGATACGCCCAGAATGGCGTTCGCGCCCAGACGCTCTTTGGTCTCCGTGCCGTCTAGCTCGATCATGGTTATATCAATACCGACTTGGTCGCGGGCGTCCATGCCCAGCAGGGCGTCGGCGATTTCAACGTTAACGGAATCCACTGCTTTGAGGACGCCTTTGCCGCCGTAACGTTTTTCGTCATCGTCGCGCATTTCGAGCGCTTCATGGATACCGGTGGATGCGCCCGAGGGCACAATCGCCCGCCCAAACGAGCCATCGCTTAATTCTACGTCTACTTCTACAGTTGGATTGCCACGCGAGTCTAAGATTTCACGACCGCGAATATCACTAATTTCGCTCATGTTTGTTGCTCCTTGTTAAGTGTGTAACTTGTTTTTTTAAGGGTGGATATGCTTGTGCATTTGGCTCACCTTGGGCAAGGCCACGCCGTAGCTACATCATACATAACTGCTGATAAAACCGCAAACGGATGGCCGGTTGTAGGGTAACTGTTTCCACCACGGCCGTGAACAAGGTATCATGTGTTTATCGCTAAAAATAACTCTGTTCCTTTCCATACTTAAACACACTTAAACATAAGCAGTGTTAGCTACTTTACGCTAGGCTTTGTGTCTGTAGTCCTGCCCCTATCTTCCTGTTTTGCTCACGGCCGTGGCTTGTTACAATGCCTAGTAGAAATGCCAGTGCCAGACAAAACAGATAGAGCCTATCTAGCCGACACTCATCCAGCGTACCAAGCATCTTCCCTAGCCTAGCGCACCGCCAAGGGTTTTTGTGTGAGCATGGAAAGGAACAAAGTAAGGATATGATCAACGTGAAACAAGATGTCAACGCCCTTTGGGAACGTATTACAGTTGAATTGGCGACCGTGTTTGATGTCCATGGCGTGTGCGCCACCATCGCCACCGAAGTTGCCCATTTTATAGATACCCCCGCTATCATCGCCCTGTGCGAGCCAAACGGGCGTTATTACGACGTCTGGATTAGCCAGCCCAACGGCCTGACCGAGCAAACCCGCTGGGAAAGCGACAAAGTCAACCTTGATATGCTGACCCCCACGGGATACCCCCAACTGTATGAAAAACATACCCAAAGCCCCCGCCGTCTGGTCAACAACGACCTCTGGTTTATCCCCAAAGAGTCCGCACTGGTTGTGCCCCTGCCCTATCCCGCCCGACCCGACCCCGTTAGCACCCTAGGCCTGCTCTGCGTCGTAGACCCTCCCCCCGAAGCGGCGGAACATTTAGAAAACCTAGGCTTAATTGCCATGTTTATAACCACGTATCTGGAGCGAGCCGCCCTGCGTGCCCAATGCCAACGCCAAGCCGTTGAGTTCAGCGTTATCACCGAAATCAGCCACTCGCTCTCTTCTACCCTACGGCTTGAAGAGATTTTTGACCGCGTGGCGGGCGAAATTCGCGGCCTGCTCGATGTCGAAACGGTCTCGTTAGCCCTGATAGACCAAGCCACGGGCAACATCGTTTTTGTGCCCGAACTTATGGGCGCCTTGTTTATGGAGATTCCGCCCATTGAGCTAAAACCAGGTGAAGGCATTGCGGGCTGGGTGGCACAAAATCGCCAGCCGATCATTGTGCAAGATGTGTATACCGACAAACGTTTTTATAAACGTTCGGACAAGTTGTCAGGTTTTCAAACTAATTCCATTTTGTGTGTGCCCTTGCTGGCGGAGCAAAATGTAATTGGGGTGATGGAGGCGATTAACAAACGGAGCGGTGATTTTACAATGCATGACCAAATGTTGTTGGATGCGTTGAGCAGTCCGCTGGCGACGGCGATTGTCAATGCGCAGTTGCATCAGGATGCGATTGCTGAAAAGCGGCGCATTGAGACAGTTTTTCAAAGCATGTCGGAAGGGATGATGACGATCAAGCACGATGGTTTTATCACGGCCGTGAACGACGCCCTCCTCACCCTAATCCATCGCCAGCGGGGCGAAGTCGTCGGTCAACAAATAGGGGATGTGTTGCATCTCAAAAAGAAAGATTTGTCTGCGTTTTTGTACGACGTGATGACCACCACGGCCGAGCCAGACGAATATCCCCAACTGGCCTGTGAACTAAAACAAAACGGAGATTATGTACCCGTCTTGGTTGGAGGCGCACCTATTTTTGACGATGATCACAAAGTAACCGAGATGGTTATCGCCTTTAGTGACCTGCGTCAGATTCGGGAAATTGAGCGGATGCGCGACGACTTTTTCCACAGCATCATTCACGAGCTACGCACCCCGCTGGCCCTGATTTTGATGTATGCGCGGTTGTTGCTCAACGGCCGGGCCAGCAATGACGATGAAAAGACGGAACGGTTCCTGCGCGTTATCGAACGGGAAAGCGACCGCCTGCAAATGATGGTGCGCCAAATGCTGGAGCTAGCCAAACTAGAGGCGAGCGAGATTCAGCGTAGCTCTGAGCCAATCAGCATGAATGATATTTTGGATGAGGTTGTGCCTCCGCTGGCTGATAGGGCAACGGAAAAGGGGCTGATCTTTCGACAAGCCATTCAGCCCAATTTGCCAGATATTATTGGCGATCGCCCCACCCTGTACATGATTTTCAAGAATTTGACCGAAAATGCGATTAAATTCACGCCACAAGGCACGGTCTGTTTGGATGCTTATTTAGAGCAGGATAAAATTGTCATCAAAGTGACCGATGACGGGATTGGGATTCCTGAAGCGGCAATGCCGAACTTGTTTAAACGGTTTTATCGCACCCAAACGGCCGTGGAGCGGGGCATTGCGGGCACAGGGATTGGCCTCTCTTTGGTTAAAGAGGGCGTGGAAAAGCATAAAGGGGAGATTACGGTTCACAGTCGTGAAGAAGAAGGCACCATTTTCGTCGTTAAACTGCCGACCATTCAGCATCCCAGCTAGTCAGCATCTAAATATTACTCCCCGTTACAGTTCCGCGTCGGCGTGGCCGCAGGCCCCGCCTC
>JBGTIZ010000396.1:0-10951 GCA_041745395.1 Promineifilaceae bacterium (SeqCode) | reverse complement strand
CGGACTTGGTGTGTGGGATTGTTGTGCCCACGGCCGTGTCCGACAGAAAAACACGACCTCACGGCCGTGTCGCCTTGGTTTGTATAGAGTTGTCAATTTCGCTGGTGGGTGGCTTCTCCGCTGACGCTCGTGGCGTGTTTGGTGAAGCGAAGGAAAGTATAGCTAGCCCGCCGCACGCGGTCAATGGCAGTTTGGAGATTGGGGGTAAGTTGGGGCGTGACCTCTGGGAAAAGTGGCTAAAACAGGTGTCAAGGAAGATGAATCGTTGTTAATCTGGGGTAGCTTAACCGAGAAACAGCCCCTGCCCGAACCAAAACAGGTGTGCTAAGATTGACCTATGCGTCCCACACACCAACTGCCCATTAGTGCCCGCCCTATTCCCGCCGAACCCGCTTGGCTGGAAGAAGCCAGCTATTTAATGGAGTCTGGCTCACAAAGTTTGAAGACCGAAACCACTTATCGGAGCAGTTTGCATCTGTTTGCGGATTGGGTGCAATCCTTTGAAGTGGATGGCTACAGTTTAGAGCACCCTTGGCCGTTAGACCCTAAGCAATTAACCAATATAGGCGTTTTGAATTTTGGCAAATGGCTGACGGCGAATCGGGCGGTGCGCACGGTGACAACCTATATGGCGGCCGTGATTGGCTATCTGAATTATTTGGAAAGCAGGGAACTCCTGCCGGAGGGGATTCAATTAGGCAAGCTCCAGCGGCAGAGGCGGCAAAGACGGCGGCGAGGCAATATGGCGGAGAGTGTGGTCAATTTGGATTTGGCGCGGCAGGCCATGCCCGAAATTGTGGCTTATTATGAAGCGTTGCCTTTGCCAGCGCGTGACAATGACCCGTATCAGCGACGCTTGTCTATTTTGCGGGATAGGGCCTTGGTGCAGACGCTTTATTCCACGGCCGCGCGGTTGAGCGAGGTGGTGGCGTTGAACAGGGTGCAGGTTAACCACGGCCGTGCAACCCACGCTACGATTATTGGCAAAGGCAACAAAGCGCGCACCCTGCAAATTCGCCCTTACGCTCAGCAAGCACTGCAAACCTACTTGGCCGAACGGGATGATAATAATCCCGCCCTGTTTATCGCCCACAGCCGCAATGCCCAAAACGCTCGCCTGACCAAAACATCGGTGCATAATGTGGTCAAGAACGCGGTGAAAGTGCTAAAACTTGACCCATCCCTATCGGCGCATGATTTTCGCCATTTTCGGGCGACTCAGTTATTAAGAGAGGGGATGCCGCTGGAAGTGGTGCAGGAATTTCTGGGGCATGTGGATATTGCCACCACGCGCAATATTTACGCGCCCGTTTTGGGCGTACACATCGTGGCTGAATGGCTAGCAAATATGGATATTGAGCCGAGTGAGGCGGTCGTCAAGCCGGAAGAATAGGCGTGTCGCCTAGCTTCAACAAAAAAGGCACTCATATGAGTGCCTTTTTTGTTGAAGCTATTATTGATTTGAAGACTGATTAGCCACCCGCGAGGGCGTCATTGATGCGTTGACGATACGCTTCTAGGCCAATGTTGCCGCTGATGGCGCGGTTATTGACGAAAACGGTGGGGGTACTACTCACACCAGCTTGACGCGCCGCTTGGCGGTTAAGATGGACTTGGTCACTATGGGTTTCAGCTTCGACACATTGTTCAAATGGAGCCATATCTAAACCCACATTGCGGGCAACGCTAACAAAGCCTGGCATCGTGTTAAAACCACCAGTTCTTTGCAAACCAAACAGTTGTTCGTGAAAATCAAGACCTAGTTCCGCACCTTGGTCAGCGGCGCACATCGTGGCGACCGCTCCCATATGGGTTTGGTCACTGAGCGCATAGGGCATGATAATCCACCGCACAAGACCCGTCTCCACAAACTCTTGCTTGAGGGTCGGCACGCTGTCATTGTTGAAGTCGTAGCAGTGGGGACAGCCATAATCGGAAACTTCAACTAAGGTAACGGGAGCGTTGGCGTCCCCAAAAATGATGCACCTGTCTTCGTTGCTCTCACAGTATTCGGTAATAGCAGAAACGCGCTCTTGTAGGACAGGCGTGGGGACGGCCACGGTCGGTTCGGCCGTGACGGTGAGGGCGAGTAGCACGAGCAGGGCGACGATGCCCACGGCCGCGATACCACCGATAATCATCCAGTTGGGACCGCTTTTTTCTTGTTGCTCTAAAGTACGACGACTTACTTTTCTAGTCATAATCTCTTCTCCTGTGGGGAATGATGGGGGAATTAATAATGAGTAAAAGGACAGACCCTTTACGCATTACGCATTACGCTTTATTCATTATTCATTGCTGGGTGTTTAGGTAAGGTGTGTGCATTTTAGATGGGTTGACTGTGTGGGGCACAGCCGATTAGTCAAAACTCATATTGTGGGGGTTGGATTGGGTTGAAACTGGGTTTCGTAGAGGTTGGCGTAAAGGCCATTTTGGGCAAGAAGCTCGGCGTGGGTGCCTTGTTCCTGCACACGGCCGTGGGACATGACCAAAATCTTATCCGCCGCCAAAATAGTGGAGAGACGATGGGCAATCACCAAACTGGTACGCCCCTCCATCACCCGACCCAGCGCTTCCTGAATCAACGCCTCAGACAGCGAATCGAGGCTAGAGGTTGCTTCATCTAATACTAAAATGCGGGGGTCTTTGAGAATGACGCGGGCGATGGCAATGCGCTGACGCTCGCCGCCGCTGAGGCGATAGCCGCGTTCACCAACAACGGTGTCGTAGCCAGCGGGCAGGCTGGCGATGAAGTCGTGAATGTTGGCGGCTTGGGCGGCGGCTATCATTTGGGCTTCAGTGGCGTCGGGGCGGGCATAGAGCAGATTGGCGCGGACGGTGTCGTAGAACAGGTAGGTTTCTTGCGTGACCATGCCAATATTATGCGCGAGGGAGTTGAGGGTGACGTGACGGATGTCGTGGTTGTCGATGAGCACACGGCCGTGGGTGGCGTCATACAAACGGGGAAGCAGATAAGTCGTGGTCGTTTTACCCGCGCCGCTCGGCCCGACCAGCGCGACCAACTGCCCCGGTTCAATGACAAAACTAACCGCTTCCAGAGCCGCTTGTTCCTCTTCTTCTTCAAAGGAATCTTCATCCTCGGAGCCGTCCGACTTGCCCCGCTTGAGCAAAGTGGCCGAATCATCGCTCCGACCATACCGCTTCACTTCGGCCAGACCGCCTTCGCTAGAAGTGGGATAGATAAAGGTGACGTTTTCAAATTCGATACGCCCCGCCACGGCCGGAAGCTCTGTGGCCTGGGGGTCTTCTTCGATTTCCAGGGGTAAATCTAAGACCTCAAAAACGCGCTCAAAGCTGACCATGCTCTGGGCAAAGTCCACGGGGGCGTTGGTAATGGCGGACAGAGGGCCGTAAAGTTGGTTGAGATAGGCGCCAAAAGCGACGATGGAACCAATGGTAAATCCGCTAGCGGGGGAGAAGGTGAGGTAGCCGCCAACCCAGTAGACAAGGGCTGTTCCCACGGCCGTGGCCACGCCTAAACCCATGAAAAACCAGCGACCGACCACGGCCGTTTCCACCCCAATATCTCGCACCTGTCCCGCATAGCCCTCAAACCGCTCCATCTCCCGCGCCTCACGGCCAAACAGCTTGACCAGTAACGCCCCGCTGACGTTCAGCGTCTCGTTCATGGTGGCGTTCATTTCCGCGTTTAGCTCCATCGAACGCCGCCGCAGACGACGCAACACGCCGCCAATGCGCCGCGCCAAGATGATAAAAGCGGGCAAGACAACCAAGGAGAGCAACGTGAGTCGCCACTCTAGCACGAGCATAATGCCGATGGTCACAATAACGGTGACAATGTTGGTCACAATCGTGACCAGCGTGCCCGTCACGGCCGATTGCGCCCCCACCACGTCGTTATTCAGGCGAGACATCAGCTCACCCGTGCGCGTTTGGGTAAAAAAGCGCAGGGACATGCTCTGCATATGCCCATAAAGGGCACGGCGCAAATCATAAATAACGCCCTCGCCCACTTGGGAACTGACTTGGCGTTGCCACACGCCCACCACCCCGTTGATGATGGGGATGAGGAGCAAACCAAGAGCCAGCAGGTTTAACAGCTGTATATCTTGGTTGGGCAACGCATCATCAATAAGAGCGCGTATGAGAAGCGGCGGGATAAGGCTTAGCCCCGTGATGATTAAAATGGTAAAAAACAGAATCAGAACGCGATAGCGATAGGGATAAGCAAACTCCCAGACACGCCACAGCAACTTTCGGTCAAATTTCGGCCGTGCTTTGCCATCATAAGTGATGTAAGAAAACCAGCCGCCACCATGAAAACCCATTAAAATTTCTCCTTGTGTAGCGAGTCAGTTTGTCAGCCAGTTAAAAAAGATGGACAAGCTGAAATGCTACTTTATAACGATTAAAGGAAAGAATCGAATATGAGTATGAAACTTGGTATTAATTATTCACACGCTACCCGTGATTTATGTCAACAAAACAGCATTACGGTCGATGTGTTCAAATGCCCCGCTTGGCCAGATTTGGTGGCCGAAGCGCAGGCGTATGGGCCTGTTTATGTCCATTTTCCCCTGCAAATTGGGCGGGGGCAGACGGGCGTTATTGATAGTGAGAGCAAGCAGACTCCCGACTGGGACAAATTTGAGCAACTCATGCGGCAAACAGACACGCCCTACATCAATTTGCACCCCGCGCTGACGGTTGAGGATTATGCCCACATCCCGCCGCAGTCCATGACTGCTATTCATCTGGAAGAAGTGCTGGAAAATTTGGTGCGGGATGTCACGGCCGTGTGTGACCGCTTTGGCGCAGAGCGCGTTATCGTCGAAAACATTCCCGACGCCTGGGGGCAACAATTGCTACTCAACGCCCATCCCCCCCTTTACCACGCGCTCATCGCGGAAACGGGCTGTGGCTTCTTGCTCGATCTGTCCCATGCGTGGCTGGCGGCGTGGCGACTGGGACAAGAGCCGCAAGAGTACGTCTCGGCGTTGCCGCTCGACCATATTCGTGAAGTTCACACCACGGGCATTCAGCGCATCGAGGGCAAATGGATAGCCTTGGCAAAGGAGTTTTTCCCACCCGAAATGATTGCCCCCATGAGCGGCCAATTTATGGATCATTTGCCTTATCGTGAGGAGGATTGGCCGTTTGTGGCTTGGGCCATGAACGAAATTCATTGTGGCAACTGGACACGGCCGTGGGTGACATCTCTCGAGTTTGGCGGCGTGGGCGGCGTCTGGGAAGCGGTGGCCGACCCAGACACACTGCGTGAACAAGTGCCCCATTTATACAGCTTGGTACACCCCTTGCCCCCCAAGCAAAAAGTCGCGCTGACTTAAACCTCAACTCATGGCATAATGGCATAAGCTACGAGCTTTAAGCTATAAGCCATAAGCTTGATTTTTTACGGTAACCCATTGGGTATCATTCAAGAAGCTTATGGCTTACGGCTCACAGCTTACAGCTTTTCAACAAGGAGAAACAAAATAATGGACATCGAAGAAGAAGATTTATACCTTTTGCTGGCCGCTTTTCCTAGCATTGCCGAGGCGCAGGCGGCGCACCAAGCGGTTCTAAGCATCAAGAAAGAGGAAAAGTTGTACCTGATAGATATCGCCCTTGTCATGTGTGACAAAGACAACAACATCAGCATCAGGGAATCTGAAGATGTTGATGCCAAAAGAGGAGCCGTCTTTGGGGGTATCATCGGCTTTTTGGTTGGCCTATTAGCTGGGCCAGTGGGGGCTATGATTGCTCTACCCACGGGGGCGATTTTGGGCGGCATTGCGGCTCATGCCATTGATATGGGGATTCCCAATCACCGCCTAAAGGAGCTGGCCGATACGCTTAAACCAGGCACGGCCGAGGTGCTGGTGGTCGCTAATGAAGAATGGGCCACGGCCGTGGGCGAACAGTTAGAGCAGATGGGGGGCGATATTTTGCTGACTCCGCTCAGCGCGGATTTGCCGCAGAGAGTAAATGAAATTGCGGAACAAGTGAGCAGTGAAAAGTAAAAGGTGAGAAGTAAGAAGTAACGGGGCAACCAGTCGCCCACTTCTTACTTTTCACTCGTTTTCGTCAGTTCAGCGCGGGAGCGGGTGAGGGCTATGCCCACGGTGCGCGTTTGGGGGAGGGCGTCGGGTTTGTCTACGCGGACTTTGACTTGAGACACGGCCGTGTGTTGCCGCAACACCAAATCAGCCAGCTCACTCACCAGTCGCTCCACAAGCTGACAACGAGACGCCTGCACCCACGCCGTTACCTGCTGGGTCAACTTGTCATAATCCACGGCATCCACCAACGCATCCGACACGGCCGCGTGCCTAATATCCACCCACAACACCAAATTTACTAGCACCCTCTGCGGGGTCACGCGCTCATGGTCATACACCCCCAAAATCGCATCCACCCGTAAATCTTCGATAAAAATTTGCGCCAAGGCCATTAGAGAAACTCTCCCCCATCTATGGTCAACACTGCGCCCGTCATAAACGGTTGCTGAAGCAGGTGCACCACATTTTGCCCCACCATTTCGGCCGAGCCGGTGCGCTGAAGCAAGACATTTTCAGCCGCCCATTCCTCAAATTTAGCGGCCGACTTGCCCGCCAAAGGCAACATCGCCCCGAGGGCGACGGTGTTCACGGTGATGTAAGGGGCAAGCTGTTGCGCCAAAATGGGGGTCATGTCCCACAGGGCACGTTTGGCTAGGCGGTAGAGGGGCATGTCGGGGGCGGGATAGGGCACACGGCCGTCGTTAATGTTGATAACACGGCCGTGGGTCTGGGCCGGCAACTGCGACACAAACGCCTGCGTTAGCAAGAAAGGAGCGCGGGCGTTAATCGCCATAACAGTGTCCCATACGGCCGCCTCTATCTGCCCAAACTGGTCTTTCTCCTCCCAAAACACGGCCGCGCTATTGATTAAAATATCCACATGCCCCCACTCAGCCACCCCCCTATCCATAATGGCCTGCGGCGCGTCTGGCTCCCGCAAATCCGCCGCAAACGTAACCACCGCCACGCCATAGCCACGCGCCAAGTTCGCCGTCTCGGCCGCTGGCTCCGCCGATTGCCCATAATGGAGCAAAACATCACACCCCGCCTGCGCCAAAGCCAGCACAATCGCCCGCCCAATGCGCACCCCACCCCCCGTTACAATCGCTCGTTTGCCCTGCAAATCCATCGCTAACTCACCTCACTCCGTTGGTTCGATGGCTCGCGCAAAATCAGCCAAGGTCGTACTGTAGCTGATACGCACGCGCCGCCATTCGTACCGGTCATCAAAACCGTGCCACATGCCGCCCCGCGTCGTGACCGCGCCCCACAAATCTAGCTCCTGCAAGACCTCAATCGTCGTCTCGTTGTAGCGTCCCGCTGGATAACAAAGATATTGAGGCGTGTGTCCAATCTGCTCGGCGATGACGCTTTGGGAGCGGGCAATTTGTCCATACATGCCATCGCGGCTCATTTGTGACAGGTCGGGATGGCTCAGGGTGTGGTTTTCGATGCTGTGCCCGGCGGCAAACAGCTCGCGGAGCATGTCCCAGCTCATGTGGTTGGGGTTATTCTGGTCGGCAAAGTCGGTGATGATAAAAAATGTGCCCGTGAAGCCAAACTCTTCGAGCAAAGGGTAGGCGTTTTCGTAATTGTCCAGATAGCCATCGTCAAAGGTCAAAATAATGGGCTTTTCGGGCAACGCTTTTTTATTGGTAATTGCCAGCGATAAATCATAGAGGCTAATGGTGGTGAAGCCATTTTCGGCCAAATAAACAAATTGCTCGCGCAACGCCTCTGGCTCAATCGAAAGATCTATGCGGTAAATATCGGCGTCCTGCGGCGGGGTGCTGACGTAATGATACATGATGATGGGTACGCGCACGGTACGGCTGATGTCGTTGATGGGGGTGGGCCAGATGGGTGGGGTGGGGCTGTAGTCTGGCGTGGGGGTTTCGGTCGGCGTAGCCGTGGGCACGGAGGTGGGGCTGGGCAGGGTGGTCGCCGTAGCGACGGGGATAGGGGTGAAGATTTGCGGAGGGGCGAGGGCAAGGGGGGTGACGGGGGGCGCGGTGTTGAGGGGCAACACGGGTTGGGCTTGTTCTGTGGAAGACACGGCCGTGGGGCTTACCCACTCCGCCTCCAAACGACTGGAGTCATTCAGCCACACACTCACGGCCAGCATCACCCCCAGCGCAACCGCCACCAAGCCGAACAATAAAATAATGACACGCGATTGAATATTGATCATTGTTTCACCCTACCTCATTCTCATTAGCCCGATTATAAGCAGGTGCACCCAGCGCGGGCGGTATGTTTAGCAAGTTCACAGCCTACACCCTGTTACCCAATTAATTTCGGCTCTTTGGGATCTCATGGGGTTTGGTCTGAAATGGAATACGTGATGCGCGGGTCTCTCTGGACGCACATGGCGTTTTGCGCATCATTTGATGTCAACCCCCTGAATTCCTGAAGAACCTTAATTTCTTAACGCCCAGCCTAAGGTTAAGCGGTTCGCCACGCCCCATCCCTTTTGATATACTGCTTCAGATAGGAAAGGTTATTTTCACCCCCACCCAAAAACAAGTTTTACACACCCATCAACGAGCAAATTTAAACAAATCAACGTCGCGTGTGTAAGCAAGACCAATCTAACCCGACCCCAAATCCACGCTTAGGTTGCTCATTCGTACCATGGACACATCCGAAGAAGCGAAACTAGTCGAACGCGCCAAAATTGATAATGAAGCCTTTGGGCAACTGTACGAACGGTACGTAGACCGCATTTACAGCTATGTCTATTACCGCATGGGTGACCCTGCCGAAGCCGAAGACCTCACCTCCAAAATTTTCTTCCGTGCCCTCCAGCATATCAGCGGTTATCGTGACCAAGGTGTGCCCTTTTCCGCCTGGCTATATCGCATTGCGCGAAATCTGGTGGCGAACTGGCATCGTGACCGCAATCGGCGCAGTATTATTGCGCTGGATGATATTTCCCATTGGCGGCTAGGCAGTGAAAGCCCCGAGTTAGAAGCGCAATTTATTGAAGACAAGGATTCGCTCTTACAAGCGGTACGCCGTCTGCCCGCAGACCGGCAAGAGCTACTGATTCTCAAGTTTGTAGACCGCCTGTCAAATGCGGAAATCGGCGAGTTGATGGGCCGCAGTGAAGGAGCCATCAAATCTCTATATCATCGCACCCTGCTGGTTTTGCGCGAGGATTTTCTGCACGCGGTGCAAAGTGGCTCTTGAAATCTTGCCCGAATCTGATGAGTGAGGAAGCGTGCCCTATGTACCCTGTGATGATAGAAGATATTTTGTCTGCTCATGCGGATGCGCTAAATCAGGGCGTTGACCATACGGAGTGGCTCCGCGAGCGGTATGCACACACGGCCGTGGACAGCACCCAGAAACAACACCTAGACGAGCTTCTCCACCTCGCCCGCCTCCTCAAACGCGCCCTCGTCCTCCAACCCACTCGCCCCGACTTTACCACCCAACTCCGCTCCGACTTAAACCATACCAACGCCACGCCGCCCGTGGCCGAACCGCCCCGCTGGCTGATGGGCGCGGTCTTTTTATTTTCACTGGTGGCCGGTTGGCTCGGCTGGCGTTATTGGCGGCGCACCGCCACCGAAAAAACAGCCCCGCCACGTCCGTCTCTTCATTTAAATTGAGTAAGTAAAACCACGCGGCACTTTTACCCGTAAGCACCCCGCCCCTCGAGAAAGACCCTCAGGGTTTCTAGCGTATCAAGCACGCTTTTCTCGAGAGAGACCCCAAGGGGATGCGTCTTCTTAACCGCTTGTGACTCCCTGCTGATTTTGCTACAATCCATTACTTTTTATCACGTTTTTCTTCTAAACTACCCGCCTACCCACTCTTGGCCATGAACGAAAAAGAGCGGTCATAAGGTGTGCGCGAAGCTTGTCGGCAGTTCCTCTCCTTCATTCCTTTCTTTCGACGTAGCGACGTTGGCTCACGAGAAGAAGTTCAACTTTTGACCCTCAAGCCATTCGAGCCACCAGAGAAAAGTTGAACTTCTGACTTGCTTGACCAACCGCATCGCTTCACTGCCTATCGTAGGTAGTTTATTGCCACCCAGAGGCCTATATGTCTATCTCAAAAATCGACCAAACAGCGGCTGAGCCGCTCAAAACGCCCCGCCCGACTTTAACGTTACGCGAAATGTGGCACACGGCCGTGGTGCTGTTCAAACTCCGCATCGTCTTCCTGCTCCTGCTTTCTGCTACCGGCGGCGCGTTTCTCGCGGCACGGGGCTTTCCCGGCTGGGGCAACTTCGGTCTGCTCCTGCTCACGGGCGGCGCGGCGGCGGCGGGAGCCAGCGCCATCAACCAATATTACGAACGGGAAAAAGATAAGCAGATGAGCCGCACCAAAACACGGCCATTAGCCAGCGGGCAGATTCAAAACCCGCACTGGGTGCTGGGCGTCTCTTTGGCGCTCATTTTTATCCCGTCGCTGGCCGTTATCACCATTCGGCCGTGGCTGACCTTTTTTAATCTGTTGGGGGCGTTTATTTATGTGGTGATCTACACTATTTGGCTGAAACCCCGCACCCTGTTGAATATCGTTATTGGCGGCGCGGCGGGGAGCGCGGCCGTGTTGAGCGGCGGCGCGGCCGTGGAAGCGTGGACAGACCCCGCCCTTTTGGCTCTGGCGGCCATCATGTTTTTGTGGACGCCCAGCCATTTTTGGAGCCTTGCCATCTTGTACAAAGATGATTATGACCGCTCGGACACGCCGATGTTGCCCAGTCGCACTTCGCCCACGCATGCGGCTTGGTGGGTGTTTGCCCATACCGCGCCCACGGCCGTGGGCGCGATGCTTTTGGCCGTCATTCCCGCCTTGGGCTGGCTCTACTTCATCCCCGTCGCCCTCGCCAGCCTCGACATGTTTCGGCGCAACATCTTGCTCATTCGGGAACCCACTCCAGCCCATGCGCG
>JBGTIZ010000395.1:0-4887 GCA_041745395.1 Promineifilaceae bacterium (SeqCode) | reverse complement strand
GGCTCTTGGGACGGCACTCGAGCCCGCGCGCGCGCGGCGTTTCGCAGCCGCTACGGCCCGCACTACCGTGACCTCAATGTTGGCTGGCGGGTGGCGGTGCGTCGTCCCCCATCTCAAACGACCACTGACCACTGACCGCCTGCGTAGTGGTAACGGAGCAGGCCCTCCCCGCTTGCGGGTCGCTAAAAATTTCTCAAATCATTACTTCGCATAGCCGCTGAATTGTTTGTTTGTAATGCTTTTCTCTCCTCAGTTTGCTACAATCTTTAGGTGCGTTTGACGCACAAGGGCACCCTGGGGACTCCCGCGCCCTGCGCGGCGGCTCTTGGAACAACACTCAAGACAACGCGCGCGCGGCGTATCGCAACAACAACAACCCGCACAACCGTAACAACAATGTTGGCTGGCGGGTGGCGGTGCGTCGTCCCACACCTCGTTCCCCCTCCACAGGTCGTTAGGGTGAATTTTGAAGTTCTAGCCACGAGTGGGCACGCCACCATACGTGTTCTGCTTCCAGTTTATGCCCGTTGGCCACGGCTGGCGGGACGCGGCGGAGAATAATGAGATGGCGCAGGGTCGTCCTGTCTGCGGGCATGAACGGCGGTACGGGTACAACTGCCGGCCACAGGCATATATAAAAACAAGGGGCTGGCCTGGATTCGCTCCCGCCAGCTCCGTACCCATCCCATCAAGACCCTAAAGGTTTCCAAAACCTTTAGGGTCTCGGCTTATTTTCACCCGCTTCTCGCGCCAACCACCCCCCTAGCAGTCGCCCAATCTCCGCCACCATGTCACTCACATGCACATATTGCCCCCGCGACAGCCAGCCCCACTCATGCACCAAGCGCAAATAGAGCCGCACCTTGCCCAGACACGCATCCGCCCGCTTGAGATGGCGCACGCGAACCTGCGCCCGATACGCTTGCGCCTCGAGCAACGCCTCCTGAAAATCTAAGACGCTATCTACCAGCCGTTGCGTCACTGTGCCGCGATATAACTTGTCAAAATTCTTGGTGCGCGGCAACAGCCAGCGCACCAAATCATAGGTACGGGTAAAAATGACCATCTCTGAGGCCGAAGATTTTGTCACCATAGAAACCTCTCCTTTCGAACAATTAAGCAGTTGGGATAATTTGTGGCGAGCGTATCACAAAGCGGCACGGGGGAAACGGGGCAAACAAGCGGCGGCGCAGTTTGAGTTCCAGCTAGCGGATAACTTGCTCAGCTTGCAAACCGAGTTGCGCCAGCAAACCTACCAGCCCAGCGGCTACACCCATTTTTTGATACAGGAGCCAAAACGACGCAAAATCAGCGCGGCTCCCTTTCGGGACCGAGTCGTGCATCACGCCCTCTGTAACGTCATCGAACCCCACTTTGAAGCGCGGTTTCATCCCCACAGCTATGCTAATCGCCTCGGCCAAGGCACACACAAAGCGATAGACCAGTTGCAGGCGTGGAGCCGCCAGTATCGGTATGTCTTGCGGTTAGACATCGTGCAACATTTCCCCTCGCTGGATCATGCTATTTTGCGCCAAATTTTGTTCCGTCAAGTGCAGGATGAAGGGGTGCGCTGGCTTATTAACCAAATTCTGACCAGTGGGGAAGGGGTGCTAGCGGATGAATACACGCCCGTTTATTTTTGGCATGATGAGTTGTTCGCCATTCAGCGTCCGCGCGGCTTACCGATTGGCAATCTGACCAGCCAATTTTGGAGTAACTGCTATCTGAATGATTTTGATTGGTTTGTGACGCGGGAGTTGGGCTGTGCGGCGTATTTGCGTTATGTGGATGATTTTGCCCTGTTTAGCAACAGCAAAAAGCAGTTGACCCATTGGAAAGCAGAGATCATTGAGCGTTTAGCCACGTTACGCCTGACCCTACACACGGCCGAAGGGCAAACATTACCTGGAGTGGCGGGGATTCCGTGGTTAGGGTTTATCGTTTATCCGACGCATCGCCGATTGAAACGGCGCAATGTGGTGGCGTTTACGCGCCAGTGGCGGCATTTACGACGAGCCTTTGTCAGGGGGGATATCGAGTTTAGGCGGTTGGATGCCACGGTACAGGGATGGGTGAACCATGTGCGCTATGGGGACAGTTGGGGGTTGCGTCAACGGGTGTTGAGTGGGGTGCGGCTGTAGCCGATCGCCAGCTCGTAGTAACGGCTTCAGCCGTTTTTTTTGTACCAGCCCACCAGAATTGACAAATCTCCAAGATTTGTCAATTCTTCGCGCCTCGTACCGTAGGGCAAAGGCATGCCTTTGCCCTACGGTACGTTAGGGAAGGTTGGGCATGGCAAACGTTTGTGGTGGGTAAAAAGAAGGGGATGTCTGGCGGTATTGGTGGGGGCTAGGGGTATTGGTGGCATTTCCCCGGCACTGGGAAAGTGCCGGGGAAGGTTGGGGGTGGGGAAGTTTAGGGGAGGTGGGGGGTGAGGGCGTTTTTAGCGCAACGGCGTAACTCGCCTGCTTAATTCTGAATGCCCATGAAGGCGATGAGGGTGTAAAGCGGGTGGTTGAGATTGAGTTTGGTTTCTTCTTGGGGGGGCTGTTCGTCGGCCGTGGGTAATGACATATCTGTCACATCCGTCTGCTTTTCTATTTGCCCCGTAAAGCGCACCAACTCGGCTGGAGCCAGCGCGTCTAACTGCTTCAAATCTTGCTCATTGAGGCTGGCGCATCCCATGCACAACACCGTTTGCTCGGGGCGAGCCGTCCAGGTTGTCGCGCTGAACTCTTTGACCTGTAGGGGGGTGATGGGGGTCGGTTGGGAGGCCATGTAGGCCACATCCGCGCCGACGGTTAGGCCGGTAACGGCTAATAGAAAGGCAACCACGGCCGTGACCATGGCCCGCCGCGTTTTGCGGTTGATTGCTTCAACATCTGCATTGCTGGTCGGCCACCAATAAAAGAGCATGAACCCCGCCACGGCCGTGAACCCCGCCAAATAATAAACCAGCGACTGCTTCTGGGTCATATCGAGAGCCAAAAACAACACGGCCGTCATCATCTGCGCCATTAGGGCGAGTTGGGTGAGACCAAACGTAATGTGAGCGACCTGATTGAGCGGTCTGTTTTGTATTGAAAGCCAGCCAGCAACAAGCACCGAGGCAAAGGTAGCGACTAAAGCTACGATACCCGAGGCAAGCGACACGGCCGACAGAATGGTTAAACTGTCGAACATGTTGAATGTTTCTCCTAATTGTCAAACTATCTAGTGGGAAAGCCTGTCGATTATAACAGAAAGCTCACATTAAATGCTAGTGAAAAAATGCACAAAAGTTGATGGGGCGTTTTGGCTATTCTGATACGTCACGCCGCATGGCCGTCCACGGCCGTGTGGTGGCTAGGTGAGGGCTGAACGCTGACAGCCACATTCCCAATTGCATTAAATTATCGGCACGACGGGAGAAAGCTTGATAAAGTTGGCGCGTAGCTTTTTAAAAGTCCGTGGTGCAAACCCTCGGCACTCAGCGGGCGTTATCTAATCGCTCTAGATAAAAAGTGCCGGGGGAGTAATCACCGCTTATGTTTGGGAAGATACGGGGGTATATCGTTACTTTTTCAGGTATCCAAGAGTGATGAGGGCGGCCTAGAACGCGCCCTTACTCCCTTACTCCCTTACTCTCCCACTCACTTACTCGCCCAAAGAGGTACGATGACCTATTTCGGTTTCTTGGCTCGTTTCTTGCTTGTGCCGATTGTGATTTTGTTGGGTTTGCACTGGTGGGACAAGCGGCGCGGTATCACTTTGCCGACGCGCTTGCAGACGTGGCCGCCCACGGCCGTGATTTTTGGCCTCGTTGTCGTGGCTATGATTTACACCACGCCATGGGACAACTATCTGGTAGCGACCAGCGTCTGGTGGTACGACCCCGACTTGGTGACTGGGTATACCATCGGCTGGGTTCCCATCGAGGAGTACACCTTTTTTGTGGTGCAAACCATCGCTACGGGGCTGTGGGTGTGGTGGTTAGCCAAGCGGCTAAATTTGAGCGAGCCATTTGCGCCCCGTCCCGCGCTTCGCTGGGGGATAACGGGAGCCACGGCCGTGGTTTGGCTCATCTCCACCGTGGTCCTGCTCTCCGGTTACGAACCCGCCACCTATCTCACCCTGATTTTATCGTGGGCACTCGTGCCCTTCTTGGTACAATTCGCCTTCGGCGCGGATATTCTGTGGACCTATCGCCCCCTTGTTTTCTGGGGCATTGTGCCCAGCACGCTTTATCTGGCCGTGGCCGACGCCATCGCTATCAACGCCGGCACTTGGACAATTAGCCCCACGCAAACCTTTCATATTCTGCTCGGCGGTATTTTGCCGCTCGAGGAGTTTATCTTTTTCCTCGTGACCAACACGCTCGTCACCTTGGGCATGACGCTCGTTTTGGCTGTGGAAAGCCACACGCGGGTGACGGAGTTGCCGTTTTTGAAATGGCTTCCAGCGGCGACGAGTGAGGGGTTGGAAGTGAAAAGTGAGAAGTAAAAAGTGAGGGATCTTTGGGAATTCACGTGGTCAATTAGCAACTGTCCTGCCTAAACAAGCCACGCCCAGAGAAAAACCACCTGACACATGACACGTGAAACGTGACACTGTTGAAAACCCCACGAAATCCGAAAGAACCAAAGTGAGAAGTATGCGCCACACCTATCAGCCCGCAAACTACCACGGCCGTGGTCAAAACCCACCTTTTTTTGAAGGCTGGTACTTCAAACTCGTGGACGCCGCCGAGCAAAAACGGCTGGCGATTATCCCCGGCATCTTTCTCAGCGATGACCCCGCTCGTCAGCACAGCTTCATACAGGTGCTGGACGGGCTGACGGGCACGGCTACCTATCATCGCTACCCTGCCGAAGCGTTTTGGGCGGCGGAAGACAGCTTTCTGGTGCG
>JBGTIZ010000394.1:0-5827 GCA_041745395.1 Promineifilaceae bacterium (SeqCode) | reverse complement strand
CATCGGTTTTTCACACAACCAGCACCCCATCATCAGCTACCAAATCGGCACGGGCGACACACACATCATGTTTGTGGGGGGGATGCACGGCGGCTACGAGTGGAACACCATTTTGCTCGCCTACGAGGCTCTCGACTACTTTTTGGCCCAGCCCCAACTCGTCCCGCCCCACGTCACCCTGCACATCATCCCCAGCGCCAACCCCGATGGGCAAAAGCTGGTCACTGGCTCCACGGGGCGATTTGACCCCGCCGACGTGGTTTTTAACACTCAGCCAGGGCGGTTTAACGGCCGTGGCGTCGATTTGAATCGGAATTGGGATTGTGAATGGCAACCGACGGCGCAATGGCGTGACCAGCTAGTTAGCGGGGGGGAGGTGGTTTTTTCGGAGCCAGAAACGCGGGCACTGCGTGATTACATTTTGGCGCACGACCCCACGGCCGTGGTTTTTTGGCACAGCGCGGCCAACGCCATTTTCTCCGCCTACTGCCCCGACCAGCACCCCGCCTCCGACCAACTGGCCGAGCTATACGGCGCGGCCTCGGGCTACCCCGTGCGCTACTCGTTCAGCGCGTACCCCATCACGGGTGACGCCAGCAACTGGCTGACCACCCAAGACATTGCCAGCATCACCATCGAGCTAACAACGCATAGTGCCATTGAGTGGGAAGCGAATCGGCGGGGTATCACGGCCGTGTTGTCAATAAGCAAGGAGCAATGAGCAAGGAACAAAAAGAAGTCCAACTTTTCCAAAAAAGTTGAACTTCTCTTCCTCCCCCCCTCTCTTCCTCCCTTACTCTCTTACTTCTCCCCCACCTTCATCTTCAAATACGCCATCATAAACCCATCCAAACTGCCGTCCAATACGGCCGTGGGGTTGCCCGTCTCATAATCCGTGCGGTGATCCTTCACCATCTTGTACGGATGCAACACATACGAGCGAATCTGGCTCCCCCAGCCCGCATCCACATCATCCCCCTTCAGATCAGACAGCTCCGCCTCCTGCTTGCGCATTTCAATATCATACAGTTGCGACTTAAGCACACTCATCGCCTTCTCGATATTTTGCGTCAATGAGCGTTGCGCCTGTGAAGAAACAACCAGCCCCGAAGGAAAATGCTTAATGCGAATCGCCGTTTCATTCTTTTGCAAATGCTGGCCGCCCGCCCCACTCGCCTTAAAGCGTTGGATTTCGAGGTCTTTTTCATCTATCTCAATCTCGATTTCCTCCGCAATATCGGGCCAGACTTCCACCTTGGCAAAAGAGGTGTGCCGCCGACTGGAGGAGTCATAAGGGGAAATACGCACCAAGCGATGCACGCCCCGTTCAGATTGCAAACGGCCAAAGGCATAGTCGCCGCGAATCTCCATCATGACGCTTTTGATGCCCGCTTCATCCCCCGCACTAAAATCAACGATGTCTACTTCTAGCTCTTTGTTCTCCGCCCAGCGGATAAACATGCGCTGGAGCATGTCCGCCCAATCCTGCGCCTCGGTGCCGCCCGCCCCCGCGTGAATCGCCAGAATGGCGTTGCTATCGTCGTAATTACCCGCAAAGAGGGTCTGGAACTGTAAATCACCGATGATTTGCTCCAGTTTTTCCGTCTCGGCCGTGATTTCGTCAGCCAAGTCGTCATCCTCGAAACTGGCTAATTCCAGCGTATCGTTGAGTCGCTTGCTCACGGCCATCCACACGTCCACCTGCTTTTGCAGTTTGGTAATGTCCCGCATAATTTTTTGGGCATGCTTCGGGTCATCCCAAAAATCGGGCGCACCCGCCTGTACTTGCAGGGTGTCAATTTTTTCTTGCTTGACAGCTATGTCAAAGACGCCTCCGGAGCGTGTTCACGGTATCTTGTAATGCCTGTAGTTTTTCGATTGAGTTGCTCATAGTAAAAATCCTCTTTGAATGGTGAACGGTAAATGGTAAATGGTGAATGGTGAACGCGAGCGTTCATTTACAATTCACCATTTACAATTTTTTCTAAGGCTAGCTCCAGCGTAATGTCACGCGGGATAAATCCGAGTCGTTGATAAAAGGCGAGGGCGCGGGTGTTGGCGACGTAAGCGGTGACGGCGATGCATTCCGCGCCTTGCGCTTGGGACCATTCGCAAAATTGGCCGACAAGGGCTGTGCCCATGCCCTGGTTGCGATGTGTTTCGATGACGTACATGCTTTCTAGTTCGGTAACATTGATGGGGCGCATCTTGTAGCGGTGGCGCATTTGCCCGGCGAGGTAACCTACCACGGCCGTGGTCTCACCCCCCTCACCATCCTCCACCAGCAAAACCACACTCTGCTCCCGCTTCAAAAAACCAGTAAAAACCCGCACCCCCTCTTCCAAAGCCCAGTTCAAATTCATCGTCGGGTCACGCTGACCCGCATCCTCCTGAAACAAGGCGTGGTTCAACTGCACAATGCGCTCCACATCATCAACGGTGGCGGGGCGAATCGTAAAGCGCGGGTTCATGCTAATCTCTCGACCACCACGACCGCTTCGGCTTCTCTGGTTCTGGTTCTGGCACAACTTCTGCCTTCGGCTCAGGCGATACGGCTTTCTCCTCCCGCACGGCCGCTAGGCCCTCCGCAAACAGCCCTTCCACAAACTCATTTGGGTCAAACGGGGCAATATCTTCCAGCTTTTCCCCCGTGCCGATAAAACGCACGGGCAAGCCCAAATCTCGATAAATCGAGAAGACCATTCCGCCCTTGGCCGTGCCGTCCAGCTTGGTCAAAATAACCCCCGTCACATTCACCGACTCCTTGAACTTGGTCGCTTGGGTCAGCGCGTTTTGCCCCGTGGGTGCGTCCACCACCAGAAAAACCTCGTGCGGAGCTTCATGAACGCTCTTTTGGCAGACGCTGTACACCTTTTCTAGCTCACGCATCAGGTTAAATTTGGTATGGAGCCGCCCGGCCGTGTCCACAAAAATCAAATCATACCCACGGCCGCGACTGGCGCGAATGCCGTCATAAGCGAGCGCGGCGGGGTCCGCCCCCGGTTGTCCCGCGACGATTTCTACGCCAGCCCGCTCCCCCCACACCTTGAGCTGGTCAATGGCCGCCGCCCGGAACGTATCAGCCGCCACCAGCAGAACTTTTTGCCCTTGCTTGACATAATAATTTGCCAATTTGCCAATCGAGGTGGTTTTGCCCGAGCCATTCACCCCCACCACCATCACCACCGTGATTTGGCGCGGCTCTTCCAATTTATAAGGCACATCCGTGACCAGCATCGCCTTCATTTCTTTCTTCATGACATCAATAAGCTGGTCGGTACGGGTAATGCCCTCGAGCGTGACGCGCTCCTGCATCGCCTCAATCAGGGCAAGGCTGGTGTCCACGCCCATATCGGCTTGGATAAACAGGGCTTCTAAATCTTCCCAAGTTTCGTTATCAATTTCCCCCGCGCCGAGGGCGTTAATGATTTGACCAAAGGTGGTCTGGCGCGTTTTTTGTAATGATTCGCGGATACTTTTGAACAAGATAGGCCTCTTTTAGGGTTCAAGGGACAGGGTGCAAGGGGCAGTTCTGCCCTCTGCCTTCTGCCCTCTTCCTTTTAATTATTCTATTTCAATGATTTCCCCATCCGCCGTGAGCGTTTCGACGCGCAGATGGGCTTCTTCCAAATATTGCTGACACGTTTTGGCGAGGGCTTGCCCCCGCTCATAAAGGGTCAGCGAATCTTCAAGGGATAAGTCACCTTCTTCGAGCTGGGTGACAATGCTTTGCAGTTCCTGTAGGGCGTCTTCAAATGAAATGGGGGGGGTGTTGGATTCTGTCATGGGGCAAGGTTCAAGGTGCAGGGTGCAGGGTGTACCAACTTCTCACTTTTTACTTCTCACTTCTCAACCGCGCTTCGCGGGGCAAGACCCAAGCGCGAGGGTGGGGCGTGAAGCCGATGTGGCCGTAGTAGCTCTGGGCGGCGGGCGCGGCGAGCAAAATCAGGGTGCAATGGGGGCCAAGGGCTTCTTGGGTCAGGGTTTGCAATTGCTGGCCGATGCCCTGTTTTTGATACGCTTGATGCACGGCCAAATCAGAGAGGTAGCAGGCGTAATGAAAATCGGTTAGGGAACGGGCTACGCCGACCAAGTTTTCTCCATCCCAAGCGGTGATGAGCAAATTGGTGTTGGCGACCATGCCCGCCATGCAGTCGTGGTCGTGAATGGGGCGACGTTCGCCCAGCGTGGATTGACGCAGGAGGTCAATGAATTGGTCGGTCGTGATAGGCGCGTTCGTTTTGTAGGTAATCATAGCAGGGTGCAAGGTGCAGGGTGCAAGGTTCAGGGTGCAGGGTGCAAGGGGGAGCGACTTCTCACTTCTCACTTTTTACTTCTCACTTCTCATGTCTCACGTCCACCACCCCATCAGCCAATTGCACCTCTAAGCGCATGGCGGGGGTGATGCTTTGTACGGAGCGCAGGACGCGCCCCGTCTCTTTTTCACGCACAATGGCGTAGCCTCGCGCAAGCGTGGCGAGTGGCCCCACGGCCGTGAGCCGAGTTTGGGCCAAGGTGAGTTGATTATCCGCCCGTTCCAGCCGGCGCGCCAACGCCTGGTCTAGGCGGGCGGTCAGCGTATCTATTTTTTGCAAACTGTTATCAAGCTGGGCGCGGGGGCCGAGATAGCCGAGGGCGCGGGTGAGATTCTCCACGGCCGTGGTTTTTTCCACCAGCCTCCGCTGGACAAGCTGGGTCAGCCGCGTTTGCAGAGAGGTCATCACGGCCGTGAGGTCACTCACATCTGGCACGGCCAACTCCGCCGCCGCCGAGGGCGTGGGGGCACGCACATCCGCCACAAAATCCGCAATCGTGAAATCCGTCTCATGCCCCACGCCGCTGATAACGGGATGTTGCGCCGCGAAAATCGCGCGCGCCACGCCTTCATCATTAAACGCCCACAAATCTTCGATGGAGCCGCCCCCCCGCGCCACAATAATCGTATCCACATCGGCCCGGCCATCCAGCCAAGTCAGGGCGCGGATAATCTGGGCGGGTGCGGTCGGCCCCTGCACCAAAGTCGGGGCAATCAGCACCTCCGCCACGGGATAACGGCGGCGCAGGACGTTGAGGATGTCCCGCAGAGCGGCCGCATCGAGCGAAGTGACGATACCGAGCTTGCGCGGAAAGGCGGGCAAAACTTTTTTGTGCGCCGTATCAAACAGCCCTTCAGAGTCGAGCCGGAGCTTGAGTTGCTCAAAAGCAACGGCCAAATCGCCGCGCCCGGCGGGTTGCAGATGGTCGACGTAAAGTTGGTACGCGCCTGATTGCTCATAGACGGACACACGGCCGTGGGCCAGTACCGCATCCCCTTCGTCAGGGTCAAAGCGCAACCGCTCTGCCGCCGACCGCCACATGACGCATTTTAACTGCGCCGCCTCATCCTTGAGCGTGAAGTAGAGATGCCCCGAGCGGGCGCGGGTCAGGTTCGAGATTTCCCCCTGTATCTCCACGTCTTGCAGACGGTAATCTATCTCGAACATCTCGCGGATGTACGCGGTCAGGTCAGCCACGGTCCACACGGCCGTGGGGGTGTTGTCTCCAGTTGGGAAAAGCATACGCTGATTGTAGAAACGTTCGCCCGTTTGGGCAAACGAGAGGGGAAAGGGAAGAGGGTAGAGGGAAAAAGGGAGAAAAGGCCGTGGACGCTGTTTGGGGGAGACCACGGCCGTGGTTTTTTCGTAAGCGTTCAGCGTCTCAGCTGGTCAGCACTTCAGCTTGTTTTTCTCGACACAATTAGGACATATTCGAGTGGATGAGTGGCCTAAAACAAGAAGCGACTCGTCAAACCGTCTGTTATTGAGCTGAAAAATCAAGTTTGGCACGT
>JBGTIZ010000393.1:0-3187 GCA_041745395.1 Promineifilaceae bacterium (SeqCode) | reverse complement strand
CCGCCGCACTGCCGCCGCTACTGCCGCCCGGCACACGGCTCGTGTCCCACGGGTTGCGCGTCGTTTGGTAGCCCGAGTTTTCGGTGGATGACCCCATGCCGAACTCGTCGGTGTTGGTCATGCCCAAAATAACGGCGCCGCTTTCTTTTAATTGCTGGGTGACAAAGGCGTCATACGGCGGCCGGAACCCTTCTAAAATGCGGCTTCCCGCCGACGTGGGCACGTTTTCGTTGCACAGCAAATCTTTGATAGCGACGGGAATGCCCAAGAGCGGGGTGCGCTCGCCCCGCGCCAGCCGTTCGTCCGCCTGTTGCGCTTGGGCGAGGGCGAGGTCGGGGGTGAGGGTGAGGTAGCTTTGGAGCTGGCCGTCTAGCTGGTGAATGCGGTCGAGAAGGGTTTTGGTCACGGCCGTGCTGGTCGTGTGGCCGTTGTCTAACTGCTGGCGGAGGTCGGTTAGGGAGAGAGTCATAAGGGATAAAAGTGCGGAGCGATGAGCGATGAGTGCTGAGGGGTACTCACGTCAATACTGCTTGAATGGCGAATTGGCCGTCTTGGGTTTGGGCGGCGTTGGCGAGGGCTTTGCTTTGAGGCATCTCGACCGTGATTTGGTCGTCGCGCAGGATGTTGACTTGGGCGACGGCGTGGGTGGTGGGGGGGATGCCGTCTAGGTCGAGTTCATCGAGGGTGGCGACGTAATCTAACACGGCCGTGAGCCGTTTCTGATAGAGGTCTACTTCCTCTTCGGTCAATTCCAGCCGTGCCAAATGGGCGATTTTGCGGACATCATCACGAGTTAGGGTGGTCATAAGGGGCGTTTTTTGGATGGGTGTTTAGTTGGTTCGTAATCGGTCAAAAAGTACGTAGCGTTTATCAATTAAAATTGCTGAATTGCTGAATTGCTTAATTACTGATTACTCCGACAAGCGGCCGACTAAGTTTCCGCTTCTTCCTGCGCCTTGAGCAACTCTTCATACTGCTCTTCTGTCCACAGATGTTCAGGCGCGGTCAGCCGCTCAGTGTATAACACGCCGTGCAGGTGGTCAATTTCATGTTGAAAAATGCGGGCGTCCCACCCTTTCAGGCGCAACGTCTGCTTTTTGCCGTGCCGGTCGAGCGCATCCACAATGATGCTCTGGTGACGCGCCACTTCGCCGACGTAGCCTGGTATCGAAAGACACCCTTCGACGCCCAGCACTTTTTTGCGGGTCGCCATCTTGATTTCAGGGTTGATGATGACGTAAAGGTCGCGGCTGTCGGGGATTTCGTTGTCTTCGTCGTCGTATTCGGGTGGCGTCTCGATGACGGCGAGTTGGATGCTTTGCCCAATTTGGGGCGCGGCCAGTCCCGCGCCATTGGCTTCGCGCATCGTTTCTATCATGCTGTCAATGAGTTGCTGGTGCTCAGGGGTGATTTTTTTGATGGGTTTTGCTCTTTGGCGCAAAACAGGATTTTCAGGGGTTATGATTTCTAAGATGGGCATGTATCTTTCCAAAATCTGTACGCTACTTGCACTCCTTACGGACGGTTGCATGGCGTGAATAAGGGTGTTCAAGAAAATATGTCACAAAGCGGTCATAAAAGCTGGGGCAGTTATACGCATAACCTTCAAACTAATCAAGAGGAGTACGCAATGCCTGTCTCACTTAAGCAAGCAATTTGGCTTATCCTTGTTTTCCTCTTCCTAATCTTTGTGTCACGGCCTAACACAAGCAGGTTGCTGAGTCGTGACTGAATTCAGTACAATTAAACAGTATTAGCAAATGCTTAAAAATGTCTCTGTTTGGAATTGTCTGCCGCATAGATGTATAGCTAGATTTAATGGCTCTTTGGGATCTCATGGGGTTCGGTCTGAAATCGAATACGTGATGCGCGGGTCTCTCTGGTCATACATTGCGTTTCGCGCATCATTTGATGTCAACCCCCTGAATTCCTGAAGAACCGATTTAATCTAGAGTTCCTATCTACTTGGAGGTAAATCATGGAGCTTGGCGCATTTTCTGTCAGCCTCACGGTGAAAGATATTGAGGCATCTAAGTCGTTTTACGAGAAGCTTGCTTTCACGGCCGTGGGCGGCGATGAATCACAGGGGTGGCTGATCCTCAAGAATGGCTCAACTGTGATTGGAGTGTTTCAGGGCATGTTCGAGCAGAATATCCTTACCTTCAATCCAGGTTGGGATCAATCTGCAAACCCATTGGCGTCTTTCACGGATGTGCGCGATGTACAGAAGTCGCTCGACGCCCAAGGCGTCAGCATTACAACACGTGCAGACCCAGATAGCACAGGGCCTGCGCACATTATCCTTTCTGACCCAGACGGAAACTTGATCATGCTAGATCAGCATGTTTAACGTTAAGTCGAATAACTCATTCAAGCCGATGCCGATTCGCGTCGCGGCTTAGTTCATGCGTTGTGTGGCAAGCCTATAGGAGTTCAATGGAAATCACGACAACCTATAAAGCAATTGATAGAGTTGCATGGCGTTCGTGGCTTGAGCAACATCACGCAACAGCGAATGAGATTTGGTTGTTGTTCGATGATCTGCTTGAGTACTCAACTATTTCTTACCTTGATGCAGTTGAGGAGGCTATTTGTTTTGGTTGGATTGATGGTATACAAAAAAGATTTTCAACCCATGAGCGTGCTCAGCGATTTACGCCGCGAAAAAAGGGAAGTAACTGGACAGAATTAAATAAGGAACGTGCTCGCCGCCTGATTCGCTTGGGGGTGATGACTGATGCTGGATTTGCAATACTGCCTGATCTAACTGTCACGTTTGAAGTTCCCGAGGATATTGTTGAGAGACTTAAAGCAGAACCTAATGCTTGGTCTAACTTCCTTGCATTCCCTGATCTCTATCGCCGAGTCCGCATTGGATACATTGAGGAAATGCGGAAAAATCAGGTCGAATTTGAGCGGCGACTTCGGAATTTTGTGAACAAAACTGCCTCCAATAAAATGTATGGCAATTGGAATGATGAAGGCAGGCTTATTTGAAGTTAGCAGGATTCTCCACCCACAGAACGATTTTCTTGCACCCGGCCACTTGGAGTCCAAGTGGTACCTATAGTGGGCGAAGCAGAACGTTAGATAGTGTAAAAAAACCACGGCCGTGTTCTGGGAAAAGAACACGGCCGTGGTTTTTTTAATTTTAATGCCCTGCGTTTCATTTACCCCAACCAACCCC
>JBGTIZ010000392.1:0-12008 GCA_041745395.1 Promineifilaceae bacterium (SeqCode) | reverse complement strand
GTACGGTAGCTCTCCCCGTGGCAGTTAGGCCAATAATGAAACAGCCGTCTTCACGCCAAGCAAAATGTTCACGCCATGTTTGCTGACGAGGATGATACAAAGAGACATCCTTCCCCGTTTCAGGGTCAACAGCCGTCACTTTTGCCCCCTTCGCACCATTGCAGTCACTGCAAGCTAAACAGAGGTTCTCTTCCGCACTGGTTCCCCCAGCCGTCATGGGTATGATGTGGTCAATTTCTAACGCATCCCCCACGACGGCTACTTGTGTTTGGCAGTAGCAACAGCGAAACTGTGCCCATGCCGTCACGCGCTGGCGCATGATGGGTGAGATATACGAGGCACTCATTCGCTCTGCAACACGGCCGTGTTAGACATATCATGCCCCCGCACCTGCAACAACATCGCCGCATGTGCTCGACGCAATATCACTTCATCATACAAAGTCAGCAAAGTTTGTTGTCTGGCTTGCTCACTGGCCCTCAAGGGACGCTCTTGCGCCGTCAGATTTAAGGCAGACAACTCCCCCCGCTCTGCTGAGGGCATAACTGTGCGAGCCAAAGACCACAAAGCCACATCCGACAACTTTTCCATCGCCTGTAGCTCCATTTGCAAGAGGGGTGGTAAATCATCTTCTACTGGAATAGGTGAAGCCAGATGACGGCTCAAGGTTTCTTGGGCAATATCGTCCACGGTGCGCTGTGCCGCCTGTGCTTGTTTTTCCAAGGCGTGGTACAAATTTTCAGAGATTGTGATGCCATACATATTGCTTTCTCCACTTCATTCGTCCCTACAGTTAAAAGAAAATCAGATGGACATTGCCCTATTGTAACGCATATTCACGCCAGCTTGACCGCCAAACCGAAGCCATCCCTCTGGCACACTTCCACCCCATCCCCAAATCCCTTATACTTCCTGTATCAACCAAACTACCCCCAGAGAGACAAGGAGGAACCCCATGCAACACCCCATCCCCAGTAGCATCACGGCCGTGACTGTCTACCCCGACCGCGCCCGCCTCACCGCTAGCGGCGAGATAGACCTCGAACCCGGCTCACACCAACTCCTCTTCGATGAACTACCCCTCACCCTCAACCAAGACTCCGTGCGCGTGGCGGGCAAAGGCACGGCCGTGGTTATTATCCGCAGTGTCGAAGTCAACCAGCGCCACTACACCGAAACCCCCGCCGCTGAAGTCCGCGCCCTCGAGCAAGAAATTGAGCAGGTGGGCGATGGGCTAGCCATCTGGCAAGACAAAGACGCCACCCTAAACAGCCAAGCCCAATACATCGCCGGCCTGTGGCAACAAACCGAACAGTTTGCTAAAGGCTTATCCCTCGGCCTGACCGATATGGAGCAACAAGCGGAAATGATGCGCACCTTGCGCGAAAAAGAGGACGAAATCCGCCAAGCGCGGCGCGAAGTGACGCAAGCGGTGCGCGGCCTGAAAAAACGGCTGGAAAAGCTCCATGCTGACCTAAAGCAAAAACAAAGCACACGGCCGCGTCAGCGATTCCAAGCTGTGGTCGAACTGGACGTGCGCACGTCCGGAACCTTCCACCCTCGGCTCACTTATGTGGTTCACAACGCGGGCTGGCGACCGCTGTACGATTTGCGCCTCGATAAAACAGGTCTACATCTGACCTACATCGCCCAAATCACCCAGAGCAGTGGGCAAGATTGGGTGGGCGCGTCGCTCAGCGTCTCCACGGCGCGGCCCGCGCTCAATCAGCGACTGCCCGATTTACACCCGTGGTTTATAGATGTGGCCCACCCGCCCAGCCCCGCGCCCCAGCCCCGCGCCCGCGCCGTCATGGCTAAGATGTCCGAGGGAGCGGAAATGGTGGCGGATGCGATGCCGATGATGGCTATGGCCGCCCCCATGGTCGAGGCGGAAGTGGCGACGGCAACGGTGGATACGAGCGGCACGGCCGTGACTTATCACGTTGGCGGCGGGAGCGACATTCCCAGCGACGGACGGCCGCACAAAACGACCATTGCCGAATATAATTTTGACCCCAAGCTGGATTACATCGCCGTGCCCAAGCATACGGACGCGGTTTATCGGCGGGTGAAAGTGACCAACCAGAGCGATGGCCCCCTGCTGGCGGGGTCGGCCAATCTTTTTGCGGAGGCGGAGTATATTGGGCAGACGCAGATGGCGTACACGGCCGTGGGGGATGAAATCGAACTCCTGCTAGGCGTGGAAGAGCGGTTAACCATCAAGCGGGAGCTAATCCGGCGGGACGTAGATAAAGCGTTCATGCGCGACAAGCGGCGCATCTATTACGGCTACAAAATCGAAGTCGAAAACCTGCTCGATGAGCCAGCCCAGCTGACCGTGCGTGACCATTTCCCCAAATCGCGTCACGAGCAAATTAAGACGGAGCTAAAATCAGTCACCCCCGCCGTGACCGAACAAAGCGACCTCAACCTGCTTGAATGGTCGCTCACCCTCGCCCCCCGCGAAACGCACACCATCCATTACGAATATCTGGTAGAATACCCGACACAACTGCCCGTTCAAGGATTATGAGCAATAAGTAACGAGCGATGAGCAATGAGCAATGAGTGGGGCGTTCAGAGGCCACTCAGCACTCGTCGCTCAGCACTCAGCACTCAACAAAAAAGCGAGGTCACTTTGCATAAAACAAAAAGTGTAAGAGAGAAAGCGATTCTAGTCGGTACCGAATTTTTTGGTGGCTTAGCCTTGATGTCCGTTGAAGATAGCTTGGCTGAACTAGCGCGGCTGTCCGACACGGCCGGGTTAGAGGTCGTCGGCGCCATCGTTCAGCGACTCAACCAGCCCAACAGCGCGACCTACATCGGCTCGGGCAAAGTCGAAGAGGTCAAAGCGTTGGTTGAAGAACTGGAGGCCCACGTGGTGCTGTTCGACGATGAATTGATGCCCCGCCACCAGCGTGAACTCGAGAAAATATTTGGCGAAAAGGTCAAAGTGCTTGACCGTACCGCCCTCATTTTGGATATTTTTGCCCTGCACGCCCAGACTAGCGAAGGCAAGCTCCAAGTCGAACTGGCTCAGCTCGAATATCGCATCCCCCGCCTGACCCGCATGTGGACTCACTTGGCGCGGCAGGCGGGCACGGGGGGCGGCAGTGTCGGTCTGCGTGGTCCGGGTGAAACCCAGCTAGAAATAGACCGCCGCGAAATTGGGCGGCGCATCACCCAAATCAAGAGCGACTTGGAAGATGTGCGGGCGCGGCGCGGTCGCCAACGGAGCAATCGCCTGCAAACGGAGCTAGTGGTCGTGGCGATTGTGGGGTATACCAACGCGGGCAAATCGACGTTGCTGAACAAGCTGTCGGACGCCAAAGTCTTGACGGCTGACCAGCTATTTGCCACGCTCGACCCCACCACGCGCCGTGTAGCCATGCCCGGCGGGCGGGATGTGCTGTTTACGGATACGGTCGGGTTTATCCAAAAATTGCCGACCCACATCGTGGCCGCTTTTCGCGCTACGCTCGAGGAAATCGAAGAGGCGGATGTCCTGCTCCACGTGGTGGACGCGACGCACCCCAACGCGGCGGCGCAAATCGAGGCGGTGAAGGATACGCTGGCCACGCTCGAGGTGGAGAATCTGCCGCTGGTCTATGCTTTTAACAAAGTGGATGCGCTTCCCGCTGATTTTGACCCAGACGACTTGCCCGCTGTGGATAGGGAAGCGGTGCTGGTTTCGGCACAGACAGGGCTGGGCATGGAGGCGTTGAAGTCGGCCGTGGTGCGGGCGGTGGAGTCTACGTTTGTGCCTATTTCTATCCTGTTGCCGTATGAGCGAGGTGATTTGCTCTCGCTATTTTATGAGCGGGGAGTGGTGGATGAGGAGGAGGGTTTAGCGGATGGGATGTCTCTCCACGGCCGTGTGCCTCGCCGTCTCGTTTCCTATTTTGCCCAATTCCAACCCGACCAAACTGGCTGGTGAATTTTTTCTGGAGATTGGACCAATTTTAGTCGTGCAATCAACGTACTTATGTAAATTGGTCCAATCTAAGTCATGCTACGCCCTCAACCCCAAACAGAAACCATATGAACAAACTGATAGACGACCTCAACGATTTTTTGGCCGCCCGGCGGGGACTGTTGCCTCTGCTGGGCATTTTGCTCATCATTATCAACCTGCTGGTGCATATCGTCGTCGGCTTGCTGGGCGTGGAGACATGGCTAGCCAGCAGTAATATCTTCCTGCACATCGGCCTGATTATGAGCCTAATTGGGATCCTACTTATCAAACCCCTGCAGTGAGTGAGAAGTGAAAAGTAAGAAGTGAGAAGTGACGCCCACTTCTCACTTCTTACTTTCTACTTCTTACTTCTCTCCTTCCCCTTTCCCTATGAGCTTTTTACATACGATTGCCCAGCAGGCCGTGGTTAACACGGCCGTGTCCGCCCTTCAGCGTAACGCCACCACCGCCCTCAAACTCGCCCTCGAAATCCAGCAAATCCCCGCCCCCACCTTCGCCGAAGCGGAACGCGCCGCCTTTGTACAACAAAAATTTAGCGAAGTGGAGCTACAAACCATCAGCCAAGACGAATTGCACAACGTCTATGGGCTGTGGCCGGGGCTAGAGCCAGATTTACCCCCCGTCATCGTTTCCGCCCACACCGATACCGTCTTCCCCGCCGAGACTGATTTAACCGTGCGGCGCGAAGGGCGTTTGCTCTATGGGCCGGGGCTGGCGGACAACTCGACTGGCGTGGCGGGTCTGCTCGTGCTGGCACATACTTTGCGCGAGTATAATTTTCGGCCGCGTCGCTCCATCTGGTTTGTAGCCAACACGGGGGAGGAAGGGCTGGGGGATTTGCGCGGGATGCGGGCGGTGACGGCGCGATTTGGCGACGCGGCCGCCTATATCGTGCTGGAAGGCGGCTCCTTTGGGCATGTGGTGCATCAGGGGATTGGCGTCAATCGGTACGAGATTACGGTGCAGGCGCAGGGGGGGCATTCATGGGCAGATTTTGGGCAGGCCAGCGCGATTCATGTGCTGGGGCGACTGATTGCCGCGCTGGCGGAGATGGCTGTGCCTGCTAAACCGAAGACGACGTATAACGTGGGGGTGATTGAAGGGGGTCGCTCGATTAACACAATTGCGGATGAGGCGCATTGTTTGTTGGATTTGCGCTCGGAGGATGCGGCGGCTTTACGGCGTTTGACGGAAAGGGCCACGGCCGTGGTCAACAGCTTTATCGAGCCACCCAATGTCATTCTCCAGATGAAGCAAATCGGCCAGCGGCCCCCTGGGCTACTGCCCCGCCATGCCGATCTCGTGCAATGGGCTGGGGAAGCGTTGCGCCAGGTCGGTTGCCCCCGCGTGGAGTATGCGGCTGGCAGTACCGACGCTACTATCCCCCTCAGCTTGGGGTACAACGCCGTCTGTATCGGCCTCGCCCATTCCGGCAACGTGCATCGCCTCGACGAATACCTCGACCCTGCCTATCTGGGTCACGGCCTCGGCCAACTGCTCCTGCTCGCGCTCACTGCGGCAGAGCGTTGAAAACAGATAATGCCGCTCGTAGTAACGGCTTTAGCCGTTGTTTTAAGGTAAACTCTCGTGGTTTGGTATGAAAATGATCCCACAAACAAAAAGTGCCCCGAAGGGCACTTTTTGATGTACTCTGGCCGAAGCCGTCTACGCACATCCCACTCCGACTAGCGGATTGGTAATATCATAACGCATTTCAGCTTCAGTGTGAACAAATTTAACTTGAGGTGTAAGGAAGAAATGACACAAGCAGACATTTTGATGTATGGCACGTCGTGGTGCGGGGATTGTGCCCGAGCGCGACATTTTTTTGATGAATATGGGGTGGCGTATCAGGAAATTGATGTGGATGAGGATAGGGAAGCGTCCAAACGGGTGGAGCAGATGAACGGCGGCCAGCGGCGCGTCCCGACCATTATCTTTGGGGATGGGTCGGTGCTGGTGGAGCCGTCTTGGGAGCAGTTGGCGGAGAAAACAGGGGTCACGTTATAAAGGCTTGTCTTCGATAAGTTAAATACCTTAGACTTGTTCCGATTTAATTTTCGAGAAGGGTTGTGCTTGTTTTGAATTGTAAATGGTGAATGGTGAATGAAACCTCTTGGGTCACCATTCGTCAAATTCTCAGCATAACAAGGATATAAGAAAATGGCTTCAAAAAACCAAAAAATTCCCACGCATGTCAAAGAAGACGTTTTAAGCCGAGTGGCGGTTTTTAATACAACACAAATTGAGGTACGGAAGCCCATGAATCCCAATAGCTTTACAGCCCTGTTAATGCGGATGGGTTTGATGGGTACGCCACAACTGAGTGATATTCCCATTGGTTATTATTTTGCCCGTTTTCGGGGCAGGTTTCTCTATTTAGACCGCATGGATCATTCGGGAAAGCCTAGCCAAATTTGTCGGTTGGGATGGACGGGGGATATGGAAAATTGGGATTTTGCGATTTATCGGCATAGCCGTAATTTTTATGACCCAGAGGAGTGGTTTTTTCCGGGGGCAGGCCATGTGGATGGCACGATTGAAGGGGCTATGCGGGCGGGGATAGAAGCCTATCCATTATGATTTGACGGTGCTAAACGGTCGGTTTGACCGCGAAGGACGTGGAGAACGCGGAGATTTTCTCGAGAAGACCCGCCCCTTTTCTTCCTTCTGCCCTCTTCCTTCATCCCTTTTCAGACTGCTCATCCCTAGCCACCAACCATTTTACTCATTATTCATTACGCATTCAACAGGAGTTCTTTTGATGTTTGACGAAACCCAGCAGTTACCGTTTTGCGCTTATCCTATTGCGGCGGATGTGGCGCAACATGGGGTGTTGCCTTTGCCAGAAGTCTTGCCTCGGGTGGATTTGGCGGCGGTGCAACCGTATCGCAGTCGCCGCTACACGGCCGTGTGTGCCGACCAACTCACCCTCCCCCAACTGCTCCAGATGACCCAAGTCGTCGGCCTTTCCTTTAGCCAGCGCGAAGAGATGTGCAAACACCTCCTGCCCTCATGCGCCCCCGCCGGGAGCCTGCGCGGCTACGTGCATCACGACCTCTTTGGCGCGACCGAGGTCATGGACTGGACAACGGATGATATTTTGCCTTGGTTTATCCGGCTTTGCGTGGCGACTGACCCCACGTCGCCCCAGCCCGCGCCGCTCAACGAGGATGCTATCAGCCAATCGATGGCGATTGTGGATAAGGCGACGGGGGAGGTGCTAGGGGGGGCGTTTAACGAGACGATGCCGCCGCTGGATGTGGAACCACCTTTTCGGGAGGATGATGCGTTGCTCACGGCCGTGTTGGGGGAAATGATGCCCGTTTTGACCCTGCTGGGAACCCAAGACGCCGAAGGCATTGCCGCGCTCTGCCAGCAATACCCCGACTTTGCCGCCGCCTACGAAGAGGGGCGGGTAGGGCATCATTTTATGATTGCGCGGGGGGACAAGCTGGCTAAGCTGGATACGTTTGAGCTATTGGCGGCCACCGTGGAGCGGTATCAGGCGTTGGGGTTTGCCTATGTGGTGGTGGAGGCGACGAATCAATGGACGGGCGCGGCGTGTGAGATGTTAAACGGGGTGCGGGTGCATTTCGCCCCGTTTCGGGCGGCGCCGGTTTATCCCGTGGCGGCGCATGGGCTGGTGGATGAGCCAGCCAGTGTGGATGGGTTTATTTCGCATAAGGATAGCGGCAGTATGTTTTATGTGTTGCGGTTGTAGGGGGTAAAAGAGGGGGGGGGACACGGCCGTGGATAAACGCTGGTGAGAAACTTTGAAACCAGCAAGGGGAACGAGATGAAACTAGACTTGTATCAGGAAGTAACCATCACCCGCGATATGCCCGAACAAAATTTATTGGCAGGAGATGTTGCCACTTTGGTTGATTATGTGCCCCATCCTCTGGGTGGAGAAGAGGGGGCTATCTTGGAGATTTTTAACGCGCTGGGGGAATCAATCGCGGTCAGGACGGTTCCCGTTTCAGCTATCGCCCCGCTACGCGCTGACCTAATGCCCACTGTGCGCCGATTTGTACAGACGGTTGCTTGACCAAGACATTTTTTGCATATAGGAAGGAGAACGAAAGGTAGCGGAAACCATGCTAACGCAACTACATTTATCCAAATTATTCTTGACCACATCAACCGAAAACCTTGCTGAGCAATTTTATCAGCCAGCCCTCGCCGCCTCTACACAGTACGACCGGGGCGTGGGCTTCTTTAGTTCTGGTTGGCTCCGCATGGTGAGCCGTGGCCTAGCCCAATTTGCCGCGAATGGCGGCCGTGCCCGCATTATCACCAGCCCCATTCTGGATGCCCATGATTGGGAAGCTTTACAACAAGGGGATGAAGCCCGCCACCAACCCTTTTTGCAACAAACCATCCTCAAAAACATTGTGGCGTTGACACAGCAACTGGAAAAAGATACCTTATCTGCCCTAGCGTGGATGGTTGCCGATGAAATCCTCACCTTTAAGCTGGCTGTCCCGCAAAAACAGCTTGCAGGTGGTGATTTTCATGACAAAATCGGAGTTTTTACTGATCAAGCAGGTAACAGGCTCGCTTTCAATGGCTCTCCCAATGAAAGTATGCGCGGGTTTATCAATTCGGAATCCATCACTATTTATCCCTCTTGGCGCGGTGCAGATAGTGAGGAATATATAGAAGGCATTGCCGATTACTTTGAACGGTTGTGGGCGAACGAGAATGAGAACGTTCGCGTTTACTCGCTTCCGGAAGCGGCCAAAGAGAGCATTTTGCGTTTGCGGGAAGGGGCACGGCCGTATCCCATACCCGCATGGCTAGTACAAAATAGGGTGAACGAGTCTAGCAGTGCGTATCAAGCGGCCAAGCCACACATCCCCGACCAGATTACGTTACGCCCATATCAAGAGGAAGCCATAGACGCATGGTTTGCCCATAACGGCCGTGGTTTGTTTGAAATGGCGACGGGAACGGGCAAAACGATTACGGCTTTAGCGGCTTCGGCTCGACTGTATGCTCAAAAAGGGAGATTAGCGGTTATCATCGCTGTGCCGTATCAACATTTGGTTGACCAATGGCAAGATGAAGCGGCTCTTTTTGGTTATAAACCGATTTTAGCCTATCAAAGCAAGCGCAATTGGTTCGATCGCCTCAATCATGACATCGTGGAGTTTAATGGTGGCTACCGCTCTTTTATCTCAGTCATTACGACCCATAGCACCTTTGCCTCACGGGATTTTCAAGCTACGATTGCCCGATTAAATGAGCCAGCTTTGCTCATAGCAGATGAAGCTCACCATCTTGGCGCGGAACAAAGTCGTCAAAATTATCCACACCATGTCTCGTACCGTTTGGCTCTTTCTGCCACGCCAGACCGCTGGTTTGATGATGAAGGGAGTCTGGCTCTGAGAGATTATTTTGGTGAGACAGTTTTTTCGTTCACGCTAGAGCAGGCGATTGGCGTTAGCTTGACCCCATACTATTATTATCCCCATCTTGTTGAGCTTTCTGATGAGGAGATGGTTGAATATGAGTCCTTATCTCTTAAAATTGCTCGTTTGATGGGTAATGAGGATGGTGAGGCAGAGGCACCACTAAAAATGTTGTTGATTAAACGGGCGAGACTGCTCAACACGGCCGTGAACAAACTCGACACCCTTGCTGACCTCATTGACCAAGAACGCTACATTGAACACACCCTTTTCTATTGCGCCCCGCGCCAAATAGATGATGTGCTTAAACTTGTGGGGTGGGACAAAGGTATCCTTGTCAATCAGTTCACAGCCGAGGAAAATCCAGCAGAACGTCGTCAGCTATTGGCTAGCTTTGCAAATGGGGATTTGCAAGCGTTAGCCGCCATGAAATGTTTAGATGAAGGTGTGGATGTTCCTAGCACGCGCACGGCCTACTTTTTAGCCAGTAGTAGCAACCCCCGTGAATTTATCCAGCGGCGCGGACGCATTCTGCGTAAAGCACCAAACAAAGAACATTCTATCATTCACGACCTCATTGCTGTACCGCCTGTCACATTTAGCAACACGTCACCAGCTTTCAGTGCTGAACGTAGTATTGTGCGTCGTGAGCTACAACGCTTTAAGGAATTTGCCAATCCAGCATTGAACAAACATCAAGCTCTAGATGTGATTTGGGATTTGGCAGGCTTTTACGGATTACAAGATTTCTGAGGTAGGAGTCATTATGATGTTGAAAGATCGCTTAAGAGAATTGTTCAAAGGGTATGACCCCGCCGTACGGCGAATTATTCAAGAGGTGGGTGACATTGAACAGCAATATATTTCTATGGAACGGCCACGCGGTATCATGAAAGATATTGACGAAATGATTACGCGCGTTGCTCGAGAGGAACTAGCACGCACGAGCGGCAACGACGAGGGGGCATAAAATGAGGCTTGAGCACATTGTTTTAGAGAATTTCCGCCAATATCATGGCCGGCAGACCCTCTCTTTTGCCAAAGCCAAAGAGCAAAACATAACCGTTATTCATGGCATTAACGGGGCTGGTAAAACATCCATGTTTTTGGCGTTGAATTGGTGCTTCTATGGCCGCAATGTAGAAGGTGTCAAGATTGTTGACAATGTGGGGGAACTGGTGAGCAAAGAAGCTATTCGCCGCGCCAAGGCGGGTGATGAAGTTCGGGCTTCGGTTCAAATTTCCTTTCAGCACAACGGCGACCGCTATATGGTCAAACGTATCTTAATTGGCAGTAAGTTGCTGACAGGTGCTTTAGCCCTCAATGAAATAGATCAGTTTACCATGATGCGTACAGGCCCAGATGGCAAAGCAGATACTATTCACAACCCGTTAGGAACCTTGAATGCAATCTTGCCCGTGAATGCCCGTGAATACTTTTTCTTCGATGGTGAAAAAATTGATAACTTTGCCAAACCAGAGGCCGCGTCTCAAGTCAAAGAGGCTATCTTTCAAGTACTTCGACTCGAAATGTTGGAACGTTCACAGCGTCACCTGCAAAATAGTGCTGATGAGTATCGTCGTGAACTCAAAAGAACATCTGGTGGCGAACTAGGGCAGTTGCTGGGAGAAGATGAAAAGTTACGCCAAGAGCGCGAAAAAGCGACACAACGCAAGAAGGAATTAGAGCAAGAAATCGAATCCGCCAAAGCAAAAGTCGCGGATATTGATGATAAATTGCGTGATTCCGACAAAGCAAAAAGCTTGCAGAAACAGCGGGATAGGCTGGAAAAGGACTTGAAAAAACGACGCACAGAACTGCTTGCCGTAGTTGAGGCGATTCGACAATCGGCTACTGCGGGCTATCTTGGTTTAGCGGATGGGGCTATTCAGAACGCATTGGCTTTGTTGAATGAGAAACGGGAGCGGGGTGAAATCCCCAGCAATATTCGCCAGCAATTTGTGGCTGATTTGCTGGAAGAAATGATCTGCGTCTGCGGGAGACCTTTTGCTGAACATGGTGTGGAGTATCAGCATTTAACGAATCTGTTAAAACGCTCTGTTTCTAGCTCATTGGAAGATGATGTATTAAATACCACGGCTAAATTAGGGACATTCGCCACCGAAAAGCAGAAACAACAAGCCTTTATCCATTCTCAGATGCAAAGGCGAACGGAACTGATAGATGTTATTCGTGATCTTGAGGCAGAATTGGATGATGTTAGCCGACAATTGAAAGGTTCTCCCTTGGAAGAGATCAGTCGTTTAGAAGAGCAACGGCGCAATTTTAGGCTTGATATTGATAACTACAATATGGAAATAGGTTCGCTCTCTCAAACGGTTAAACAGCAGACTACGGAAATCAGTCAATTAGAGAAAAAAATTAGTGCGGCGGAAAAACAGGAAAAGCGAGGTCATGAGTTAAGTATGAAGCATAAGCTCGCTCAACAGGCGGCTGACGCTATTAGTGAAATGTATCAGGCACATGCTGATAATATGCGCCTGCAAATTGAGGCTCGTACCAAAGAGATTTTCCGTTCGTTGATTTGGAAAGATAGCCATTTTCAGGATGTAAAGTTGGGGGCAGACTTTAACTTAGAAGTGATTGACCGCTAT
>JBGTIZ010000391.1:0-8091 GCA_041745395.1 Promineifilaceae bacterium (SeqCode) | reverse complement strand
GTCCACTTTTGGAGGTTCGGGCTTTGCTATTCGTCCAGCGGCCACGTGGGGCAGACATCCGGCGGCGTTTCCCCCGCCTGCAAGGCACTCATCCAAGCCAGTGCATCTGGGTACGTTTGCTGGCGAGTGGCAAGATGGCCCAAGCCCTCATAGGCAAGATGGCCCAAGCCCTCATAGGTGAGATAGGTAAGGCTATTCCCCGCGCCGCAAAAACGAGAAATAAATTCAGCCTGCTGGTCGGGAGTCACAATGGTGTCGTTCAGCCCTTGCAAGAGCAGTGCTGGAATCTCCGTGGGCACGTCGCCTGGGCTGTTGCGCTGGACGATCTCATAGACGGTGGGGAACTCCGTGGCTAAATTGCCGCCGTATAACGCCTCTAGAAAATCGGGCTGGTAAACTCGATCGGCCTCGTTGGCATAATAAAGAAAGATGTCGCCAATACAGCGTTGCGTGGCAATTTGAGCCACGTTATCAGCATATAAAGGGCGGATAATGGTCGAAATATCAAAGGGGAACTGGTCGCCGTAATATTCACCCCAGCCATAAAAACGGACGGGGGCAATGTACGGATTTTGTTGCACATGGGCGAGCAAGTTAGGCGTGGCTCCAAAACCAAGCACGCCCGTGAGGGGCAATTCGGGCGCGTAGGTGGCGGCTATATCCGTCGCCCCAAAAATGGCGTGGCCGCCTTGTGAATAACCCGCCAGAAAAATGGTGTCGGCGGGCGTGGCGGTCAGGTCTTCGGCGGCGGGCTGGGCGAAGAAGTTACGGGCGGCACGTGCCCCGTCTAACAGGGCGCGGCCTTCCATCGCGCTGACGTAGTAGGCTTGGAGCGCGTCGGGGTTATTAAACCCAGCGTAATCGGGCAAGATGCTGATGTAGCCCTGCCCAGCATAGCTGAGCATGAAGGTGCGGTAATCACCAATGGGTGCGGCGGAGGTCTCGCGGGAGGGAGCGCAAGCATCTACGAGTCCAGAAGTACCCGCGCCAAAAACAAACAGCGGCAGGTCGGCGGCGGTTTCTAGCTGGGGCACAAAAAGCTGTGCGCCTAGCTCAATTTCTGCCCCGTTTTCGTCTTGGCTGGTGAAGCGGATGAAGTATTCATGGACGCTGTATTGGGCGGGCAGATGGGTCTCGGGCGGGTAGAAAAGGATGGTTTGGCTGTTGATGGCTTCGGTGTTGACGAGGCCTCGGTCTTCCACGGCCGTGATGCGCCCCTGGGTAATGGGGGTCGGCGTAGGCGATGGCTCGGTGGTAGCTGTGGCCGTGGGAATGGGAGAGGGCACGGCCGTGGCTGTGTTGGTAGGGGATGGCTCTAGCATGGCCGTCTGGGTGGGGGCGGGCACGGCCGTGTTGAGCGTCGTTGGCGTAGGCGGGGGCGGGGTGGGTTCGGGAGGCACGGCCGTGGTGCAGGCCGCCAACAAGAGCGACAAGAGCAAATAAAACCAGCGGTTCAAAACAGCGTTAAGGGTGGGGGGCATGGGTTTTCTCCTTGTATTTGGTGGCGGGCTAGCAGGTGGATAATCTATTTCATCATTGGTGAAGGGGATAAGAAACATGTTTGAGGGGGCGGGCGTTTGGGATGCGTCTAACACAGGTGGACGAGTGAAAAGTAAAAGGTGAGAAGTAAGAAGTAGTGGTGCAACAAGTCGCCTACTTCTTACTTTTCACGTCTTACTTCTGGCTCGATTTCTTTAGTTGCTGGCGCGTCCAGCTATCGGTGGCGGGGTGGGTGGCGATGAAGTTGACCACGGCCGTGTTGCCCTCCCCCCACGCCAGCCCCCCCACGGCCGTGAGCACCACCGGAATCAACCCACCCGCCAAACCCGCTTGGATCACCGCCCGCCAATGCGCCTCGGCTTCTGGGCGGTTGCCCAGCAGAGCCAACGCCCAGCCCAGCCGTGCCCGCGCGGCCAAGGCTCGGGCGACCTGCTCCAGCGCGGCGAACTGTGCCCAGCTTGCTTCATAATGGGTCACGGCCACGGCCGTGTCACCCGCCGCCAGAGCCACATCCCCCCAGCCCAACTGCACAAAAGCGGTCAACTCTTGCGCATCAATCGAGGCGAGCGAGGCGGCTGACTGGATTGATAGCCCCTCCGCTTGCTCCAGCCACGCCCGCGCCCCGGCCACATCCCCCGCTAGCCACGCCACCTGCGCCAGCCCCAAGCAGTCCCACGCCTCTAGCTCCTCCGTCATTTCTTGCCGCTCGGCAAACAACGCTTGCGCGGCCGTGCCGTCCCCCACCTGTATCTGGGTCAGCCCCAAATTAAACAGCACGCGGCGCAACCCTTCCCGGTCTTCGTTGTGGCGGCGCAGGCTCAAGCTTTCGCGCATAAGCTGGATAGCGTGGGCATAATTCCCTTCGAGGCGGGCAAGTTCGCCGCGATACTCGAGCGACCGCGCTAGCTCAAGCTGGTCGCCCAGCCCACGCAACAGCCCAATTGCCTCATCGTGCCGCTCTTTGGCTTGCGCATAGTCGCCGCGATGTCCTTCGGTGACGGCGAGGTTAATCAACGAGCGGGCAATTTGCCACGGGTCGCCTGCTTGCCGAAAAAGGGCGAGGCTTTCTTGCTCCAGAGCGACCGCTTCATCGCCGTCACGGCTGGTGAGGGATAGCCCGCGCAGGGCGAGCGCGACCTCGTTGGATGTGCCTGCTTGGCGCAGGGTGGGCAAAATCGCCTCGAGCTGTGCGCGGGCGGTATTGTGTTGCTGGGTGTAAAAGAGGAAGCGGGTGTAGGCGAGGCGCAGGCGGGCGGTGGTGAGGGGGGGCCAGTTGCTGGGCCAGCCGTGCCCGCCGTCCACGGCCGTGTGCCACAGCATTAACCCTCGCTGAAATTCGCCACTCTCTACATATAAAAAGCCCAACGCCTCCGCCAGCGGCATAAGGTGGTCGCTGTCGCCCCGTTGCCACGCCCACGCCCACGCCGTGCGCAAATTTAGCTCCGCGCCGAGCAGGGCGGGCCACGCGCTGGCCTGCTTGTGTCCCATTTGGGCCATAAGTTGGCTGGCCTGCTCCGCAAAATACGCGGTGAAGCGGTTACGCACCGCCGCCTTTTCTGGGGCTAATTCGGCTGAATAGCCCCGAATGAGTGGATGCAGTTCATAGGTGTGCTGGTCGAGCCGCTGGAGCAGGGCGTGGCTGATAAGCTGGCTGAGATGGGTGCCGTTTGCCCCTGCCACGGCCGTGGCGGCTGAGCGGGTAAACGCGCTGGGGAAAAGGGCAAGCTGGGGCAGAATGGCTTGGAGCATGGGGGGCAAATGTTGCCACGCATAGGTAAAAATGGCGCGTAAACTGCGCTGGCGGTCGGGCCGGTCTGGCGCGGTGGCGTGCAGATGGTCGAGGGTGACGGTCAATGCTTCGGCCACGGCCGTGGTGGAATCATCGGCGATGCAGGCCGCCGCCAGTTCCAGCGCCAGCGGCAGGCCGCCTAGCCGGTGGCAAATGTGCAGGATTGGCTCGCGGTCGGCGTCGGTCAGGGCAAAGCTGGGCCAGCGACGGGTAGCCGCTTCAGCCAGCAGTTGCACGGCGGGATACGTCCGCCAGTGGGCTTGCTCGGCGGGGGTGGTGGGGTAGGCCAGCCCGCCGACGGGTAGCATCGTTTCGGCGGTCAGGTTGAGTCTCTGGCGGCTGGTGATGAGCAGGCGCAGGCTGGTTTCTTGGCTTAAACGGTTGATGAGGAACACGGCCGTGTGGGGGTCTTGCTGAAGATGCTCGACATTATCCAGAATCAGAAGCAACTCAATGCCCTGCACGGCCTGCACCAACGCCTCGCTCATATCATCAGCCGAGTCTGCTTGTGCGGGCACGATGTGGAGCTGGGCCAGCAGGTGATAAATGTGGGCGGCGATTTGCACGGCCGTGCTGTCGGCGGGCAAATCAGCCAGCGGCACAAAGCAGACCCCCTCTAGGAATTTCCTTTCGTGCGCCCGCGCCGCGCTGAGAGCCAGCGTCGTTTTGCCGCTCCCGCCCAGCCCGACGAGGCTGATGAGGCGGGTGTGGGGCGTGTGGAGCAGGTCGGCTAGGCGGGTTAACTCGGCTGTGCGGCCAAATTGGCGCGTCAGCGGCTGGGGCAAATTATGCGTTTGCACGCGCTCTTGGCGTGCCCGCAAGCGATTTGCCAGCCGCGCCGTCTCGGGCATGGGGGCGACGCCTAGCTCGTTGTGCAGGGTGGTCACGAGGCTGTCGTACAGCTTTAACGCGCTGGTCAGGTTGCCCTGCTGGGTGAGCAGGCGCATGAGACGACGATGCGCCGCTTCGTGCCACGGCTCGAGGGTGATGAGCTGGCGGCAGTACCGGGTGTTGGCCGCTAGGTCGCGGGTTTGGGGGATGAGTTGCTCGAGGGCGGTGATGGTTTGCTGGCGCAGGGTTTCGCGGCGGCGCAGGAGCCAGTTCTCGAATTCGGGGGCGTCGTCGAGGTAGATGCTGGTTAAAAAGTCGCCTTGATAAAGGGCCACGGCCGTGGCTAGCTCCCCTTGCGCCAGCCGTTTTTCTAGCTCTAAGAAGTCAGCGGTGACGGGGAGGGTGGGGTCGAATTGGATGGTTTTGCGGCTGGTGAGGATGCGGTTGGGCAGGAGTTTGTTGAGGTTGTACACGGCCGTGCGTAAGCTCGTCTGCGCCCGTTCCCGGTCAGATTCCCCCCACAAAAGCCCTTCCACGGCCGTTCTGCTAACGGGCTGGCCGACCGCCACCAGATAGGCCAACAGAGCCATCCCCTTTTCCGAGCTAAACTCCGTGACCAATGCCTCCCCCAGCCACACCTGCGGCCGACCCAGCATTTGCAATTTCAATTCGTTCATAGATTAGGTTTTCACAGCCCACCCGGACATGAATGTCCGGGCTACGAGGTAACGCCCTTTCAGGGCTAGGTTTTAGCCCCGAAGGGGCGTTGCCTATGTAGCCCGCCGATGAATCGGCGGGTGGCCCCGAATTAAATTCTTGAAGTTCAAAAGCCGTTACTACGAGCACGACACAAATCACGCTGAATTCACGGAAGCGGTTTATGGTGTATTGGTGAGCGTGATTATAACACGCCGCTGGCTCAGCACGTCAGCCCGAACCATCGACCCATTAGCATTCAGCCAAGCATCTGACTTGTCCGTGACCAATTCACCCCCACCCCCACCCCAAGCCCATCGTCACCGTCACACCTTTCTGCTACGCCTCTGGGCCGAGCCAGATGGTGACACGCTGGTCTGGCGTTATCGCCTCGAAACGGTGGCGGGTGTGGAGACGTGGACGTTTGCTTCGCTGGAGGCGTTGATGGCGTTTTTGCGCGTAAGAGAGCAAGAGATAAAGGGCTGATTGTCTGACCGACTGACCGATTTATTCATATCACTTAAGGAGATAAACCATGATGATTAAACGATTGTTGTCTGTGACTTTGTTGTTTTTATTGGGCTTGGTGGGATTGGCGGGGCTGGCCGCGCCGACAGGTGGCATGGTGAGCGCGATGAGTGTTCAGCAGGAGGGAGAATTGCTTTTTAGCACCTATTTGGGCGGCGACTTTGATGAGTGCGCCAGCATAGATGATCCCGGCTGTGCTATCGCCATCGCGCCTGATGGCTCGATTTATGTGGCGGGCACGACCGCTTCGGCGGGCACATTCCCCGTGGTCAATCCCACGTTTAGCTATTGCGGCGACGCGGCGCAACCGACTGACTGCATCAACAACGAGGATGCGTTTTTGAGCAAGTTTGCCCCTGATGGCACGCTCTTGTTCAGTACCTATTTTGGTGGGCAGACGATAGACGGGGCGTATGGTGTGGCCGTGGGCGCGGACGGCCGTGTTTATCTCGTGGGCAACACCTCTTCTTCCCCCGACCAAGCGTTCCCCGTCACCAATGACGCGGCGCAAGCCGATTGTGTACGGGATGGCAACGTGCCTAATATTTGCGCCTCGACCGATGCGTTTTTGGCGATTTTTGGCGCCAATGGGGCGTTGACCTATGCCACGTATATCGGGGGTACGGGTGATGACCGCGCTTATGATGTGGCGGTAAACGAGGCGGGCGAAGTGGTCGTGGTGGGCATCACGGGCGGTATGGCGAACAATGATTTCCCAACCACGGCCGAGGCTTTTCAGCCCACCACCAACGATTTGAGCATCATTAGCCAAGATGGGTTTGTGGTCAAATATGATACGGACGGCAACCTGCTTTATAGCTCTTTCTTGGGGGGGCAGACGACGGATAAGGCCACGGCCGTGGTCATAGACAACGACGGCTACGCCTACGTGACCGGCACAACCCTCTCCAGCGACTTCCCCACGGTGAACCCGCTCTACACCTGCACCGACGACCCCGCCGCCGCCTCTTGCGTAGACATTTTTGTCACCAAAGTGATGACGGACGGCCGTGGACTGGCCTTTAGCACCCTGCTGACTTATGACGAATTGAGCAACGACGAAGGGCACGCCATTGCTTTAGACGAAGCGGGGGATATTTATTTTGCGGGGCGCGGCTTGGCGGGCACGGGCACAGGCGCGTTTGCGGCCAAACTGGCGGGAGATGGCTCGGAATTGCTGTACGTCACGGCGTTGGGGGCGGAGTTTGATCGGGCGTGGGGCATTGCCGTGGACCAAGTGGGCCATGCGTATGTGGCGGGCACGGCCGGGAGTACGGCGGCCACGCAGGATGCGTTTTGGGTGGGGCTGACCACGGGGGGTGAGGTGTTGACCCACGGCCGTGTGGGTGGTTCAGACGCCGAGATTGGCTGGGGCATTGCCCTCGACCCCACGCACGGGCTGTATCTGGTGGGCAACACGACCTCCGACGATTTCCCCACCGTGGCCGCGCACCAAACCAGCTTGGGCGGCGACACCTCTAGCGACGCTTTTGTGGCGCGGGTCAACCCGTTCCCGCAGGAGAGCTTTACCCTGACCCCAGCGGGCGGCACGTTCACCAGCAATGATGGGCAACTCGTGCTAACCTTCCCTGCGGGCGCAGTGGACAGTACCACGACCATCACCTACACGGCTTACGGCTTGTTGCCCCAAGCGGCGACCGACAACCTAATGCTCTACACGTTTTTTAGCCTCGTCGCGGCCGACGAGTCGGGCGCGGTGACGCAGTTTAACCAGAATTACACCATGCTGATTACGTATGGGGATGGCGTTCCCGAGACGGGTTTGCAGGTTTATTATGACCAGACGTGGTTCCCCGGCAATATTCTCTTTCCTGGGAATATCTTGTTCCCCGGAGACACCGCTTTTCCCGGCAATATCTTCCAGCCGCTCTTGCCTTGTGCGGGGTGTGGGGTGAATCCTGAGTTGAATCAGGTGACGGTGGTGGCGGATCATTTCACGGGGTTTGCGCTGGGGGTGGAGCAGTACGCGCTGTTTTTGCCCGTGGTGACGCGCTAGGGTTTTCAGGTGGTTAGCAAAGAAAAACGCCTGTGCAGACGAGCCTGCACAGGCGTTTTGGGTTAATTCGAGGTTATAAGCAGGGTAGTTAGACTTGTTGGCGGCGAAGGAACACGGCCGTGGTGGCGGCTAACAAACCGACTAACAACAAGACCACAGAGGCCATAGCCGTAGGTGTAGCGATGCCCTGTTGTGAAAAGGTCACGGCCGTGGGATTCCAATCGCGGTTCTGAGCACCTGGTGTTCCATAATTAGCTGTTGCAAATTCAAAAGGGGCAGTATTTGAAGCACTGGCCCAGTTGGTGCTGACATTATTTTCGGCCGCCGCACCTGCGCCACCATTAGGCACACTAAACTCCATAGATCGTGCAGGATCATTGGGCCAATTGGTGGTGTCGTAATCGATTTGGGTAATAGTGATGCCACTCTCCACTAGAGCGACCGAGTTAGCCAAATTACCCAAGTTCAACCCAGAAAATCCAGTCCCAGCTGTGTAATCACATGTAATACTTGCATCGCCTGCTGGATCACCATTGGCACAAATTAAATAATAATCCCCCGGCGCCACGACTGGTGCGCCTGAAATAGTGTGATCTAAAGGGGCCGCACTCTCTATCACCCAGCCATTAATGTCAATATTGCTTCCCGTCAGGTTAACAATCTCAAACCATTCGTTATTATCAGTAAGAGGGGCCTCTGGGTTTTTCATGATTTCGTTGATAATGATATC
>JBGTIZ010000390.1:0-3371 GCA_041745395.1 Promineifilaceae bacterium (SeqCode) | reverse complement strand
CCAAACGAAAAAAACACCCTCTTTCCAGCGAGGCGTGGCCGCAGGCCACGCCGAAGCGAATGTGTCGCAGTGTAAAGGTAACTTTGAAGGGGTTTCTGAACCATGCCGATTTTTGGGAAGACAGGAGTGAAAGACTAAAAGAGTGAGGGGCTGAGGAACTGAACGCCTACCTGAAAAATTTAGCCTATAGTGGTAAAGGAGTTTACTGATGCGAGTTTTAGTAGCTGATGATGATTTTACTTCCCAGACGCTGGTCGCCGACGTTTTGCGGGAGGAAGGGTACGATGTCGTTACCGTCGCTGACGGGGCACAGGCCGACGCCGCCTTGCGCACAGCCGACGCCCCCCTCATCGCCATTTTAGACTGGCTGATGCCCCGCATGGATGGCATCGAGGTTGTCCGCCAGACGCGGGCACGGCCGACAAACAATCCCCCCTACCTCATTATGCTCACCAGTAAAACGCGGCGAGACGACCTGCTAGCTGGCTTTGAAGCAGGGGTGAATGATTATCTGCGTAAGCCATTTGACCTGGGCGAGCTACGGGCCCGTGTAGCCGTCGGACGGCGCATGGTGGAGATGCAAACCACCTTAAACGACAGGTTAGCGGCCCAGCATTTCCAGAGCCAATTCCACCAAATTGCTGCCCAAATATCAGCCGGACTGACCGCCGTCCTCGACGAGGCCGATTTCGACCGAGCCGTCAAAACCGCCTTGCGGCAGTTAGGCGAACTATTGGACACCGACCGCAGTTACCTTTTCCACTTTACGCCTGATCTCGCCCACATGAGCAACAGCCATGAATGGGTGGCTCCGTCCGTGGCCTCGCAGATAGGGCACAATCAAAACCTGAATGCCGACGGCCTGCGCTGGTGGAAGACGTTGATGTTAAGCAAAGAGCCGGTGCAAATTCCCGACACGGCCGCCCTGCCTCCCGAAGCGGTCGCCGAAAGAGCAATGTTCCTGGAACAAGAGATTCGTTCGCTGATTTGCCTGCCTACCATTGGCGGCGACGGCCAGCTTACCGGCTTTATCGGCTTTGATATGGTCAACCGCACCTACGAATGGTCGCCCGAACAGATTGCCATGTTACAGCCCATAGCCGACGCCATCGGCGCCACCATTGAACGACTGCAAACCAAAGAGGCGTTGGGGAAGAGCGAAATACGCTACCATAATCTTTTTGAGACAGCCCGCGACGCGATTTTGATTACGGATGACCATCAGCGTTACCGTGAGGTCAATCAAGCCGCCTGCGATCTGTTAGGCTACAGCCGCGCCGAATTAAAAGCCCTAGCCGTGCCAGACGTAATGATTGACGCCCCAGACACCCATAAAAGTTGGCAAACATTTATCGCTGACGGCGTGCAAGAGAGGGAAGCGATACTGCGGGGGAAAGAGGGTCGTCTGATTCCCGTTGAATACCGGGCGGTGGCGAATTTCACGCCCGGCCGTCACTTTGCTGTCAGGCGCGATGTGAGTGAGCGCAAACGACATGAAGCGGCTTTGCGCGAGGCACATAGTCGCTACGAAGCCCTTTTTACCCATACCCACGACGCCGTTTTTATCCTAGATTTGGATTGTCGCTTACTGCAATGCAATCAGCAGGCGGTCGACCTGCTGGGGTATGAACTGGCGGAAATGTACAACCTTTCGGCGATAAACGTCTCCACTGATCCTGAAAGCAGTCGCCGCATTCACCAACAGTTATTAAGCGGCGAACATATCCCCCTTTATGAACGACAATATCGGCGCAAAGACGGCCAAATTATTACCGGGGAAGTGAGCGCGGAATTGGTCTGCGACGCGACCGGTGCGCCCGTCCACATCCAAAACATCATCCGCGACATCAGTGAGCGTAAAAAGATGGAACAAGCCCTGCGCGACAGCGAAAGCCGCCTGCGCAGTTACATTGAACACGCCCCCTACGGTCTGTTTATTGCTGATGAACACGGCCGTTATGTGGAAGTCAATCCCGCCGCCTGCACCCTCACGGGTTATGACGCGGCCGAACTACTCGATATGCAGGTCGGCGATCTCCTTTTGCCCGCCGACTATGCGGCGGCGCGAAGCCTGTTTGAACAAGCAAAGAAAACGGGTTTTGCCGTCGGCAAATTTGCCTTCCAACACAAATCAGGCGCAAGGCGCTATTTGCTGGTGAGAGCCGTCAAACTGTCGTCCACGCGCATCATGGCCTTTACGCAAGACATTACCGAGCGTCAACAAGCGGAGGAAAATCTACGCCAAAGCCACGCGGAGTTGGCTGACGCGCTGGAAACCTTGCAAGAGGCGCAAGCCCAGCTTGTACAACAAGAACGGCTGGCGGCCGTGGGTCAGTTGGCGGCGGGCATTGCCCATGATTTCAACAACATCTTGGCCGTCATCCTGCTCTACGCCCAAATGATGAACCGCGCCAGCCAACTGCCGCCGTGGGAAACGGAGGCGGTCGACACTATTGAAAAGCAAACCCAAACGGCCGCCCAACTGGTACAGCAAATTTTAGATTTCAGCCGCCGCTCGATGCTGGAAAAACAAACGCTGGATTGGTTGCCCCTGTTGAAAGAGCAGGTCAGTCTACTGCGCCACACTCTGCCTGACAACATTGAGGTTAGTCTGCAAGCGAATTCGGCTAGAGCCTACATGGTACACGCCGATACCGCCCGTTTACAGCAAATGCTCTTGAATCTGGCCGTCAACGCCCGCGACGCCATGCCCGACGGGGGCGAACTGCGGCTGGAACTGGACAAACTCGATTTGGACGCAGAGCAAGATGGCTTACCAGCCGGAAGCTGGCTGAGACTGCGGGTCAGCGACACCGGCCAGGGCATTACCCCCGAAAACAGTCGGCATATCTTCGAGCCGTTTTTCACCACCAAACCGCCGGGGCAAGGGAGTGGTCTGGGGCTGTCCCAAGCGCAGGGGATTGTGTTACAGCATGACGGGCGGATAGAATTGAGTACAGTCGTTGGACAGGGGACAATCTTCACTGTCTACCTGCCGACCGTTGCCGAAGAGGTGACATTAACCATCGCCCCCGCTATGGCGCAAAGCGGCCAGCGGGAAACCGTTCTGCTGGTAGAGGATAATGATGGTGTGCGCGAGGCGTTGGTCGCCAGTTTGCAGGTGTTGAATTATGAGGTCACGGCCGTGGGCAACGGCCGTGAAGCCCTCGACTACCTGCAAGCCAACCCTGAGGGGGTGGACGCCATTCTCAGCGATATGATTATGCCCATCATGGGCGGCACGGAGCTATTCCAGCAGGTACAACGACTGGCGCGGCCTATTCCCATGGTCATCATCACCGGCCACCAGATGGATGAAGAGCTGGATGAGTTAATGACCCAAGGGTTGCGCGGCTGGCTGATGAAGCCGC
>JBGTIZ010000389.1:0-4797 GCA_041745395.1 Promineifilaceae bacterium (SeqCode) | reverse complement strand
GCCCTACGGAACGACGGGGGGAAAGAAGTTCAACTTTTTCAAAAAGTTGAACTTCTAGTAAGCCAGAGCCACGCGCTGGTGAGCAGGGTGAGTACGGTAGCCAGCAGGGGGATGAGTGGGGTTGGGCTGGGGGTGTTGGTTTGGGTGTGGAGGGTGGACACGGCCGTTGGCACACTAGCCCCGCCCAACAAAAAGGCGGAAAAGCCCGCCACCTGCCCTTGGGCATAACTATAATCCCCACTCGTACCGACCGCGCCACCGGTCGCTGGCACCCACGTACCGCTCCCTGCGGGGGTGTTGCGGTAGACGACCAAACTGGCGGGGGCAATACCGTTCAGTTCATCGGCCGTTCTGCCGTACAAACGCACCAACACAGAATTGGTCAGTGGGGTCGTAGGTGTAATGTCAAAACAACGGCGGGCATAGGCGGGCGACGTTGCACCCGTGTTGGTGCAATACTCCCCAAAGTTCAGTTCCCGCACACTCACCGTGGTGTCGCCTAAGGTTTGGCTATTCGCTATCGCGTCTACCGCCACCCCACGATATTTCGTATCGTTGGTGGTGCTTTGGATGTGTAAAATTTCCACGCTGGCGCTGTTGACTGCTCGCCTTTGGCGCAATGTGCCGCTATTAAACACCCGCTCTTCGACAAAAAGCGTATTGTTTCCCAAATCCAGCACCCCAGTGGGATGGACACCCACTTGATGCACCGTGGCATCCCCAGTCATGGTCACAGTATGCCCTCGGTCTATACAGACATCGGCATCAATGGGCGGTGTTGTGCCCCCCCATGTGGCGGTGTCATTCCATACCCCCGATTGCACCGAAACTCCACAGCGATGAAAAATGTAGGCCGCCCCAGAGTCAGGGGCCGAATTATTCGCTTGGTTACCATTGACCCCCGTGGCATTGCTATCTTCGCCGACGGCACCCACTACAATGGTGTCGCCGTCTACGGCCACGGCCGAGCTAAACTGATCACTCGCCTCTGTGTTGGACGCTTTGAGGTACGCTTGCTGGCTCCACACCCCTCCCGTGCGGGTGAAGACATAGGCCGCCCCAGAATTAGAGGCCGAATTATTTGTTTGGTCGCCATTAACCCCCGTAGCACTGCTGTCTTCCTGATATGCCCTCGCCACAATGGTGTCGCCGTCTACGGCTATAGCTCTGCCAAACTGGTCCCCAGCCCCTGTGTTGGACGCTTTGAGGTACGCTTGCTGGCTCCACACCCCTCCCGTGCGGGTGAAAACATAGACCGCCCCAGATTGAGCCGCCAAATTATTGACCTGGTCGCCATTAACCCCCGTGGCACTGCTATCTTCCTGATATGCCCCCACCACGATGGTGTCGCCATCTACAGCCACGGCCCAGCCAAAGTAGTCATCCGCTCCAGTGTTGGATGCTTTAAGGTACGCTTGCTGGCTCCACACCCCTCCCGTGCGAGTGAAAACATACGCCGCCCCAGAAGCAGAAGCCGAATTATTCGCTTGGCCGCCATTAACCCCCGTGGCATTGCTGTCTTCGAGATTGGCTCCCACGACCATGGTGTCGCCGTCTACGGCTACGTCGTAGCCAAACCTGTCATCTGCTCCAGTGTTGGATGCTTTAAGGTAGGCTTGCTGGCTCCAGACCCCTCCCGTGCGGGTGAAAACATACGCCGCCCCAGAGTTAGCGGCCGAATTATTCGCTTGGTCGCCATTAACCCCCGTGGCATTGCTGTCTTCGAGGTTGGCTCCCACGACCACCGTGTCGCCCTCTACGGCCACGGCCACGCCAAACTGGTCCCCTCCTGCCCCTGTGTTGGACGCTTTAAGGTACGCTTGCTGGCTCCACACCCCGCCCGTGCGGGTGAAGACATAGGCCGCCCCAGAAGTAGAGGCGGAATTGTCCGCTTGGTTGCCATTGACCCCCGTGGCGTTGCTATCTTCGCCGACGGCACCCACTACAATGGTGTCGCCGTCTACGGCCACGTCCGTGCCAAACTGATCACTCGCCTCGGTATTGGACGCTTTGAGGTACGCCTGCTGGTTCCACACCCCCGACGTGCGGGTGAAGACATAGACCGCCCCAGAGTCAAGGGCCGAATTATTCGTTTGGTCGCCATTGACCCCCGTGGCGTTGCTGCCTTCCCGATACGCTCCCACGACCACGGTGTCGCCATCTACAGCTACGGTGTCGCTAAAGTTATCATTGGCCCCTGTGTTGGACGCTTTGAGATAGTCGCTGGGCAGAAAGGATTGGATGGTGGCCCAATCGGCGGCGGCCAGACCGTCGGGCACAGGGGGGGCGGCGGCGTGGGCGGGATGGGACGTGGACGATTGCCCCGCTAGCAGTAAGCAAATGACAAGGCATAACAAGAGGAAAAGATGTTTGAAATTCATGTTATTGTTCCTTTGTTGTGATGGGTATGGGGTTAGGGAGTAGCGCGGCGGAGCCAGAGCCACGCGCCGCTGAGCAGGGTTAGGAGGGTGGCAAACAGGGGGATGAGCAGGTTCTGGCTGGGGGTGTTGGTTTGTGTTTGCAGGCTGGTCACGGCCGTGGGTGTAAACTCAGAATCAAACTCAAACGCCCCCGCATCACATAACAAACCACCATTATTCGCGCCATTGGCAAGTTCATTTGCCCGTGCCGCCCCCCGCTGGTCGGCTGTCACCCCCGGATTACAGTCGGGGTCAGTAGTGGGAATAAAGTCTATAGCGGGGCTACCCAAAACCAACTCATGGGTCGGCGTGGGGCCGCCGTTGTCGGCAAGACTAGTGTTGAGGATACTGCCTAAAGCGGTGGGGGTTGTGCCATTGCTGGTAGCGGTGCGATCGGATGCGCCCGGTGTAAAGCCAGAAAAGGCTTGGGCATTGGTTAGTCCATTGTCATTGTGCCCCAACACATTGCGGTTGTTGGCATTGAGCGTACCCCCAGCAAGCCTTATCTCTACCCCAACCGAGTCTTCATTTATATTGCCCGAAACAATGGTGCGATTAAGGGTTGTTGTCCCGCCAGAAAGATAGGCGCCACCACCGCCACTGTCAGAGGTGGCGGTATTGCCCGTGATGGTGCTATTGTTGATGATCACTGTTCCACCAGAGGATTCAAGTCCCCCCCCCGTGAGAGCGCGGTTACCGCTAATGGTGCTGTTGTTGACCGTTACTGTACCATCACCAAAATTATAAATACCCCCACCAAAGCGTCCCTCATTACTACTAATGGTGCTGTTATTGATTGTCAATGTACCGCTATTTAGAATACCCCCGCCGCGGGACCCACCTACTGCGCCACCCGTAATGATGGCCGAGTTGAGGGTTAGGTTACCAGCACCACCACCAACATCGAAAAGACGCATACTGCCGTCGGTGCGCACGATGGTGGCGCCGTTGGCCTCAATGGTTATTTCGCTGGTGATGAAGGGCAAAGCGGACGATGTGCCGCCGTAAGGGAGACCAAAAGCAGTATCGTAGCTATAGGTGCCGCCCGCCAGTACAATCGTGTCCGCGCCAGAGCTACCAGAGGCGCAGTCGTCATGGGTAGCGGCGCCATCGTTGGCGTTGATGATCGCCTCGACGAGGGAACAACCATCGCCGTTGACAACGCCCGCCGTACCAGGCGTAACGGTAATGGTGGCGGCGTGGACGGGGGAACTGCTGAGGGCGAGCAGGAGGGCGGCGGTGGCTAAGCCCGCGCCCAATTGGCGGCGCACTTTGCGCGGGGCGGCCATTAGTTGCTGGTAATGGTAGGCAAAGCGGCTAAATATCTGCTGGCCTTTTTGCAGGAGCAGGGCGGCCAACCACGGCCGTGTTTTCACTTCCGTCTCTACCGCCTCCTGCCATACTTGAACAACTGGGGGGGATTTTTCGGGGTTCATTTGGTTCTCCTTGGGGTGCAGGGCAGAAGTACGCTTTTGCCCTGCGATATAATGCGATCAGATAAGAGGGTAGCACGGTGGTTAACGGGAGGTTTGGATGGCTTGAATTTCCACGGCCGTGCGGCTCACGTCTGAAATCCGCACCTCCTCGACCACACCCGTTAACTGCTCCCCGCGCCCTGTGCCCGTATCATCATTAAAAAAGATGGCCTGCGCGGCCGGCGCGGTAAAACTCGCCTCAGTTGTGCCGATAGAAACGCCTTGCAGGTAAATCTCGATCGTTGCGTTATCCAGCGAGACAAAAGCCAGATAATGTTGTTCATTAGGCAGAGCCTGCCCTTCTCCCAACCGTTCATGGGGATAGGCGGTGAGGCCTTGACTACGATAGTACCAACCAGCATCAAGGCTATCGTCAAGGCTAAACAGCTTGCGGTAGTTCTGCGTATCTTCGGGGGTGACAATCATTTCGACGGTGTAGGGATGCACCAGCAGGTCGGCGTAGGCGTTCCAGTGGAAGCTTTGCCCATCCCCGTCGCTCTGACCGCTAAGTTGCAGTCCTTGTCCCATTAGTGTGGATGTAAACGTACCGCTGATGAGAACCGCATCACGGCCGTGGCCGCTTGTATCTTGCACATTCCCGTCAAGCGCAAAAAGCGCCAGCGTGTGCTCATCGCTAGGCATAATGGTATTGCTCGAAGTGATGGCGGTCTGAACCAGCGGTAAATAGGTTTGATGCTCTGTTTGCGCGGCCGTGGACAACGCCCCGCCGCTCAGGGCCAGGGCAAAAATGAATAAGAACCAGATGGTAAATAAAGCTTGTTTCATGAATTGTTTTTCCTTTTTGTGTATTGGTCACAAATTACTCACACAAAAAATCCTGTCTCGGCACACCTCGCCGCCTACGGCGGCTCGCCTGTCATAAGGGTGTTTTTTTCGTTTGG
>JBGTIZ010000388.1:0-26436 GCA_041745395.1 Promineifilaceae bacterium (SeqCode) | reverse complement strand
GCAACTGCGCCATTATCCTGAACTGGCGCAGGAGTGGGAAGCGATGCAACTGGTTGATAACCTGCTTTTGGCCGCGCCGATTATGGCGCCACCCAGCCACTTTGCCACCCAAACGATGGCTTGCTTGCCTAATCTGACGATGCGGCGCACCGTGTCTGCCGCTTTATTCACGGTGCTGTTTATCGGTGGCTTGCTACCGTTTTTGTTTGTCATCGGCTTGGGTGTCATGCTTTTGGGCGGGGGCACGGCCGTGTTTGGGTTGTTAGATGTCTTGGGCAACTTCGGCCAATTCTCGGCTCTGTTGCTGGGAGCGTTTGGCAAACTACTGCTCGGCATGGGCAACTACATGGGCGAATATCCAGCCGTGATGGGCACATTCATGGTCATGCTTGGCTCCATTTTCCTGTGGTCTGGCGTCTATCGCCAACTGGTGGCTTCCCCCCAAGTCGCCTAAGCGTAGCCTGAACCCGTCGCAACCCTAGCGGCGTAAAACACGTATAGCCCTACATGAACTACAAAACAGAATAAGAGAGCGTTATTACAACCATCTCGAGAGGAGGAGTGTGGGCAGGCAACTGCCCGCCTATTTAGCCATGTTAACCTTAAAGAAATTATTAACCCGTTTAGGCCTTATCGCCACCCTGCTATTGCTCTTGCTAGCCGTGCCGGCCGTGGCCTTGGCCGAAGAAATTGAAGAAGGCGAAATCGTCTACGGCGATATTGTCCTTGTAGATGATGACCTAGAAATCGAAGGCGGGGCAACCGTCAATGGCGATGTCATCATTTTTAATGGCAATTTGGAATTAGCTGGCATTGTTAACGGCGATGTTGTTTTGCTGAACGGTGATTTGGCGTTAGAAGGTATCGTTGATGGGGATGTGGTCGTCATGAATGGCAGTTTTGAGGCGACTAACACGGCCGTGTTAAATGGTGAATGTTTCATCATGAGCGGCCAAATCAAGGGAGACAATAACTTTAACTGTACCGTTGCCACTGGAATCAGTAATGAGATCATGGGGGCTGTTATGGCTGGCATCGGCACCAGCTTTTTTCAAACGCCGCCCCCCGTACCGCCAGTACCTCCTGTGCCACCCGTACCGGGCGCAGGGGAGAATGTAGCGCAAAACAATAATGATGATGATGCGAGAGGCGTGTCAGACCACGACCGACGCGGATGGGACAAACATCAAGATTATGCCCATCGCGGCCCCAGCACCATCGGTCGCCTGCTTAGCATTCTCGGCAGTAGTGCCCTCTTGGGCGGCCTCGCCTTTCTAGCCACCCTCATCGCCCCCGATAACCTCCAGCGCATTCGTGACACAGCCCAGAGCAAAACAGGCGTGAGCGGCTTCATTGGTTTCCTAACCGCCCTTGCCGTGCCCTCCATTATGGTCATCTTGGCTCTTGTCTCGGCTCTGCTGATTCTCATCTGCATTGGTATTCTGGGCTTCCCGCTCCTATTTGTAATCGGCGTCGCCTTTGGGCTAGCCTACTTGCTGGGCTGGATTGCCATGGGCACGCTGTGGGGCGAAAAACTGGCGGGCTGGTTCAAATGGTACAAGATGTCGCCCCCCGTTACGGCCATGATGGGCACCTTTGCCCTGACCTTGGGCATCGGCCTGCTCGGCTTCATCCCCCTAGTCCCCGAGAGCTTAATCTCGACCATCGTAGCCTTTATTGGTCTAGGGGCGGTCGCGCTGACGCAGTTTGGCTTTAAGCCGTATCCTCGGTTTGCGGGTCACACGGCCGTGTCTTCTTCTCCTGACCCCATCGTCAATCCCGATAAAGTAAACAGCGTGCTAAACACCCTGCCCGACGAAGATTAAAATTAAACGTAACAGTTAACCCCACACATCGTTAACCCACCAGCGGCGCACCTTCTTTCTTTTGTAGAAGGTGCGCCGCTTTTTTTGTCTCTGGACACTTTGATTTTCCTCTTGACATCACGGCCATGTCCCCTTAAAATATCCCTCAACTGGTCAGACCACTTACCAATTTTGTCTAAACCAATGAACTGGAACGCTCCCCAACGCCCCCTTGAATATGCTGAAGAAAGCCTCGTCAGCGGCATCCTCGACGGCACCTTTGCCGTGGGCACAACCCTGCCGGGCGAGCGCGAATTGGCCGCGCGGCTAGGCGTCACCCGCCCCACCCTGCGGGAAGCGTTGCGCCGTCTCGAGCGGGACGGCTGGCTGACCATTCAGCAGGGCAAAGCGACCCAAGTGAACGATTATTGGCGGCAAGGGGGGCTAAACGTCATTGCGACGCTGGTGCGCCACTCCCCCCAATTGCCCGAGAATTTTATCTCCAATCTGTTACAGGTGCGGCAGGATATGGCTCCGAGCTATATGTCCACGGCCGTGTCCCTTGCCCCCGAAGAAACCACAGACCTCTTTGCCCAAGGGCTAACCCTGCCCGACACGCCCGCCGCGTTTGCCCAATACGATTGGCAGATGCACCATACCCTTACCGTCCTGTCGGGCAACCCCATTTACACCCTCATTCTCAACGGCTTTGCAGGCTTCTACGAGCAGATGGCTCTCTTTTACTTTAGCGACCCATCCGCCCGCGCCAGCTCCCGCCACTTTTACCAAGAGATGCACGCCTGCGCCCCCACGGGCGATGCGCCCGCCGCCTACGCCATCGTGCAAACCATGATGGTCACCAGCGCCCGCCTGTGGGCTGAGCAGACGCAGAAGTTGACCACGTTGCGCACCACGACCCAAAACAGGAGTACAACATGAAACGTTGGAACGGTTGGGGAGATACCAGCATCGAGCATCCCCTTCATGAACAAGCAGAACAATTTTTAGTCGAGCGCATTGGAACGATTCAGCCCGCGCCCTCGGCCGAACTGGCGGATGTGCTCACGGCCGTGCCTTCTTCCCGTTTGCCCGACCATCCCCTCATCGACACCACGGCCGAAACCCGCCTGCGCCACGCTCGCGGCCAAAGCTTCCCCGACTGGGTCGCCCTGCGCAGTGGGCACATCTCCACCTTTCCCGATGGCGTCGCCTTCCCCACCAGCGACCAAGATTTGCGTGACCTGCTCACCTTCGCCGCCCAGCACGACCTCAAGTTACTGCCCTATGGCGGCGGCACCTCTGTCGTCGGCCATCTCACCCTTGCGCCCGATTCCCCGCCCGTGCTAACCGTCAGCCTGGCGCGACTGAACCAGTTGCGCCGTTTTGACGCGACCAGCCATTTAGCCACTTTTGGAGCAGGCGTGACCGGCCCAGACTTAGAGGCACAATTGCGGGCGCGGGGCTTTACCTTGGGGCATTTTCCCCAATCATTTGAATATTCGACGCTGGGCGGCTGGGTCGTGACGCGCTCCAGCGGTCAGCAGTCACGCGGTTATGGGCGTATCGAAGAGCTGTTTGCGGGGGGGACGTTACTCGCGCCAGCGGGCGAGCTGACGTTGCCGCCTTTTCCTGGCTCGGCGGCAGGGCCGGATTTGCGCCAACTGGTGCTAGGCTCGGAAGGTCGGCTGGGGATTTTGAGTGAGGCGACCGTGCGGGTTTCGCCGTTGCCTGAGAAGGAGCGGTTTTTTGGCATCTTTTTCCCCAATTTTGAAGCAGGCCACACGGCCGTGCGGGAAATCATGCAGGCCAAGCTCCCCGTCTCCATGCTCCGCCTTAGCACGGGCATTGAAACAGAAACCAATCTCGCCCTCGCTGGGCACGAAAACCTGATTGGTCTGCTCGAGCGTCTGCTCAAGTTTCGCGGCGTGCGCGACGAAAAGGCGATGCTCTTGGTTGGCCTAACGGGCACGGCCAACATTGTGGACGCCACGCGCAAGGCGGTTTTAAGCCTAGCCAAGCAAAACGATGGGGTGCATGTGGGGGAGCAGTTCGGTCAGCAGTGGTACAAGGGGCGGTTCCGCACCCCTTATTTGCGCAACACGCTGTGGGATAAAGGGGTAGCCGTGGACACGCTAGAAACGGCCGTGACTTGGGACAAAGTGGACAGCACGATTGCCCGCATCGAAACGGCTTTGCATGATGCGCTGGGGCAAGAAGGGGAACGCGGGCATGTGTTCACTCATCTTTCCCATATTTATCCCAGCGGCTGTAGTATTTATACGACCTATCTATTTCGGCTCCACGCCGATCCAGAGGTGAATTTGCGCCGCTGGCACGCGCTGAAGGCGGCCGTTAGCACGGCCGTGGTCAACAGCGGCGGCACTATTAGCCATCAGCACGGTGTCGGCCACGACCACGCTCCCTACCTCGAGGCTGAGAAGGGAGCCTTGGGCATGGACACCCTGCGCACACTCGCCCGCCAGTTTGACCCCACGGGGCAAATGGCAGGCACAAATTGGTAGTAAAGTGCAAGGTGCGAAGGGCGAGGTGCGGGGCAAAAACCGTCGCCCTTCGCACCTCGCCCTTCGCACACGATTTTTATTGAAATCGTAAAGACCGAATGCGGGCGGGCGGCGCATTCAGCAAGACAAATTTATGCTTGAACTGGTATTGCGCCACGTATTTGTCCACGATTTTGGCTACGGCGCGGATGCGCTCTTTTTCGGCCGCTTCGCGGGTCATGACTTTCATAACGTGTCGCCCAAAGGCAAATTCAATGTAGGTGAGGACGCCGTCGGGTTTGAGAATTTGGCGGTACGTCTCAAAGAAGTTGGACACGGCCGTGGGGGGGAACGCCGTAAACGGCACGGCCGAGATAATATAATCGTACATTGGCTCTTTTTCTATCTCTAAAATATCGGCCGTGTGCAGAGCAACTTGCGCCTTCACCGCTTTGAAATCCGCTTCTTGCTCAAACCGACGTGCCAAAAACGCGCTGTAATCAGGATTGATTTCATACACGTCCAAAAAATCACCGGGCCGTAGTTCTTTCACCAGTCGCGCCGTAATGGGGCCCGTGCCCGCACCCACCTCTAGCACCCGCGCTGGCGCCGTCCGTTGCCGAAAAGCGGCCGACATCGCTTTGGCCGTCGCTTGCGAACTGGGCACAACCGAGCCAACCTCATGTAAATCGGCCATCGCCTGTTTCAAAAATAAGCGTCTTTCACGTAATTGTTGCATTTATTTTCTCCTATGGGGGGTATTTGTTCAGTCATTTAGCTTGCAGGTCTATACAGAGACAGCGTGCGCGGGTGAAAAGTCACGGATTAGGACAACATCACCTCTTGCACTTAATGAAAAAGAGGAGTAACCAACCATGTGGTCAGCACAATGGCGGTCAGAAATTTGGTCACAGCTAGATAAACAGGACGCAGAGAAGGGGAAAGCATGGGATTGCTTAATCATTGGCGGCGGCATCACTGGCGCGGGCATTTTGCGCGAAGCGACGCGGCTGGGCTTAAAAGCGTTGCTGGTAGAGCAGAAAGATTTTGCCTATGGCACGTCAAGTCGCTCCTCTAAGCTGGTGCATGGCGGCCTGCGTTATCTCAAAGAGGGGCGCGTTGGCCTGACCCGCGCTTCGGTCGTAGAGCGGGACAAACTGCAAGAAGCCGCTCCGGGGTTGGTTGACCCGCTCGGGTTTCTATTTGCTAATTATAAGAGCAACGGGGGGCGAAAAGAAAAATTACTCATGCAGGCGGGACTGTCACTCTATGATTTGCTCGCTTGGCAGTGGAGCCATCGTTACTACAGTCCGCAAGAATTCAAGATGTTGACCCCGCATCTTAGCGGAGCTGATTTGGCGGGGGGCTTTCGGTATGCGGACGCGCAGACGGATGACGCCCGGCTGGTGTTGCGGGTGTTGCGCGAGGCGGTACGGGCAGGGGCGACGGCCGTGAATTATGTCACGGCCGTGGATTTAATTCGTACCCAAGGGCAAGGGCAAGTCGTGGGAGCCATCCTGCAAGACGCAGAGAGCGGCGAAACCAAAGAAGTTCATGCCTGCGTCGTTATCAACGCCACCGGCGCGTGGGCGGATGAATTGCGTCAAAAACAGGGTCTTGAGCGCAAAATGCGCCCCCTGCGCGGCAGTCACCTGATTTTTGCCCCGTGGCGCTTCCCCGTGGCGCAAGCCGTCACTTTTCCCCATCCCCAAGATGGCCGCCCCGTCTTTGTTTTCCCGTGGGACGGCGTCACTCTCGTGGGCACAACTGATATAGACCATCTCCAAGATTTAGGGCAAGAGCCGCGCATCAGCGGGGCGGAAGTGGCTTATTTGATGGAAGCCATCACTGAGCATTTTCCTGCCCTAAACCTGACCCTCGACGACGTGATTTCGACTTATGCGGGGGTGCGGGCGGTGCTGGATACGGGGCAGAGCGACCCCTCGAAGGAGTCCCGCGACCATGTGATTTGGGCAGAAGATGGTCTGCTAACCATCACGGGCGGTAAATTAACGACGTTTCGGCTGATTGCCTTAGACGCGCTCACGGCCGTGCGTGACTTCTTGCCCGATTTGCCCGAGCCAGACAAAGACGCGCCGCCGCTGGACGTGCTCGAGGCGTTACCCTCATCGGCGGCGTGGGCTGAATTGCCGGAGGCGACCCAACGGCGGTTGGTAGGTCGCTATGGGGCAGATGCGTCCGAACTGGTCGCCTGTGCCCAAGCGGGCGAGCTAACCCTTATCCCGCAGACGCAAGCCCTGTGGGCCGAACTGCGTTGGGCGGCTCGCGCTGAGGGGGTCGTGCATTTGGATGATTTGCTCTTGCGACGGGTGCGGTTGGGCTTGCTGTTGCCGCAGGGGGGCGCGGCTCATGAGTCGCGCCTACGGGCGATTATGCAGACGGAGTTGGCGTGGGATGATGACCGCTGGCAGGCGGAGTGGACGGCGTACCAAGAGCTGTGGCGGGCGCATTACAGCCTGCCGCCCCGCGAGGAGATTCCCCCTTGGCGTCAAAAGCGACCAGCCATGTTGCCGCCCGTCGCCGTGTCTGGTTCATCTTGGGATTGGGGACGGATTTTGCTCGTGGTGGGGGGTGTGTTGTTGGGGATCACGGCCGTGGTTTTCTTCCGCTCACGCCGCAAAAAATAACAAGCCACAGGCTTGCGGCAAAATCAATCTAATTCCGCAAGCAATGGGGTTAGTAGCTTACGGCTTGTAGCCACCCCAAAAGGCAACAAAAAAAGCGAATGGCGTCTGCTTTTAGCAAAACGCCATTCGCTTTTTTGTCACGACTTTTTTAGGTGTGGGCTAGGCCAGCAAAGCGAGAATATTAGCCTCAAACCATGCCCAACTGAGAAACTCAAAGGGATTGCTTCCCGTGAGTACGGCATACATCGCGCCCAAGCCGAGGCCAACCACCAACGCGCCAGAGAATATGACCCATAGAGCCGACCAAGAGGGCCGCGCATACATTGAGTCATCAACCTGCAACATGCGTTGCGGCCGCACGGTGAGCAAGCAAACAATCAAGCCAATCAGGGCAAAAATCATGCCCCAATTGCCCGGTTCACCATCACTGATAGCACTGCCAAAAACGACCCCGCCAAAGTAAGACAGGGCGACCAGCACTAACGTGGTGCTGATAGCTGACCAGCGCGGCATTAACCCATTGGGTTTTTCTTTGGGAGGCTGGGTTTGCATGCGTTCTTTTACAAAGGTTTTCTGCTCGTTTTCGATGTTGCGCACCGCTTCTTTGTAGCTGGGGTCTTCTTGCAGACGAGTGGTACTGCGTGAACCAAAAATGACCATCAAACCAAGGGGCACAGAGACGACCAAGATAAGCGCACCAATGACCAGAGCCAGCAATAGCACAACGGCTAAGGAGCTAACTTCTTGGCCTTGCAGTTCACCAGAGGGGGACAAAATGGACAGCATGTCTTGGCCGACGGTGTAGAACATGCCGAGAATGTCAATGGTGACGGTTTCTGGCTCGGTCGCGGTGGGGGCAGTGGGACCGTCGCCGCTCGGGATGAGTTGCCCAGCGGTTTGGTTAACTGTTTGCATGAATTGCGGGGCAAGGACAGTGACTAGGCCACTGCCGATGAGAATGACAACAATGATGGCTAATGTTAACCAAGAAGAACGTTTACTCATGGGTGGAATCCCTCTTTCCTTGTTTTATCGTAACGACTTACCCTTGAAGCCCGTCTTATATGATTAAAGCGTGCTGAGAAAAGTAAGCTGACATGCTGATTGGGTGAAATATCGAATGGCTACGGTTTTACTTGTGAATTTTAGCACAGAGCAAAATGAGTGTCGAAATTGTACCAGACAATGGCACATTAGGCGTGAGTCAGTTGTGCGTGGTTTGGGGCACGGGGTCACGGCCGTGTATAAGGCAACGCATCCGCAATTTCAGAAGCCAGTACGCCGCTCGACCCAATTTTAGCTGTGAGATAAGCCCCCACACGGCCGTGCCAAAACGCCCCCATCACGGCCGCATCATACGCCGCCACGCCCTGCCCCAGAAGAGCCGTTATCACCCCCGCCAGCACATCCCCACTGCCCGCCGTGCCCAAGACGGGCGCGGCCACGGGGATAACCGTGCCCACACTGCCATGTTTGGGATGCGGCGCGGCCACGGCCGTGTACGCGCTCTTAGAAACCAACACACAGTCCCATCGCGCCGCACAGTCCAGAGCCAGCGTCAGCCTGTTCGCGGCCAACACCTCTGCCAGCGGCTGGTCAAGCAGGCGGGCTAGCTCAGCGGGATGCGGGGTCAGAATGGTGTGCGGGGGCAATAGCGCGGGCCAGTTGGCCTGTTGCGCCAAAATATTTAGCCCGTCCGCGTCTATGACCAGCGGCGGGGGATTGTCTAGCTGGTTGAGCGCGTGTAAAAAATTTAGAAAAAAAGTGTCGGCCTTATCTAAGCCGGGGCCAATTAGCACCGCTTTGTAGTGGGGCAAAGTCGGGCGCAGTTCGTCCACGGCCGTGTCGTCTAATAATTCCGTGGCGGACAAAGCCGGGTAAGTGGCTTCGGGGAGGGTGGACACGGCCGTGTGGCGCACCACCTCGGGCGTGGCGATAGCGACCAAGCCTGCCCCGGCCCGCAATGCCCCACGCCCGCTCAGCAACGCCGCGCCGCGATATTGACTCGAGCCAGCAACAATCAGCACCCGCCCAAATGTGCCTTTGTGCCCGTCTAGCGGTCGGTCGGGCATTTTGGCGGCGATTTTTTCCCGCAAAGCGACGCGCAAACGCACCTGCTTGACGCTCGCATGGCGCGGATTTAGCCCAATGTCGGCCGTGACGAGCTGGCCGCACGCCCCCGCCCCGGGGAAAAGAAAATGACCTTGTTTAGGCCCGCCAAAGGTGACCGTCAGGTCAGCGGCTAGGGTGAGGGGGTCGAGGTCGCCCGTGTCACAATTTAGCCCGCTGGGGCAATCGACGGCGATAACTTGGGGGCGGGGCGGTTCGGCAGGGGAAGGGGAGAACACGGCCGTGATAGTCGTCAAACCCGACTCATCCGCGTCTACGATGCCTGCCTCTTCCGCCATGATTTGCGCCCGCTCGTCCAAGCCCGCCCGCACTTGGCGCAACAGTTGCGCCAGTTCACCCTCGATGGGACGGGTCACGCCCGTGCCCAGCAGGGCATCTAGCACCATGTCGCACCCGTTTAGCCGCAGGCGCAAGACGCGATAACGCTGGTCATGTTCAGCCACCAAAACGGGTAAATCCAGCTCCTGAATTTGGGCAAAATTGGGGTCGTCCACGGCCGTGCGTTCTTTGTACAGATAAAAGACAACCTTTGCCCCAGCCTGCGCCAAATACCGTCCCGCTACCAGCCCATCCCCCCCATTATTACCCGGCCCAACCAGCACCAAAATGCGTTTATCAGGCACGTCATACCGCGCCATGATGGCCTCCGCCCCGCCGCGCCCCGCCTGCTCCATCATGGCCGCATAGCTCTGCCCGTGGGCATCCGCCTCTTTTTCGGCGGCTATCATTTGGTCAACGGTGAAAATTTTCATGGTGCAAGGTCCAAGGTTCAAGGTGCAGGGAAGAGAGTATCTTCTCTTGCTCCCTTTCTCTCTTTCTCACTACTTCTCCGCTTCATACCACGCCAATGTTTCTCGCGCCCCTTCGCGGAAAGGTGTCGGCTCGAAGCCGAGTTCGCGGCGGGCTTTGGCGGTGGAGACTTGCCAATCTTGAAAGACGTAGAGGCGCAGGTTTATGGGGTAAAAAGGTTCCCGTTTGGTGTAGCGGCTGAGTTTGGTCCACGCCCAAGCGAGGGCGAGTACGCCGTATTTGGGAATGTTGAACCGCCACGGGTAAATGCCCGCTAACTCGCTAACGATGGCGTTGCCTTCGTTGTGGCTGATAGATTCGCCGCAAATGTTGTAGATTTCCCCCACACGGCCGTGTCTCAGAGCCAGCAAAATCCCTTGCGCCACATCGGCCGTGTACACAGGGAAAATAATGTGCTGACCGCCCGCTACTTTTATGCGCCAGCCGTGGAGCGGCTCGGTAAAAAAGAGCCGATTGAAGGCGTAATGTCCCCACGGGCCATAAAACGCTCCAGGTCGTATCACCACCACGGGCAAGCCGCGCCGCTCTTGGTAGGTCAGCGCGAGTTGCTCCCCTTCGTACTTGGTGCGCTGGTACGCATCTTGGGGCTGGCAGGGAAACGCTTCGTCTATGACTTGGCCCGGCTCTATCTTGCCCGCCACGGCAATGGTGGAAACGTGGATGAATTTTTGCACGCCTGCTTCGGTGGCCGCGTTGAGTATAACGGCCGTGCCTTCGACGTTGGTCTCCCAAAAGTCGAGTAGCTCACCCCAGAAGCGAAATTGCCCAGCGGCGTGGATGACTTGTTCACAACCGCGACACGCTTCGACCACGGCCGTGGTATCCGTAATATCAGCCGCATACGCCAATTCAACCCCATGCCTTAGCAAAAACGACACATCACTCGTCGGTCGCACCAACGCCCGCACCGCATACCCTTCCCCTACCAGTAAAGGAATAAGATAACGACCTAAAAAACCTGTTGCACCTGTTACCAATATCATGGCACTCCGAGGAAGCTGTTAGCTATGAGCTGTAAGCCGTAAGCCAGCTTTTTACTTCAGAAGAATGGTTATCGCTCAACTAGCTTATGGCTTAAAGCTTTAAGCTAAAAAAAAGACGCAAAACGTTACCCCCGCATCGTGGATAACGCTTTACGCCTTTTAGCCATTAACGGCCAATGCCGATACCCCAGGAAGGAATCGAACCCTCAACCTACGGATTAGAAGTCCGGTGCTCTATCCATTGAGCTACTGGGGCTTAACCCACTGATTTTAGAGAGCGAGGCTATCCGCGTCAACGTTTCATGACATTTTTTGAGAATTCAAAAACATGACACGTAAGACACGCTCCCTACTCATCAAACAATGGCGAAATACCTTGATAAATGCGCGGCCCATTCAACGTTTTCAACACCACATCGGGGTCACGGCCGATAGCTTGCGAAATATCCTGCACGCGCATCGGCTGGTTGGCATTCGCCAGCAAAACGCAAAATACCGCATCTACCAAAGACGACCGTTGCGCAAAATCATCTGGAAGCTGTTGAAAATAGGTTTGCACCATATATTGGAACCCATCAACGCGAGATACTTCACCTGTTTCAAGGTCTACCAAATCCACCTCGTCCATATCCATATTGAGGTTAATCTCGCTGATGCCCAACGCTTGCAGACGAGCAACCAAATACGCTTTTAGGTCAAGGGTGGATTTTTCCCACCAGCTATAATCAATGTGGAAAAATGTTTCCTCGTTGACTTGGGGAGCCAACGCTAACTTTACTTTGGGACGTGACACCTTTCACCTCTTGCGAATGAGTAATGAGCAATGAATAAGGAGAACGATTTACCCATGAAGCCCGTTGCCTGAGCCTGTCGAAGGCAAAAAGGCGACCAGACAGCCCCTTTATTCATCACTCATTACGCCTTATCCATTATTTCTATGATTGCCAACGACTGCGGTCGAACTGCCAATATTGGTCTCCGACCGACACAAACGCCGAATGGCGCACCAGCTCGGCAAACACCGCGCCTGGCGTCACCCGACGGAGCAAATTGACCGCGCTGTAAATCGTTTTGGCATGAACCGTTTGCTGGGGCGTGGCGGCGGCCAAACTGGGCATAATTTCCGCAATAATCGAGGCCAATGTGCGGTGCTGATTGGCCGAGCTACGGAACAGGGCATCCAGCGCGGCCACGTAATCGGTACCCAAAATCAGCAAATCATCAAAATCGGAGCCAATGGCGCGTTTTTCAATGCTGAAGCTGAGACGCCCATTTTCGATGGCGGCCAACCGCACATATTCGCGGCGAGGCTTGGGGCGTTTGCTGTAGCTGATAAAGGCCGTTCCTGGCTCTTGCGCTGGCTCGAGATGAATGAAGCCGCCAATAGGGATTTTGTTTTCCCGATACCAGCCGCCAAGGCCAGCAATGTAGCGACCCTCGGAAACAATCCAAGCGTCAATGGCGTAGTCTGCTTCTTCATCAATCAGGGTGATGATCTGATGCTCGGAACGGCCGAGAGGGAAGAGTGGCCTCAGGCGTGAGGAGAGTGGCAAGGTGCCTGCCCAGCGATGGGGGTAGGTGATGGTCACAGTCACGTTGCGTGGGATGGTCGGCGGGTTTAGGTCAGACCATTCATCATCTAACTCGCGCTCGATTTCTAGCAAACGATTGTTGAGTAGGGCGCGGTCGTAGGCGTGTTGCTGAAGCCGTAAACGGTCGGGAATTTCGCGCACGTTTTCGGGTTCCATGCGGCGCAGATACCAGAGGACTTGCCCAGGGGGAGCCACTTCGTCGAAACGCTTATCTTGGAGTAGGCCATAGTTAAGCGAGAATTCTTGCACCTCGGTGGTGATCTTGGGGTTCAGGTCGAGATGCACAAGGATATCGGCCGTACGGAGTGGCCCGCCTTCGTGGACATCTAACACCGCTTCGGACAGATGCAAATGACCGACATTGATGTCAGTCAGTAAGCCTTTAACAAACCATTTGCCGCCTAGCCGGATAAAGTCGTGATGGGCGTGTAGCCCTTCGTTGACTCGGGCGGTGATATTCTCGCCGTATTTTTCAATAATCTCTTCTGGCTCGGGCGCATCGAGGTTAAGAGCCTCCATGCCGTCGCCGAGATTGAGCGGATGGGTTTCTAAGGCTAAGCTGGCCGCAAATTCTTTGGCTTTTTTTGCTTTGCCTTGGGCGTCTTCTAATTCGACTTGGACAACGTTAAAGAACCCATATTGCGGATTGACAGCCGGCCGAGTGGCTTTGACTGTCCCGTGCGCAAATTGGAGAGCGGGAAAAACGAGCTTGTCGCCAAGCTGATAATCTTTCTTGGGCTGGTAAATGATCCGACTTTCTAAGCGGGGCTTGAGCCGATTTTTTTCGGCCGTGATACGTTGTTGAATCACTACACGGGTCAGATCAGCCAATGGTTGGGGCTTCTCGACCTCTAGTAAGTAGTTATAGATTTGCTCAACGTCTGCCTCGGTTAGGGCAAAGTCAGAAGATTCCCAGTATTCTTTGGTCTGGGTACGCAACTGTGTCACCGTCAACTCTCTCCTGCGTTTTTGGGGGGATTTTAAGGCGTGGTTTTGATGATGTGGATTAAGTTTGATTATAGCTGTCCTAGTGGGGGGACGCAATGAGGGGGCGGAGAGAGGAAGAGCGTAGGAGAGGGAGGGAGCAAGAGAGATGGTGGTCGGTCATAAACGTCCACCATCTACTCGTCATTTATTATACGGCCCATTACGTTATGTTTCGCTGAGGGCGGCTTCGTATTCGGTGAGGGTGATAAATTCGCCGTCGGTGATTTCTTGGTGGGTGACATTGTAGTTGCGGTCGAACTGGACGATGGCCTGCATTCGGCTAAAACATTTGCTGTCTACGATGGTTTTTTGCCATTCGTAGCCGCTGTCGGTGCTGTTGAGGTCGTGCTTTTTGTCGGCGCGGACTTTGACGACCGCGTTACAGCGGGTGGCGCGGACATAAAAGTAGATACCGTCGTGGTCTACGTATTTCTGGGGTTTTTTGTCGCCCCCGCCGAATAGTTTTTTGAGGAAGCCCATGAGATTGTTGCCTTTATGAGAAGTTAGGTTAAGTTGACCAGATCGCGTGGCGAAAAGCAAGCTGAAATGCTGGTTAGCTGACGGGCTGGCGGGCTGATTCGCTCATCTGGTGGGTTTCTAGCCAATGGGTTAGGTGGTGGTGGGTGACTTGGTGGCCGATTTTTTGGTAGTAGGTGAGGGCTTGTTTGATTTGCCCCACGGCCGTGTGTCTTTCCCCCCGTTGCCAAGCCAGCTCGGCGCCGAGGACACGACAAGCCATCGCCCCGTGGTTGATTTCGAGTTGGTCAAACTGGGCGTGAGCGCGGGCAAGCCACTGCACGGCCGTGTCCATATTCCCCTGCACCTGCGCCAGCCGCACCTGCTCCAGCAATATTTCAGCTTGCGCCAGCGGGGCGTGCGCCATTTCGGCCGCTTCCCAAGCCCAATGCAGATGCGTTTGAGCCGTGTCAAACGCGCCCTGTTGACGCGACAGTCGCGCCCACAGCAGATAGACAAAAGCGAGTTGCCACTGGTCATGTTCTGCTTGGGCTACCGTTTCTGCTTCGCGTAGGGCACGCCGCACGGCCGTGTAAGCGTGTTGAACCAATCCCGTTTCTGCCCGGGCTAGCAACACGCGCACCCGCAGGCGCAACGCCTCATGTTCATGGGCTAGCGTGTACGCTTCTTGCCACCATTGCTCGGCCGTGGGCAGGTCATTTGCCCACCAAGCCAGCCAGCCTTGCCCCAAAAAGATATGGCCCAGCCCCGGCCAGTCAGGCACCTGCTGATAACAATGAGCCGCATGGGCAAAATAATGCCGCGCCGTGGGCAAATCCGCCTGTTGCAGAGCCAGCCAGCCCAGTTTGCGCTGGGCATGCCCTTGCCCCAGCAGGTCGTGAATATCTTGCGCTTCGTCGAGGGCTTGCTCATACCATTGCTCGGACGTGTGGGGAGCGTCGGTGCGTTCATAAAATTGCCCCAACATCAAATCACATTCAATCAATTGCAGGCGATTGCCAGAGGTGACATAGCGGCTCCGCGCTTCGTTTAGATAATTCAGGGCGCGTTCATCATCATAATTGGCCTCGGCCGTGGCCGCCGCCTGTAGATAAAAACGCGCCTCTTCATCTGGCTGGCCCAGTTGGTGTTGCAGTTTGACCGCCTGTTCAAGCTGGGCAATGGCGCGGGTGGTGTTGTCTTCAGCGCGGGAAATTTCCGCTTGGCGACTGAGCAGGCGGGCTAAATCATGGCTGAACTCGCCCAGCCGATATTGGGCGGAGGCTTCGCGGTACCAACGCGTCGCTTCGCGCCAGTCAGCTTGCTTCTGTTCGATTTGGCCGAGTAGCTCAAAGGCGCGTCCTTTGCTCCACAGCGTCTGGTCGGTTTGGTTGGGTTTCTGGTCATACAGGGCGAGTGATGCGAACGTTTTTTCTTGCGCTTGGTCATAATTGCCCAGATGAAAGGCGGCAATCGCTTCATCTTTGAGAAAATTTGCCCGCGCCAGGGTGGAACCAAGCCACGGCGTCCAGCGACCCATTTTGTAGTAAGCGTGACGGGCGGTCTTGAACTTTTGTTGCGCCGCTTGGGGCTGGTCAAGGGCGACATGAAGCTGGGCGGCGTCGTGCAGGCAGTGGGCGGCTTGGGTGCGCTCGCCCATGCGGCGATAAATGCGGTAAGCACGCTGGTAAGCGGCTTGGGCGGCGTCGGGTTCTCCCCGCAGGCGGGCGATGTCAGCCGTAATGTGGTAGCAGTTGGCATAGCCCTGCCAGTTGCCCATCTGTTGATAAAGTTTTTGGGCGTCCTGCACGAGTTGGGCGGCGGTTTCGATACGGCCGTCATACGGGGGCAAATATAGCTCGGCGAGGGCAAGGGTACAGCCGGCTTGGAGCAGGAGGTCGGCTTCGGGGGCGTCTATAGCGTGACGATAGGCGGTGCGGGCTGACTCTAGCTGGTGCTGTTCGGCCAGAAGCCATGCTTGCCCGCAGTAGACCCATGAGGCGGCACGGCCGTGTAAACAGCCCGCCTCCACGGCCGTGTAGAGCGGCGGCAAAACCCGCGTAATCCACGTCCTATCTTCGTATTGGAAGCTATTCAGTAGCTGGACTTTGAACGGGTCTACTTCTTGGGTGGGGTTGGCGAGCAGGCGGTGATACAACACGGCCGTGTACCAGCGTGTTTGCTCTTGGTCTTGCTCTTGGGCATACAGCCAGCTTTGTTGATTAAACCATTGAAACCGAATGAGATCTTCGCCCCACACGTGGCGTAGGATAAGCTGACGCGCCCCTTCGTTGAGGCGATACATGCCGTTGGCGGCCGTCTCGATGAGCGTGGTTTGGCGTAAATCGCGGTACAGATGGGACGGTAACGGCGGGGACTCTCCGTCTGAAGCATGATGTGGCTCGGGCCACGGCCAGAGACGTGTCCCTTTTTGGGATTGGGCACGATGCCATAACCACCTGAAAAAGTCGTAATCAAACTGAAACGGCACGGCCGTGAGATAAACCGCTTCGCGTAGTTGTGACGATAAACCATCTAGGTACTGGTTTAATGTCCGCCACGCTGGCGAAGCTGGCTCTGTCCAAGCCACTGTATTCGATTGGGGTATACGGCTAATGGTCGTCGAGTTACTCATGGAGTCCTGTCACGGAGAGCCTTGAAAAAAGCACGAAGGCAGAAAAGGGCGGGACTTCTCCGATGTCTTCCCATCTTAACCCAAAATGAACTGACTCTCTACCCTATCCCGCTCATCCTCCATAAAAGAGGACTAACTTCCCAAACTGACCCAACTTGCCACAGCAGGCACACTCAATTAGAATCTGCCTGCTACATTATAAATAAATGTAATGACTAACTAAAACAAGCCCGTTGCCGGAGCCTGTCGAAGGCAAAAGGGCGGGTGTTGGCTATTACAAATAAATAACAAATTGGTTTGCTACCTTGAGTAAAGCGGCTAACCGAGGAGAAACAATGCTGACCGTTAAAGACCATTTAGCTGGACTGGAAAAAATCAAAGCAGGTTTGGCTACCAAAGTGCGTATTTTAGTGCCCCAAGATGCTTGCCCACTGTGCAAATCTATCGAGGGTGTGTATGAATTTAGTGACGACATTCCCGAATTGCCCCCCGAAGGATGCTCCTGCCTCAACGGTTTTCGGGGCAGTTACGCCCCTGTGTTGGATGATTTTGGGCCGTAGGCTGTTAGGAAACTGACTCGCTCACAAACCATGCGAGCCTTTTTGTTGTGGGTAGCGCGGGGGCGGCTGAGTCGTTTGCTACTGGGCTATTTTTTCACCTATGGAGCGTGGCTAATGCCGGGGAAACGCCTGTATGAAACGGATGCGCTTATGGCGTTTTATCATCCTCAACCGAGCTATGGGTTTCATGTGTTGCTGGTTCCCAAACGGCCGTGGTCAACGCTCACGGCCGTGGACAAAGATGATCCGTTTTGGCCAGAATTGCTCACGGCCGTGCAACAGCTTGTGCAACAATTTGAGCTAACCAGCTATCGCCTTATCTGCAACAACGGTGCCCCCGCCCAAGACGTGCCGCACCTCCATTTTCATTTGGTGAGTGACAACACAGCCTCTGCTCTCCAACGTGACGAGAATGGCGAGGGTTCAGCTTGAGCGCGCTCGCCCATGAGGTTTACAAATACAGCTTCTTCTTCCCCGAACCATCTCTTGAGGAAACACCCCGCCAACTGTTCCGTACCCTGCCTGCTCTTAAATCACAAAGAACACGGAGAAGTACTCAAGAAAAACTCCGCGCTCTTCGCGTGCTCCGCGGTTAATCCTTTGTGTAAGTAATTCGTGACAAAAAATTGGGATAGTTTAACTTAATGACGCATAGCGTCATATTGCCCCATTGCCGCCACCCCGTTATAATCAAACTGCACAGCTTATCAAGCGATAAGTTAGTTGAAAACATACAAATGATTTGGCAGTGGTAGCTATTTACCATGAAACTTGTTGCCTGAAGCTCTATTGAAGGCAAATTACTCATTTTTTCCAACAGTTTGGGTAAGCATCTAGCTCATTGGCTGAACGCTTACCAGTTTGTAAACCCTACTCGGAGGACACTCTTATGAAAGTTGTTGTGTGTGTTAAACAAACACCCAGCACCACCGCCACCTTTAAGGTAGATGGCGGCGTGGTAAGCTGGGATGACAGTGGCAGTGGTAAACCCAACGTGGTCAACCCGTGGGATGAATACGCCATCGAAGAAGGCATTTTGCTCAAAGAAAAGCATGGCGCAAGCGACGTGTTTGCTCTAAACGTGGGCAATGACGACAGCATTGACGTCCTGCGCACCGCTCTAGCGATGGGTTGTACAGAAGCGATTCATGTCAATGACCCCGCTTTGGCTGGGGCAGACACGCTAGGCACGGCCAAAGTTTTGGCGGCCGCTATTGAGAAAATTGGTGATGTGTCGATCGTGGTTACAGGCAAGCAGGCTATTGATGGCGATACGGGCATGACGCCCGTGCAGTTGGCGCGTAAGCTAGGCTGGACGCCGCTGACCAATGTGGCCGCTATTACGGAAATTAGTGGCGATTCGATTACGGTCGAGCGTTTGCTGGAAAGTGGGCGGCAGGTGGTCACGGCCGTGTTGCCCGTCGTGATTGGTACCGTTAAAGAAATCAACGACCCTCGCTACCCCTCTTTTATGGGTATCCGCAAAGCAAACCGCGCCACTGTGCCCACTTGGACAGCCAGCGATTTGGGCATCAATGGCGTTGCTAGCAAAGTAGACTGGTCAAGCGTCTACGCCATTCCCGCCCGCGAAGGTTCGGTCGAGATGATTACAGGGGATGATGCGCAGGAAATCGCCGAAGCATTGGTTGACAAGCTGTTCGAGGAGAAGGTGATCTAAAATGAGCGATATTTTTGTTTATGTAGAAAGCCAGAATGGCAAAATTGTGCCCGTGAGCCTCGAAACATTAGGCGCGGCGCGGATTGTGGCGGATGAGCTAGGGGAAGATGTCACGGCCGTGGTTTTAGGTTCTGACGTCACGGCCGTGGCCGAAGCCGCCTTTGATTACGGGGCAGACAACGTCCTCGGCTGTGATGACGAAACCCTCAAAGAGTTCCGCGTCGAAGCCTACGGTCCTATCGTCACCCAACTCGTCGAAGACAATGATCCCTCCGCGTTGCTGATTGGCTCCTCCACTGCTGGACGAGACGTCGCCGCGTGGGTTGCCGCCGATACCGAAGCGGGTCTCATGACCGAAGCGGTCAGCTTGGCCGTTGAAGACGACCGTATTAAAGCGACCCGTCCTGTTTACGCCGCCAAATTATTGTGCGACGCCGTTATTCCTGATAGCTTGCAAATCATCACCCTGCGTAATCGCGCCTTTGCCCCCGCCGAAGCGACGGGCAACACGGGCGACGCGGAATGGATTGACCCCGTGGTGGATGAAGATGATCTGACCACCAAAGTGACTGGGTTCAAAGCTAAAGAAGGCGGCATGAGCCTCACCGAAGCGACGATTATCGTCAGCGGCGGGCGTGGCGTGGGCGGCCCGGAAGGGTTCGAGCCAATCCGCCAACTCGCGGCCGTGTTAAACGGCGCAGTCGGTGCGTCTCGCGCCACCGTGGACGCGGGCTGGATTCCGTATGAGCATCAGGTTGGGCAGACGGGTAAAACGGTCAGCCCTGACCTGTACATTGCCTGCGGCATCAGCGGCGCGATTCAGCACCAAGCGGGGATGCGCACCGCCAAAATTATCGTCGCCATTAACAAGGACGCCGAAGCCCCCATTTTTAGCCTTGCCCATTACGGCATTGTCGCCGACCTGTTCGACATTCTGCCCGCCCTAGAAGAAGCGTTCCAAGAAAGACTGGGCTAATAAACAATGAGTAAGGCGTAATGAATAATGAATAGATGAGTGGGTCGAACAACGCGCCCTTTATTCATTACTAATTATTCATTATTCATTGTTTGGGTTAAGAACGCGTGAATTTGACACGTTAACAGGGTCTTGATAGGTTTTTTGCCTATCAAGGCCTTTTTTGCTTGCTGGAAACCCCCCTGCTTTCCGTTATAATGCAAGGGAGAGAGTACCTTGTAGATTAAACAACGAATCGAGTGATAAGCGGAATGAGAAGTAAGAAGTGGGGGACTGGTTGTCCAGCCACTTTTTACTTCTTACCTTTCACTCATTTACCTGATTTATTTCTTAACTTGCAATGTGCCTTGGGCAGTCGCAGTTAGTTAGTTGTGGAGGTTGACACCATCGAAGGCTTGGTTACGAAAGCAATTAGTGGATTTTATACGGTGCGCACGGCCGTGGGTGAAGAACACGTCTGTAAGCTACCTGGCCGGCTCAAACGAGAAAAACAGCAAACCGACATCGTCGCCGTGGGCGACCGCGTCACGTTTACGCTTGATGTACACAACGATGATGACATGGGCATGATTGACGAAGTGGCCGAACGCCAGCGCGTCTTATCCCGCACACGGCCGTCGGCGCGACAAAGACAGCTCAGTAGCGACCGCGAACAAGTGCTGGTCGCCAACCTAGACCAAGTTATCTTTGTCTGTGCGCTCAAAAAACCGGCCACCAGCCTGCGCAAAATTGACCGCTTTCTGGTGGTGGCCGAGCGCAACAAAATCCCGGCCGTGATTTGCGTCAACAAAGTTGACCTCGGCTCTCTGCCCGAAGCGCAAAAGCTTTTCCAAATCTATGAGACGATTGGCTACCGCGTGGTGTATACCAGCGCCAAAACAGGCGCGGGCATAGAGACGCTTACCGCCATCTTAAAAGACAAAATTTCGGTACTCTCTGGCTCGTCGGGCGTGGGCAAATCCAGCTTGCTCAATCAGGTACAGGATGGCTTGGGCTTAAAAGTGAGTACCGTTAGCGAAGCGACGGGCAAAGGGATGCACACTACCCGCTACGCGGAGCTAATCCCGCTGGAAATGGGCGGCTATGTAGCCGACACGCCCGGCATTCGCGGCATCGCCCTGTTTGACATTGAGCCAGACGAGCTAGATGCTTATTTTCGGGAAATTGCGCCGCTGGTTCCGCACTGTCAGTTTAGCGACTGCACCCACGAGCATGAGCCGGGCTGTGCGGTACTGGCCGCCGTGGCTGACGGCCGTGTTTCGCCAGAAAGATACGATAGCTATCTGCGTTTGCGCGAGGAACATGAGGCGTTGGAGCAGTCGGCTTATTGACTGGTAAGCGTTCAGCTAGTCAGCATTTCAGCCAGTCAGCTAGCTAAACTTCGTACCCACCGTGGTTTTTCAGCGTCATAACAGACTGTTTGATGATTCGCTTCCTGTTTTAGGCAATGCAGTCGCCCGCATATAATCAAATTGTTTCGAGGAAAGCAAGCTGAAATGCTGACTGGCTGAGATGCTGAACGGCTACATTGACTGTTTGACTTGAGCGAAGGGAATGGACAAAAGGCATGATACAGAAAAAAAGTAGGCTCTATTTACCCTTAAGCAGACCGTCTGGGCGAATGTTTTTGGTGTGGCTCACGGCCGTGTTTTTGCTTCTCCTCCTCACCGCCTGCCAAACAGACCGTTCTGCCGCGACAACTGCCTCTTGCACCCCCACGGGCCTCTGCGTTGCCGAAGTTTTCCAGCCCTTTTATCTCGAGTACGGCGGCCAACGCATTTTTGGCCTGCCTTACCGCGACGCCTACACCAACCAAAGTAGTGGCCGCACCATCCAATATTTTGACCATATGCGGCTCGAGTATGACCCCACCGCCGACCAAGTGGTCATTGCCAAACTTGGGTTGTGGGCATTAGAACCGCTCCGCCGTGACCGCCCCGCCGTTATCCCCGACACTACCCCCCGCCTAGAAAACGCCTTTGGCGCCTTTTATGCCCAAAATCATGGCCCCCTGGTGTTGGGTGCGCCCCTGACCAACCAAATCGAGGAAGGGCAACTGCGGGTGCAATATTTTGAAAACGGCCGATTAGAATGGCATCCTGAGTCGCCAGTGAGCCGCCAAGTTCAGCTAACCGCGCTCGGTCAATCCCACCTTCTTTTGGAAGGGGGCAATCGTGGTATCGACATTGTTGCCATACCCGATGTGCAGGCGCAGTCGGCCGAAGTGACGGCGGCTGTGTCGGCTCCGATTTTGTATCAGGGTGATACGCAAATTTTGTACGTGATTGCGGAAGATGCCAATAACGGCCTGCCGCTTTCGGGCTTACAGGTCACGCTTCGGATGCGTTTTAGTGATGGGACACCGACGCAAACGCAACTCATTGACCAGCCCACCAATAGTTTGGGGCTGACCCAAGCCCAGTTGGATTTGCCTGAGATGAGCGCGGGCACGGCTGTGGAAGTCTTAGTCGAAGTAGCCTATCCCGATGCCAGCCCCATCGGACAAACAACCACCACCTTCCAAACTTGGTGGTAAGGCAATGAACAATGAGTAATGAGCAATGAGTGCCCTGAAAAAAGAGGTATTTTTGCAAAATCTACCAGAGGTGGATTTCCGCGAAAAGGGGCTTTTTTCAGTAGGCTCAGCAATGAACAAAAAGCACGCGCTCATGATTGTCCCTTGCATCCTGCACCCTGAACCTTGTCTATGCTTATAGAGCCTCCCCCCGTACGCATTTTATACATGGATGAAAACGTCGCGCTCAGCCAGCTTTTCCAGCGCAAGCTAACCAAGCTAGGCTACGACATCGACCTTGCCCACACAGGGAGCCAAGGCCTGCACCTTGCCCAAACCCACCCCTATGATATCCTGGCGATTGATTACCAATTGCCGCTTATCAATGGGCTAGAGGTCATTAAACAGCTACAGTGTGCGCCCGAAACATTGCCCGCCATCATTATTTTCACCCGCACCGGGCAAGAGCAGTATGCCATTGAAGCCATGCGGGCGGGAGCCAGCGATTATGTCCTCAAAGACACGGGCGCACGCTATCTGGAGCTATTGCCTATTGTGGTCGAGAAGGTGCTTGTCCGGCGCCAAATGGAAACCGAGCGGAGCGACATGCTGGCTACCCTGAGCCAGCGCAACGAAGCCCTTGACCTCCTCAATCAAGTCTCGCAACAGTTAACGGCGACCCTCAACGTGCAAAACGTTATCGCCCAAATTATGGCTTCAACGATAAACGTGCTGGGCGCACAAGGCTGTTCCCTCTGGCTGTGGGACGATGCGCACTATTATTTAGTCTGCCAAGCTGTGGCGGACCGAGAAAATGTGCCGCCGCTAGAAGGGATGCGCGTCACGGCCGGGCAAGGGGTGGTCGGCTGGGTAGCTATCAACAAACAGAGCGAAATTGTGCGTCAAACCACGGCTGACAGGCGTTTTTTGCCCGAGATTGACCACAAAATTAACTATCAGACCCACTCCCTCATGGCCGTGCCGCTCCAAGTGCAGGATGAGGTGATTGGCGTATTGGAAGTGGTCAACAAATTAACGGGCGACTTTCAGTCAGACGACCTAAGTTTTGCCAAAACGCTAGCCGCTTCGGCCGCTATCGCCCTGCAAAATGCGCGGCTGGTGGAAGCGTTGCGCCAGCGCACGGCCGATTTGGAAGAGCGCAACGGCGAATTAGACGCCTTTGCCCATACGGTGGCACATGATTTGCAAAATATCTTGGCGCGGGTGGTAGGCTTTGCGGAAGTGCTACAAACGGATTTATCGCCGTCTGCCAGCAGTCGCCCGTCCGCCGAAATGCACAAATCGGCGGAGATGATTGCCAGTAACGGCCGTAAAATGAGTAAAATTATCGAGGCTCTGCTTCTGTTGGCCTCGGTGCGGGAAACGCGGGTAAATATGGTTCCGCTGGATATGGGGTACATTGTGCAAGAAGCGTTGAGTCGCGTGGCGGATTGGCCCCAGATGGCCGAGGCGCACATTTCTCTACCCGCCACTTGGCCGGTGGCGTGGGGATACGCGCCTTGGGTGGAAGAGGTGTGGTTTAATTATATTAGCAATGCGCTCAAACATGGGGGCGAGCCAGCCCAGATAACGCTCGGTGCGACCCGTTTGGTGGGGGACGGGGAAGCGCAAGAGGCGATTCAGTATTGGGTGCGGGATAATGGGGCGGGTATTGCGCCGCAGGATAGGGAGCGGCTGTTTACGCCGTTTAGCAAAGTTGGGCAAAAACGGAAATTGGGGCACGGCTTGGGGCTGTCTATTGTTCAGCGGATTGTGTCGAAGATGGGGGGCACGGTGGGGATGATGGCGAATGATGGCCCTAACACGGCCGTGGGGAGTGCCTTTTACTTCACGCTCCCGGCTGATAAGCAGATGTCAGAAGTGAGCAGTTAGAAGTAAGAAGCGGGGCACATAATACCGTTGAAAAAAAACCTAGTTCAATTGTTTTTTGTGTCTACATCGGAACGTGTGGCAAGATGATGGCACCAGCAGGTTTCCCAACCAATTTTCACAACAATGTATTGATCACAAGTTGCTCAGACAAAAAATCGTGGCTCGACACGCCTCGCCGCCTGCGGCGGCTCGGCTATTCTAAAGGGTATTTTTTCGTTTGGGCGTTCGCCCAAACAAAAAAATACCCTCTTGACAGCGAGGCGTGGCCGCAGGCCACGTTGTTTCAAGAATAGTACTTTTTCAATCTTGCTAACGTTGCCTGTCATGTACGGTAATAAATCGCAGGGAGCTATCGTATAGGCGAGTTGCCGACCCATCTCATCGTCCGTTTGTAAGCGAATGCGTCGGAGACGTACATCCGGCATTTTCTTAGAGGTTGTCCAACCGTAAATGCTTGAACTAGATTTAAGCGAACCCAGAGTTGAAACATGCCAAAGTTTAGAGTAGTTCCTTATTAAATTATATACCTCTAGCGAGCAGTAAATCGATTGCTCGAGGCAAAATCTATTTGGGAACAACTCTTTTGTTTAACTGATGCGGAGCGTGCGCATTTCAAAAACTTGGTTTCAGCTGGGTAAAGCAGAAGCGGGGGGCAAATGGTACGGGTCTGGGGTGCGGCGCAACTTGCGGCCGAGGTCACTGCTTAGACCATCACCCAGCATTTTTATCATCTGCGGGGGAGCCGTCCAACCCACGGGGTCATCTAATTTGCGAATGACGTTTGCCCCAAAGTTATGCTGATAGGTGGCGCTGGTCAGCACCCAGCGCAAGACAGTTTTAGCCACAAACGTGGGGGGAATGTCGTAAAGTTCCCGCTTGACACGCCCCATCGTGGCGTCAAACATGGGGCGCAGGTCGGCATAGATACGCGTACCATATTTCTCTTGCGCTTCGGCCAGCGATTGTTGCCCCTGATGCCACGCGCCTAATTCTTGCGCCAGATATTTGCTAGAGAGCAAGGTGTCATAAATGCCCTGCGCGTCGAGCGAATCTTTTTGATGGTACGCATCGCCCACCAATGCCCAGCCGGGGCCGGTGGGCTGGCGGAATAAATTACCGATGCGTTTCATGCCGCTGATTTTGCTGACCTGTTGGGCGTTGCTCAGTCGCCGCCAGACGTGGGGTTGACGCTGGAGAAACTGCTCGTACATGCTTTGGACTTCGCCAGCGGGCGGGTCGTAGAGATCGGCTTGTCCTTGGGCTATCACGGCCGTGTGACCATCAGCCGTCGGCATAAAAACATAGCTAAAGCCATCCACCGACGTGTGGATGTGCGCCAACGCCTCTCCCGTTTCATCATAAGGAGCCACATTTTCCCAAAACGCATAATAGAGCGTCGTATCCACATCGGTGCGCTGATGAATCACAGGCGCGTCCACTTTGTTGGCGACGGTGCTGTAGCGACCGTCTGCCCCCACCACAAGGATGGCCGTAAACGTTTGGGTTGCCTGTTGCGGATGCCGTCCCTCAATGCCCGTTACTTGCCCGGTTTCGTCCTGCACCAAATCAGTCACCGCAAAGTTTTCGAGCGCGGTGACGGTGGGGAAACGCTCAAGGTTTTGCCAAAGGGTGGTGTCAAAACGGGACCGCTCGACCGTGTAAAGATAATCCCGTCCCCCTTTGCTCTGCATGTAAAAGGGAACCTGAAAATAATCTTTGAACTCGAGGACAAAGCGGTTCATGCGCGGTGTGTTATGCGCATACTTGCTTTCGTCCGCGCCGATTTCGTCGAGCAAGGCCATCGTGTGGGGCAAAATAAAGGGGGTCGAAACGGCGGGGCTACTGGGAAAGCTGTTGCGCTCAACGATGAGCGTGCGCAGGCCAATTTCTCCGAGGCGGGCGGCGAGGCTGGCTCCAGCGGGGCGACCGCCCACAATAATAACGTCGTAATCTAGTTTGGATTCTGTATGCATATTTTTAGCTACTCTTGGGTGTGCGGGTATGGATAAAGATGGAATAAGGCCGAGTATGATAGCGGGTCTACGGAGGTGGGGCAAGCGGGGTAGGTCAAGAGTCGGCTGAAAAAAGGTCAAATCTCTCGCAAAAACGTGAAGGGCACAAAATTTTCCGCGAGAAAAATTTCTTTTTGCTCGCCTGCATCTTAGCAAGAAGGTACTTTTGTCAGTAAGCCCACTTCTCGCTTTTTGGCATGGTTCAGAAACCCCTTCAAAGTTACCTTTACACTGCTACACATTTGCTTCGGCGTG
>JBGTIZ010000387.1:0-14544 GCA_041745395.1 Promineifilaceae bacterium (SeqCode) | reverse complement strand
CGCCCTCGACCTCGCCCTCGACCGCGCCCTCGACCTCGCCCTCGACCTCGACTACTCGTTATTTATTTTGCTTATGATTTGTGAGAGCATGCGTGATAGGGAAGGAGTCGGTGCTCAGTGGGAGGAAGCATTAAGCGAGATTAAATTTGAATTGCTTCGCTATAGCCGGGAGTTGAGATTAAACACTTTGGTCATTGAACTTGAGCAATTAACATGGCCACAAGATGGCGCATCTAGCGTTGAGGTAGCGCAGTTTGGGCAAGTGTTACAGGCGTTGGCTATCCGTGAGCGAAATGTGGGGCATGATTGGGAGTTGTCTGAAGAGCAATGGAAACTTTTGGCTACTTATTTAGAAGCCAACCAACTGCTGGTGGATTGTTTGCAGGTGGCTGTGTTGCCGCTGGCAGATAGAGAAGCGATAGAAGCACGTATTCTGCAATATCCGTGATGCTCATGACCCACCTTTCCCCCAACCAACTCCTGCTGTTCAATAAGCCGTTTCAGGTCATGAGCCAGTTTTTCCCTCTCTTGCCGTATAATTTGCGCATGGTATTTATCGAAACATCCATATTCTCCAAACTGGTTGACAACTATCGCAGTGACGGTCATTTACTACTGGAAACAGCGCGATGACGAGATTTGGCTTTTGACCATCTATGCCAAGAATGAAGCCAGCACAATTCCGGGGCATATTCTGAAGAAAATAGCGGAGGAAATCCAGAATGAGTAATCGTGATATTGGACAAGAAATCTTGGAAGGTATCCAAGAAATCAAGGCTTATAAAGCTGGAAAAACCACGCTGAAAACGGGGGAATTGAAAAGCCCATCTGCCCCCAAAGAGATTCGGGCGCAGATGAAGCTGTCGCAGTCGGCGTTTGCGGGACTGATAGGCGTTAGTTTGCGGACTGTGCAAGATTGGGAACAGGGTCGGCGTGAGCCAAGTGGCCCGGCCAAAACTTTGTTGCGCATCGTAGAACAGCATCCTGAAGTTCTGCGGGAACTTGTTTGAAAATGTATTCATCTAGATGATATGACGATGTTAACTGACCATAGGAGCGTAGCATGGCGATAAATCATGTAGCGACACAACAGCAGGAACAAATTGTCACTGATATTTTGCGCATATTGCCGCCCCACCGAGCCAGTCAACTCGTGGATTTTGCCCGTTTCTTGGAAGCGCAAATTTTAGCGGAAGAGCTGATGCAAGAGGCAACCCCCGAGGAAATAGCGGCTGATAATAAACGTTGGGATGCTTTGGTAAGCACGCCAGAGTCACAAAATTTATTAGCCAACTTAGCCGCCGAAGCGTTAAACGAAACAACTTTTCCCGCACCAACTGCTCTTCTTCAATAAGCCGTTTCAGGTCATGAGCCAGTTTTCCCCCAAGGAGGGCAAAGCGACGCTGACGGGTTACACCTGTAGTTTGTTAGAACGATTTGGTACAAGCAGAATGAGAGTAAAGCTATGCCAGAAATTAGTCGCTTCTTCGGCATTATAATCACCATCAATTACAATGATCATCCGCCGCCACATTTCCATGTGCGCTATGCAGGACAGAAAGCGACGATTGACATACGAACATTGACTGTTCTTGCTGGTAAATTGTCGCCTAGAGTATTTGGCATGGTGATGGAATGGGCAAGCCTGCATCAAACCGAATTGCTAGAAAATTGGGATTTGGCTCGTCAACAACAACCACTGAATAAAATTGACCCTTTGGAGTGATTGCATCATGTTAAAAGATATTATCAAAGTAGAGCCAAGAAATGAGTATGATTTGTGGCTACAGTTTGAGGATAACACGGCCGGGGTCATCAACATCGCTGACCTGATTCAGTTCACAGGCGTTTTTGCGCCTCTGCAAGACGAAACCTACTTTCGACAGGTACGGGTTAATCCAGAATTGGGCACCATTTGTTGGCCCAATGGGGCAGACCTTGACCCTGATGTGTTATATAGTCAGGTCACGGGAGAACCGCTTGTTTTGGAAGCGGCATTGATTGACTAGTTAATGAGCCAGTCTATCTAACTTGATGAGTTTGAACCGCTCAGTCGAGAGGAAATTTATCAAAGTTAGTGAACCAACCCTTCCTCTTCAATAAGCCGTTTCAGGTCATGAGCCAGTTTTCCCCTGCTTTGCCGTATAATCTGCGTATGGGTTTCCTCGAAACCGCCATATTCTCCAAGAGGCTAAAATTATGGACACAATCATCCTAAAACGTCAGCTTATTACGGATGCCACGGGCAAAGCAGTGGGCATCATTCTGCCTTTGGAGGAGTACGCTATGGTCGCGTCTATTCTAGAGAATAATTTTTCAGAAGAACTAGTGGATGTGCCAGCGGTGGATTTTGCGCAAACGGGTCTTACTTCAATAAAAGAAGCATCCTTTTTTGGCATGTGGGCTGACCGTTCTGACTTACAGCAGAGCAGTTCTCGCGCTTGGCTAGAAGAATTACGGCAAAAACAATGGCATCGCGCATGATAGGTAAGTTGCTAGATTCCACAATCTTAATTGACCTCTCGCGTGGTAATGTCAATGCCGCAGAATATATTGACCATGAGCGCACGGCCAATGTTCCCCTGTTTGTTTCTGTCATTTCGGCTATGGAATTGGTGGTTGGCTGTCGTAGCAAAGAGGAAGTGCAAAAAATCAAAAAGTTGGTAGGTGCGTTTACGCTCCTCCCCTTATCACCCAAGACGTCTGCTGTTGCTTATGAGTTGATACAGGAATTCAGCAAAAGTAATGGTCTAGCCATTCCTGATGCGTTAATTGCGGCCACGGCCGTGGGCAACAATCTAGAACTCGCTAGCGACAACGTGCGCCACTTCTCTATGATTCCCAACCTTGTTGTCAATCGCCCCTACTAACTTTTAGTTGCGTCCTTATTCATCCCGAGGGGCACAAAAATCCCAGTGACTGGGGAGATTTAACAGCGTCAGTGACCAAACTTTCCCCGAACCAACTCCTCCTCTTCAATAAGCCATTTCAGGTGATGAGCCAGTTTTCCCCCAAGGAGGGCAAGGCCACGCTGGCGGATTACATTGACATCCCCGACATTTACCCCGCTGGGCGGCTGGATTATGACTCGGAAGGGTTGCTGGTGCTGACCAACAACGGCCGTGTCCAACACCGCATCGCCCACCCCCAAGCAAAGCTCCCCAAAACCTACGTGGCGCAGGTGGAGGGAGAAATCACGGCCGTGGCCCTCTCCCAACTCCGCCAAGGCGTGCAGATAAAAGGGGGACTCACCCGCCCCGCCCAAGCCGAAGCGATACCCGAACCAGAGTGGCTCTGGGAACGCCAGCCCCCCATCCGCTACCGCGCCGCTATCCCTACCAGTTGGCTCCAACTTACCATCACCGAAGGGCGCAACCGGCAAGTGCGCCGCATGACCGCCGCCGTCGGCTTCCCCACTTTACGCCTGATTCGCACCCAGATTGGCCCGTGGACACTAGAGAATCTCCAACCGGGAGAAATGCGCATCGTCTCCCTAACAGGATCGTGGTCTAAATAAACCAACCCGCTAACCGACCAACCAACAAACTCTCCCCATCAGGGGACAAACCAACCAAACATTATGAACCTCAGCGTCTTCGACCTCTTCAAAATTGGCATCGGCCCCAGCAGTTCCCATACCGTCGGCCCGATGAAAGCGGCGCGGCTGTTTGCCCTGCGCCTGCGAGATAATGGCTTGTTGGCACAAACCAGCCGCATACAGAGCGTGTTATACGGCTCGCTGGGCGCGACGGGCAAGGGGCATGGCAGTGACACGGCCGTGTTGCTCGGTCTGGAAGGGCACGAACCCGACCAACTTGACCCCGACAGTATCCCCGACCGCCTGCAAACCATCCGCACCAGCGGCCAAATTCACCTGCTGGGTCAGCAGGCCATCCCCTTCCGCGAAAAGCAAGATGTGCAGTTTGTGCGGCGCACCTTGCCGTATCACCCCAACGGGCTGACTTTTACGGCGTTTGACGGGGCGGGCGGGGAGCTAATTAGTCGGACTTATTATTCGGTGGGGGGCGGCTTTGTGGTGGATGAGTCGGCCACGGGGGAGGCGCGGATTAAAGAGGATGACACGGCCGTGGCCTACCCCTTCGAGACCGGCCAAGAGCTACTCGAATTATGTCAAGCAAACCAGATGCGTATCAGCGACCTGATGCTGGCCAATGAGTTGGCGTGGCGCAGTGAAACGGAAATTCGGGAAGGGCTGTGGCACATTTGGGAGGTGATGCAGGCGTGTGTGCGGCGGGGATGCGCCACCGAGGGGATTTTACCGGGCGGCATGAAGGTCAAACGACGCGCCCCGTCCGTGTATGAACGGCTCCGCTCCTCCCCCGAAGCGGCCTTGCGTGACCCGCTTAACATTTTGGATTGGGTCAATTTGTACGCCCTGGCCGTTAACGAGGAAAACGCGGCGGGCGGCCGTGTGGTCACCGCGCCGACCAACGGGGCGGCGGGCATTATCCCGGCCGTGTTGCATTATTGGATTCGTTTTGTGCTGGCGCAAGGGGTCGAAAACAGAGCCGCCGAGCAAGAGGCGGTCACGCGTTTTCTGCTCACGGGGGGGGGATTTGGATTGTTTTAAAAAAAAAACGCCTCTATTTCGGGCGCGGATGTGGGCTGTCAGGGGGAAGTTGGCTCCGCTTGCTCGATGGCCGCCGCTGGCCTGGCCGAAGTGCGCGGCGGCACGCCCGAACAGGTCGAAAACGCGGCCGAAATTGGCATGGAGCATAATTTGGGGCTGACCTGTGACCCCATCGGCGGGCTGGTGCAAATTCCCTGCATTGAGCGCAACGCCATGGGGGCGGTCAAGGCGATTAACGCCGCGCGTCTCGCCCTGCGCGGCGACGGTCAGCATTTTGTGTCGCTGGACAAGGTGATAAAAACGATGTGGGAGACGGGCAAGGATATGAAGAGTAAATATAAGGAAACGTCGCGCGGGGGACTGGCGGTGAATGTGATTGAGTGTTAGAGCGGGGTGCAAGGTTCAGGGTGCAAGGGGGTCATTTTTGCCTAGAGATTCTTGCTGGTCTTCTGGTCTTTTGGGGTTAATTTGGCCTTTTTCACTGGTTGCGGGTTCGTCAACGTCTACGTTGATTTGTTTGACATAACGATTGGGACGAGATCTGAATTTACTCAAATCATATTCCGCTTCCATCTCATAGTCGTCTGGCTGATTTTCTAGGGTGGTTGGGGTTTCCATAGCTTTGAATGTGATTTTTCTTGGCGTTCTTGGCGTCTTGGCGAGAGATTTAGTCGGAGGCAAGGCGGCTGAAGACGAGGGTGTCGGAGAGTTCGTTGGTCAAAATGTCGCGTCGATTGTGGCGCAGGATGCCTTCTTGCGTGTAGCCAGCGCGACGCGCCACGGCCGCGCTTTTTTCATTTAGCACATCGCACTCAATCGCCAGCCGCACCATGCCCAACGCCTCAAACGCCCAGATGGACATGCGCTCGACCGCTTCGGTCATGTACCCTTGTCCGCCAAAATCCTTGTGGAGCCAATAACCCATTTCTAATTTGGGAATTTCCCACCGAATATGATGGAAACCGATGGAGCCAATGACCGTTTCGCTCTGGGGTAAATAGAGCAGGAATTGGAACTCTTCCCGCTTTTGGAATTTGCTGTACTGCTGTTCGGCGTAGAGAACGTAGCTCTCTTTGTTCATGGGCTTGACGGCCCAGGGCATCCAGCGCATGAGGTGTTTTTGAGAGGTATGCACGGCCGTGTGCAAACGCAAACCATCGCCCGGCTTCACCGTGCGCAAGCGCAACCGTTCGCTGGTCAGTTCCTCCTGTAAATCAAGCTGGGTGGGGTCGAGTTGGGGCATCAGGGACTCCTTAAGGTGTGTAGCCAGTAAAAAGTGAAAAGTGAGCTTGCTGAAAAAAGCAGGCTCTCGCCAAGAAGCAGAGAAGCAAAGAGAAAAACTTTGCGCTTTTCGCGCCTTTGCGAGAGATTTAATCTTAGTGAGAAGTGAATGGGTACGGCTTCCCACCGAATCTTACTCCCACTTGACTATTTGGTAAAGTCGAGACTCAGCGGCACAAATTACCCTCCCACACGGCCGTGTTTTTTGCTATACTGACCCACGTCAACCCTGCGGGATAACACAACAAAACCCTCGACCGCAAGCCAAAATCTAAACTCCAAAACCTGCCCATGTGCCAAAAATGCCCTGAACAGTTCGCCCATTTGCACTGCCACAGCGAATACTCCCTCCTCGACGGCCTCAGCCGCGTCAACGACCTCGTCGAACGCGCCGCCGAACTCAACCAGCCCGCCGTCGCCCTGACCGACCACGGAGCCATGTACGGCGTCATGGATTTTTACCGCGCCGCCAAAAGTGCCAGCATCAAGCCGATTATCGGCATCGAAACCTATGTGGCCGCCCGGCAAATGACTGACCGAGACAGCCAGCTCGACAAAGAGCGGTTCCACCTGCTCCTGCTGGCCCAAAACCAAACGGGCTACCTGCATCTGCTGGAGATGGCCTCCATTTCCCAACTTCAAGGTTATTATTACAAACCCCGCGTAGACCATGACGTGCTGGCGCAGTTTAGCGCGGGTATTATCTCTACGACGGGCTGTTTGGCGGGCAAAGTGCCGCAAGCGTTGATGCACGGCCGTGAGCAAGAAGCCCACCGCCTCATGGGGGAATACCTCGACATCTTTGGCCGGGACAACTTCTTTATTGAACTCCAAGAGCACAGCATCCCCGAGCTAACCGAGGTCAACAAAAAGCTCATCGAGATGGCTCCCCAATTCGGCCTCGAAAACAACTTCCTCATCACCAACGACGTGCATTACACCCGCGCCGAAGACGCCGACCCCCATCAGGTTTTGCTCTGCATCCAAACTAGCTCCACCGTGCAGAACCCCAAAATGACCTTCTCCGACAAAGGATACTATCTCAAGTCCTACGAGGAGCTAGTCGCCGACTTTACCCGCTTGGGCTACACCCACGACATCATCCAAAACGGCATGGCTAACAGCCTGCGCATTGTGGATATGTGCGACGTCTCTCTTGACCAAGAAGGGTATCACCTGCCCCAATTTGATGTGCCCGAGGGGCACGACGCGCACAGCTATCTGCGCCATTTATGCGAAAAAGGGTTGCATTGGCGGTACGGGGCGGAGCGCACCCAAAACGATGCCGCTCTGCGCCAGCGGCTGGAGCATGAGCTAGGCATTATCAATCGCATGGGGTTTGATACCTACTTTTTGATTGTGTGGGATTTGTGCGAATGGGCGGCGCGTTCCGATGGGTGGTGGGAAACGTATCAAGACCCGTTTCCCTACAGCGATTATAGTGAATGGCAAAAGAACGATATTTGGTGGAATGTGCGCGGCTCGGGAGCGGGTTCGGTGGTGGCCTACACGCTGGGCATCACCAGCATTGACCCCATCGCCAACGGGCTGATTTTTGAGCGGTTCCTCAATCCAGGGCGCGTCTCCATGCCCGATATTGACCTTGACTATCCCGACGATGTGCGCCACTGGATGGTGGCTTACACCAAACGGCGGTACGGCAACGAAAAAGTGGCTCAAATCATCACCTATGGGACGATGGGCGCACGCGCCGCCATTCGGGACGTGGGACGCGCCTTGGATATGCCTTTGCCAGAGGTGGACTCGGTGGCGCGGATGATTCCCGCCGTGCCGGGCAAGCCAGTCAAAATCCAGAATGTGCTGGACGCCGAGCATGAGTTTTACTCGAGGGAGTTGGAGGAGCGGGTGAGAAGCGACACGGCCGTGCGCACCCTCATCGAAACCGCCCAAGGACTCGAAGGCATCACCCGTCACGCCTCCAGCCATGCCGCCGGGGTCATCGTCTCCGACCGCCCCCTGCACGAATACGTGCCCTTGAATCGCCCCACCAGCGGCGAAGAAGGCTTGGGCGGCGTCGATCGCGTTACCCAATGGCCGATGGAAATCGTCGAATCCATTGGCCTGCTCAAAGTGGACTTCCTCGGCCTCAGCACCCTGACCGTCATGCGCCAAGCGGCGCGGCTCATCGAGCAGAGGCACGGCGTCAGCTACACGATGGACAACATCCCGTATGATTTGGGACACGTCGGGCCAGACCCTGCGCGAAATCCCGAGATGCTGTTTGACATGCTCGGCCGTGGGGAGGTGGCTGGGGTCTTCCAGGTAGAAGGTGGCGGGATGAAAAAGCTGATGATGGAGATGAAGCCCCGCCGCTTCGACCACATCATCGCCGCCATCTCCCTTTATCGCCCCGGCCCGATGGAAAACATCCCCGAATACATTCGCCGGATGCACAGCGATATTTACGATGGGAAGGACATCGTCAAATACCACACGCCAGACCTCAAGCCGATTTTGGAGGATACCTACGGCATTTTGGTCTATCAGGAGCAAATTATCCGCATTGCCTCTGATTTAGCGGGCTATGAGCCGGGCGAAGCGGATATGATTCGCAAGGCGGTCTCGAAAAAGAAGCGGGCTTTGATTGATGAGCATCGCGTCCAGTTTACGAAGGGGGCGATGGCGCGGGGGTATAGTCAGCAGGTTTGTGATGCGATTTGGGGGGATATTGAGTTTTTTGCCCGGTATGGCTTTAACAAATGTTTGCCGGGAGATGTGGAGGTGTTGGATGCGGCTACGGGGCGGCTGGTGCGCGTGGAGGATTTGTACCACGGCCGTGTGCAAATCCAGCACACCATCACCTGTGATACAGACACGTTGCAATTACAGGAGGGCGAGGTCACGGCCGTGTTAAACAACGGCGTCAAACCCGTTTATCGGCTCACCACCTCCCTCGGTAAGCAAATCGAAGCGACCGACAACCATCCCTTCTACACCTTTGAAGGGTGGCGTTTGCTGGGAGAATTGGAAGTAGGGCAACCCATCGCCGTGCCCCGCACCTTGCCCGCCATGGGGCAAAACAGATGGCCTGCGCATGAGGTCATTGCCTTGGCTCATTTGCTGGCCGAAGGGAATTTATGCCACCCCCATTCCGTTTATTACTACACCCAAAGCGACACAAGTTTGCAAGATTATGTGCAAGCGGCTGAACAGTTCCCCAATGTAACCTGTACGATAGCGACTCATAAAGCGACCTACAGCGTCTACGCCAAACGCACGGACAAAACAGAAGAGCCGGGCATTGTGCCGTGGGCCAAGGCGTTAGGCATTTGGGGCAAAAATGCGCTAGAAAAAGAGATCCCGACTGAAGTCTTCACACTAGAGAATGAGCAACTTGCCCTACTCCTCGGTCGTATGTGGGATGGGGATGGTTCGTTTGGTTTCCGTCAAAATGCGTATCACGCTTACTACGCCACCTCTTCGGAACGCTTGGCGCGACAAATTCAACATCTTCTCTTGCGTTTGGGTATCATGAGTAATTTCCGAGCGCAAAATTTTGCCTACAAAGAGGGACGCATTGGGTATCAAATCCACGTTATGGGGGGGGAGCATTTGGTGCGTTTTGCCAGCCTTGTGGGGCAACACTTCTTACGCTCAGATTGGCTGACTTATTGTGCTGAACTCACGGCCGTGTCCACCTCCAACCTTCTCAGCAAAGATGTCATCCCCATCCAGATTAAAACATTGGTGCGGGAAGAAAAAGAAGCGGCCAATCTCACTTGGAATGAATTCCGCCAAGTAACAGGCACCGCTCAACGAGAATTTTATCCGACCAAAAGCATGGGCAAGCGCGGTTTTCGTCGTGAAACCATCGGCCAAATTGCCGACTATTTTGATAGCCCCGAGTTGCGCCGCTACGCTGAAAGCGATCTCTATTGGGATAAGATTGTCGCCATCGAATACGTCGGCGAAAAACAAACCTATGACCTAACCATTGACGGGACGCACAACTTTGTCGCCAACGACATTCTGGTCCACAACAGCCATGCGGCCGACTACGCCAAAGTCACCTGCCAGACCGCCTTTCTCAAAGCACATTACCCCGTCGAATACCTGACCGCCATGCTCAGCGTGGAGCGGGACAACAGCGACAAAGTGCGCTTCTACTTTGCCGAGGCGAAGAACTTGAGCATAGATGTCGCCGCGCCCGACGTGAATCGCTCCCAGCTCGATTTCACCATCGAAGACGAAGCGGATTACAAGCGCATCCGCTTTGGGCTAGGCGCGATTAAAAATGCGGGGGCGACTGCGCTGAACCTCATTGTGGCCGAACGGGAAGAAAACGGCTTATTCAAGAGCCTGCAAGAGCTATGTGAGCGGGTTGATTTGCGCCGCGTGGGCAAACGCGCTCTGGAGTTTATGATTAAGGGTCGCGCTTTTGACCTGTGGGGCACACCCCCGCAGATGTTGGAAGCCCTCGACCGCATGGTAGCTGAAAGTGGGCGACATCACGACGCGGCGGCGGCGGGGCAAATGAGCCTCTTTGGTGGCCTCACGGCCGCGCCCAAGTTCAAGGTCAAATTGCTTAAACCAGAAAACGAATTAGAGGATATTCCTCAGCATAAAGAAATTCTGGAATGGGAAAAAGAGGCTCTGGGCGTGCATGTCTCTGAACACCCCCTCGAGCGGCCGCTGAAGCAGATGGCCGCCTATAAACCGGTGCCCCTCTCCCAAATTGACGCCACGCAAAATGGCAAAGTGAAAAAGGTGGCGGGTGTACTTAGCCAGTTCCGCACCATCACCACCAAAAAAGGTGATCCGATGGCCTTTGGCACGCTGGAGGATTTGGAGGGCAAAATTGACCTCGTTTTCTTCCCGCGCACGTGGCAAGAGGTGCGTGAGCAAGTGGTGGTAGACCAAGTGATGTTGGTGACGGGCAAGGTCAATGTGAAGGAGGGCGAGGTTTCGATTTTGGTGGATAAACTCCTGACAACCTTTACCAATCACAGCGGGACGGCCGGCTCGCCGCAACAAACGTCCATGCTGGTCAAAACGCCTCCTGTTGTTGAAGAAGATGAAAAGGACTCTGTTGACCAAAATCCACGGCCGCAGGTACAAACCCCACCACAGACACATTATCGGCCCCAAAAGGCCAGCCCCGAGGTCAAACAAATGAAACCAGCCCCTGCCTCTGCTTCTCAAGCGGGGTCGCCGCCCCCTCCCCCACCTACTTTTGAACCCGATTGGGAAAGCGAAGCCCCACCCGCCGATTGGGATAACGCTAGCGATACGGAACCCTATGTGGGCGACTTGGCTCCGCGCCGCTCGGCCCCCGCCAACGTTATCCGTGAAACAGCCGCTCAACCGACCAAGCCCTCGCCTAAACTGGCCAGCCAGCCAACAAGCAAACCGATTAACGGCAGTAACGGTCACACCAACGGCTATACGTCGCGCCCACCCTGTACTATCATTGTGGAGCTATCCACGCAAAGCGGCAACTGGCGGCGAGCCTGCCAGCAACTGCTCAACACGGCCGCGAAATTCAACGGCCGTGATGAGTTTTATGTCAAACTGCCCGAGCATAACCTCAAAATTCACTTTCCCCAGCACAGCACCAAGTTCTGCGACGACCTCACGGCCGAGCTACAGCGCGTGAGCGGTGTCCTTGGTGTGAGCGTCAGTGAGTAGGTGAGAAAGAAAGCAAGGGCGGAAGAGCCTCCCTTCCTCTCTTTCTCTACCCCTCTCTTCTTCCCCCGCGCCTACTTACAATTCCCTAAGAAACCCGTCGCCCCACGGCCGAAGTCGCTAAACTCCTACCCAGTTCAAAATAGTTCAAAATAGAAACTGAGTAAGGAGAAGGACAACTTTGCCAATAAAGCGACTGGTTTTACTTGCCCCCCTGATGTTATTGACCCTTTTGTGGCTGGTGGCTTGCCAGCAAGACGCGCCGCCCGACCCAACCAACACGGCCGTGTCCCCCGAAGCTGTGTCCGAAGCCATTGTCGAGCCTGAGGCAGACGTAGAAGCGGAAAGTGACCCACCCACGGCCGTGCCTGACCCTACCAACACGGCCGTGCCCACCGCCGAACCGTCACCGACGCCCACCATCGAGCCATCTCCCACCCCTATTCCACCCAAAGAGCTAACGGTTTGCATGAGTCGGGAACCGAGTAGCCTTTATATTTATAGCGATTATTCGCCCCAAGCCACGGCCGTGCGTCACGCCATTTACGACAGCCTCTATACCACCAGCGGCTTTGTCTATCAGCCCCGCGCCCTAGCCGACTTGCCCACGGTCGAAATGGTGACCACGGCCGTGGAGCGAGGCGACACCGTGGTGAATAGTCGCGGCGAAATCATCACCCTGCGCAACGGGGACACGGTGCTAAACGCCGAGGGAACGCCCATCACCTTTGAAGGGCAGGCCATTTCCATGAGCCAAATGGTGGTCGAGGCGACTTTTCAGCCGCTGGTCTGGTCAGACGGCACGGCCGTGTCCGCCGATGACTCCGTTTTTAGCTTTGAGCTAGCCGCCGACCGGCAAACCCCCAGCGATAAAAGAACCATCAATGTGACCCAAAATTACACCAGCACGGGCGAACTTAGCGTGCGCTGGACAGGGCTACCTGGTCATTTTGAGTCTGATTATCATCAATATGTGTGGACGCCCCTGCCCCGCCACCAGTTGGGCGATATTTCTGCCCGCGACATGTTGGAGGAGCGGCTCATCAATCGGCGGCCGCTCAGCTATGGCCCCTTTGTGGTGACCGATTGGGTGCGTGAAGAGCAGATGACGCTTGAGCCAAACCCGCACTATTACCGCACGGCCGAGGGCCTGCCCTATCTTGAAAAGCTGATTGTGCGCTTTATGCCCAACGAATCCGAGCGGGTCACGGGGGTGCTGGATGGCGTCTGTGATTTAGTCACCTCGGACAGTCTGCCCGGTGCGGAAACCACGGGGCTGGCTGAACTGGCCGCCCTAGACGATGGGCGCGTACAGGTTTATCTGCAAAGTGGGCGGGTGTTAGAGCATATTGCCTTCGGCATCAATCAATTTACGTTTGATAATCAGCCACTTCGCCCCGATTGGTTTGGGGATAGTCGCGTGCGGCAGGCGATTGCCCATTGCACGGATCGGGAGTCGATTCTAGCCACGGCGACGCTGGGTATCTCTGAGATGACGGCGGGCTATGAGTTGCCGTCTCATCCGCTTTATCCGGGGGACACGGCCGTGTATCCTTACGACCCCGCCCTCGGCAACGCCCTGCTCGACGAAGTGGGCTTTCTGGATGATGACAACGACGGCATTCGTGAATATGTGGAAAGTACCCGGCCGTTTAGCATCACCCTGCAAATGACTGATAACAGCCCGCTCCGACTCACGGCCGTGGAGCAATTCACCCAAAACATGGCCGACTGTGGGATTCAGGTCAGCATCAACGCCTTCCACCCCACCCGCTTTTATTCCGCTGAAACGGACGGCGTGATATTCCGTCGTCAATTCGACATGGCCGCCTTTCCGTGGCTCCTCGAACTTGTGCCCGCTTGCCAACTTTACGTCAGCCGCAATATGCCCGGCCCCGACTTTCGCGGCTTTATCGGCTGGCAAGCCTCCAACGTGACTGGCTTCCGCAATAACGCCTTCAACGAAGCGTGCGACGCGGCGCAAAACGCGCTGTATGGCACGGCCGAGTATGAGGCCGCTCACCAAGATGCGTTACGCATTTTTGCCGATGAACTGCCCATTCTGCCCCTCTTTGCTCGGGTCAAAGTGGCGATTGCCCACCCCTCCGTGCAAAATATCCAGCTCGACACGGCCGAGGATTCCGACTGGTGGACGGTCGCCGAGTGGGACTTGAGTGAGTGAGTAAGTGAGGAAGAGAGCGGGAGAGCAAGAGAGGAAGCGCATCTCTTGCTCTCTTCCTCGCGGGAAATGGGACGGCTGGATAGTTTGGAGTTGGGCGTGGTTTTGGTGGGGTTGCTGGCGAGTGTGTATGTGTTGGGGCAGAGGGCGAAGCTGGTTCCGGTGGGGCAGGATAAACCAGTGGTGCAGGTGCTGTGGCGTTGTTACTGCTGGGGATTGCGCTCACGGCCGTGTGGCTCTTTTTCCTCCCCATGGAGATGCGCGGCACTATTTTCGCTGGCTGAGTTAAAAAGATTGGTCCAATCTTCAAGATTGGACCAATCTAAAACGCTTGATTTCGTTGATTTTAGACTTGCCGAATGGCGCGGGGCGGGGTAAAACATTGCGCGTTCCGTGGTGGGTTCGTTGACGGCGTAAATGGGCTAAATAACGGCTACTGTATGTCATCATGAGCTTCTCACGGTTTTATTACTGGTGAGGAGCTTTTTTGTTGCCTGCGGGAAGCAAGTTTGATGGAATTATGTCAACCTGGCACAGAATCTAATTTAAAAATCTTATTTTCAACCTTTTAGGAGACTTCATGAGAATGTGTAGCAAAATAAACTTGAAATTTGTCGCTCTTAGTATGGTCGCTATATTTTTTATCTTTACTACAGTTTCAGAGAGCCATGCACAAACGACAACTATTGACTATTGGCCAGTGGTGGTTCCTAGTGATGGTATAACACCATTTGGCGTGTATGTATCGTTCATAGACGGTACACCAAATACAGACTATTATGTCACTGTATATCTATTTAGTAGTACTGCTTATGGAAATAGCAACCCGCAGTCAAGGAATTGGCGT
>JBGTIZ010000386.1:0-21892 GCA_041745395.1 Promineifilaceae bacterium (SeqCode) | reverse complement strand
CTGCCCCACCTCTGGACGCGGGCGTGGTCAGCGACGAGCTTGGTCATGCGCCAAGTCGCCATAGCGGGCGTGATTGGCCTTCTGCTGGCGGCTGTTCAGCTTTTGCCACTGCTCCAACTAACCCAAGCGGCCGACCGCACCGCCTCCGCCAATTTTGCCTTCGCCAGCGGCTTTTCTTTTCCGCCTACGCACCTCATCACCCTGCTTGTGCCCGAATTTTTCGGCGAGCCAACCCGTGCCGGCTACTGGAGCGTCCCCACTTTTGAGGAGTTGGCCGCTTATGCAGGGTTATTACCCCTGCTCATTTTGCCACTCGTTCTGCGCCGCGCCACGCGCCCGATGTGGTTCTTTATGGGGCTGGGTCTTGTGGGGATTTTGCTGGCCTTGGGCAGTTATGGCTTCCTATTCGAGATTTTGTACGAGCTTTTCCCACCGTTTCGTCTAGCGCGCGCCCCCGGCCGAGCCATGTTTTTGTATGTGTTTAGCGCGTCCGCTTTGTTGGGATTGGCTCTGGGACAGCGTGAAGCGCAACCGACAGGCTGGTGGCGGTGGTGGGTTAGTATCACGGCCGTGTCTGGCCTAACCGCTCTGGCGGCCACGGGAGCCGTGTTTGCCTCTGTGCATCCCACCGAGACGAGTGGGCGTTTGTGGCATCAATTGGGTGGCTGGGGCGTGTTCACGGCCGTGGTCATTAGTGGGGGTCTGCTCCTCTGGCATTGGCTTCGTCCACATCCCCCCCGCTGGATACTCGCCGCACTCGCCCTGCTCATCCTGACCGACCTCTGGCTCTTCGGCTTCAAGCTCATCGTCGTTGAAGACATGACCCCTGACGCCTTCTGGTTGGGGGCACGCAACGTCATCGGCGAAACTGACCAGCGCGTTTTGCCGTGGGGCGTGTCAATTTTTGCCCAAAATGGCGCGGCACAGGTGGGGCTAAACTCCGTTTTTGGCTACAACGCGCTTGAGCTAGGGGCAAATACCGCTCTAGCAAGCTCCGTGCCCGACCCCCGCTCTACCGCCTACGACATTTTGGGCGCGGGCTACGTCGTGGCGCAATCGCCGCTCGACCAGTTCACCGAGGGTGAAGGGGGTCTGCAATTTATCGGGGAACAAGGGGGCGGCTGGGTCTATGCTCGTCCACGGCCGTTTGCCCTCGCCCGTCTCGTCTACGCCGCCGAAATCATTCCCGATCAGCAAACCGCTGTCGGCCGTGTGCATCAGCCAGATTTTGACCCCGCCACCACGGCTATTTTAGCCAGTGACCCCGCCTGTCCGCTCCCTGCCTCGGGCACGGGGACGGGCACGGCCGAGGTTATCAGCCAAGCCTCGGGGGCATGGCGCATTCAAACCAGCAGTGATGAAGCGGCTCTCTTGTTGCTGAGTGAAACAGCGTATCCGGGGTGGGAGGTGCGGGTAAATGGGGAACGCGTTGAATGGCAGACGGCGTACACGGCCGTGCGGGGCGTCTGTGTACCTGCGGGGCAAAACTTGGTCGAATGGACGTTTCGTCCGTGGATTTTTCTCTGGGGTGGATTACTAAGTTTGCTGGGAGTGGCTCTGGTCGGGGTGGCTATTGTTATGAGTGCGAGGGGCGAAGGGCGGGGTGCGTAGTGGGCTTGACAACAACAGTTAAATTTGCTTTGTTGGCAATATCGAATGGTTTGGGCACAGCCGTGTCTACCCTCCACATTTACGCGCCAATTTCCGCCAGAAACGCCTCAACCGATTCAACCACAGCCGCATGAGGAGCTAACTCCCGTAGTTTCTCCACGCTAGCTTGCTCAAGTTGGGCTGTAACCGCCAACGGTATGCTACCGAAGCGCAACTGCAAAATATTCAAAATGGTGCGTTGCAACGCGAGTTGCTCTCCTTTTTCAAGGCCTTGCTCGATTCCTTTCTCAAGACCCTGTTCGATACCCTTCTCAAGACCCTGTTCAATACCTTGTTCAAGACCTTGTTCAATGCCTTGTTCAATGCCTTGTTGGAACCCCCTCTCCAGCGCATATTCGAGGCGCATCTGCTCCTCATGCACATATTTCGCCCGCTTTTCCAGTTCAATTAGTTCCTGCGGGGTCAGGTTTGCTTTGTTGGCAATATCGAATGCTTTGGCCACGGCCGTGTCTTTTGTCATCTCTTGCGGTACCTCCTGCAACTGGTGGGCATGATTCAAAAAATAACTCCACAAGTCACGACGACTATCTAATTGATGCAACGCCTTATCAAACTTGGGCAACTCTAATACCCAAAATTGTAAGAAATCTGCTTCAGGAAAGTCAACCCCGCTCCGCACCTCTCGCAAAACAAAGCGGCTCAGATAATGGGGATGCTCGGGCACAAAGACAAAGTTGGTGACGGCCAGCGTATAGGTCGGCCACAGCTTGTCATAATGTGTACCCTTCTCCAACTGGGATGTGTACAGCTTGCCGCTGTTATACATCAGCCGCCGACCAAAAGCGCGGGTAGGCGCCATCTGCATCTCGATGATAATTTGCGCCCCGTCGCTCAGCGTGGCACGAACATCCACGTAGGTCTCTTTCAGCAGGTCGGTTTCACCGGGCAGGTAGGGGTTTTGAATTTGCACGGCCGTGATGCGCTCCTCCCCTTCATACAAAAACGCATTCAGGAAACTGAGTAAGACCTCATCACTCTCCACCGAGCCAAAAATCTTCTTGAAAACATAATCCACTTTCGGATCCAGATATTGCGCCATTACCCGTCGCCCCTACCCAAAGAACACAGACCGCCGTTGAGCCAAACGGTCGTTAATCATCTCCTGAATAATATTGCGCGTCTGGTTGGTCAACTGCGACACCAGCACCATGTTATCAGCCGAGCCAGTCGGATAATGATCCGTCGGAATCGGCTCCCCAAAATCAATAAACCATTTCGTCGGCAACGGAATAAAACCGAGCAAACCAAGCCACGGAAAACGTAACGAGATGGGGAAATAAGGGAAACCCGTCACCCGCGCCAGCAAATCCGATTTATACACGGAGATATACGTCTCTTCCGCACCCACAATTGCCGTCGGGATAATCGGCGCACCCGTGTTCAAGGCCATCTTGATAAACCCCCCACGGCCGAATCGCGCTAATTTATACCTATCCTTGAACAGCTTCCCGACCCCCTTATACCCTTCAGGGAACACCCCCACCAACTGGTCTTGCTCCAGCAGGCGCGTTCCGTTTTCGACACAAGCCATCACCTGTCCCCCCTTCTCCAAAAAGCTGGAGATAAAGGGCACAGTGGGAAACCACGACGCATACAAACTGCGGAGCAACCGCTGGGAGGGATGGTCTTGATAAATGGCGGTCATGACCATGCCCCCGTCAAAGGGCAGTTGCCCTGAATGGTTGCACACCACCAGCCCCCGCGTATAGTCTGGAATATGTTCAAAGCCCGTCACGCTCGTGCGAAAGTAATAACGATACATGAAGTTCAGAAAGGGCATGATGGCGTTGACAAATTCTAAATCTAGCCCCCACTCGTCCACTTCATAATCACCCGCAAAGCGGCGTTTGATGATGTCTAGCTGGTACTGCACATTGTAGTTGATGAGATACCACAACCCTTGCCACGTTTCAGGGTCAAACGCATCCTCGCGGATAATTTGGTTAGCGCGTTGCAAAATATCGGTCGCCTGATGACGGGGTAACCCCGTGACCAGCTTCTCGGTGTAGCCCAAAATCGCTTCTGGCCGAAACGGCGGCGGCACAAAGCTGGGCGTGAGCGTATTGAGCCGTTGCACCAGTTCGACCACCTCTTCTTGCAGGCGGTGACGGAACATCTCCTCTGGGGTTAGCTCTTGTTCCAGCGGAATGGGCGTCCCCAAGTCATGCTGTCCGTTAGGATGGTGGGTCGTCTCAGCGGACGGCGTGGTTTGATGCAGATGGCAATAGGTGTCATCGGCTAAGGCGTAGTTACGGCAAGGTTTGTCCGCTTTGGTCAAGCCTTGGCAAAGTTGTTTGGTGGTGGTCGTCGTCTGTTCGCTCATTGTCCTCTTACCTGGGTAAAACCCACGGCGCACTAATTACGAAATACGAAATAGGGTCACGAAGCGCATTCTTTACGCCTTTCTCACTTACTCATCATTCATTCTTTCGCGCTGTTGCTGACGATAATCTATAATTTGACGTAGGTAATCTGCTTCTAGAAAGCGGCGGGCGCGGGGAGGGCCTTTTTTTAGTTTGATGAATTCTTCGATGGTGTCCACGGCCGTGTATTTTAGCTCCATCCCAAACTCAGCCGCCATCTTCTGCGTGTCCCCCACCCAGCGATAACGCAAATAATCCAAAGCCAGCGGCAAATACGCCTCTGGTTTAAGCGGCGTGCCGCGCAACATCGCCACACCCCAATAAGCGAGCGGATGCACAATAGGCACGTCCACATTTCTGACCATGCGCAACAGGCGCAACAGCGGCAAATAATCATCCGCACCGATGTTGAACACCCCCGGCACATCTTCCAAAATGGCGTGAACCAACGCCTCTACGGCGTCATCCTCGTGCAGTAGTTGCATCAGCGGGTTGAAACCCAGCAGAGTGGGGGTGACGGGCTGGCTCAGCAGTTTGGTCATCGGGGTCACGGCCGTGGGGCCAACAATATTCGCCAAGCGCAAGGTGGTCACGACTAACTCATCCGCAAACTGCTTGCTAAACCCCTGCGCAAATTCCTCTACTTCAATGCGATAGCGCGTATAGCCATACTGCTTGCTCCCCCGTAGCGGCCAAGTTTCGGGCAAAAAAGCGGGGTTATCAGGATGTGCGCCATACACATCCGTACTGCTTTTGAGCACGATTTTGCGCACGCCCGCCTCACGGCACGCGCCAAACACCTTCATCGTGCCCATCACGTTCAGGTCAAAATCCGACTCGCTTTTGCGCCGCCGCTCGTTAAAAGTCAGGTGGCACACTGTATCTACCTGCTCTGCCTTGAGCAAAGCAACCAGTAAGGGATTGCGAATATCGGTCTGGATGAAATCCATCCCTTCAATTTTTTGGCGAGGCGCGTTGCTGTCTATGCCCAGCACCCGCACCTCTGGCACACGAGTCAGCCGCGCCGCAACCCGCGCCCCCCAATAATCAGCAACACCTGTGATAAGAACAACTTGTGATTTGGTCATAGGCCTTTTTAGATAAGGAAGAGGGCAGAAGGAAGAGGGCAGAATTTCTTCCTTCTGCCCTCTTCCCTCGGCCTTTATATTCATGTGTCTCGCCGTTTCCACCACCAAGCCACGACCGCGAGTACGCCGGCAAATACGGCCCCGATGCCCGTGGCCGCTAGGAGCCGTTTTTGCTTGCTCTGCGGCGCGGTGTCGGCGGTTAATGGTGCGGGTAATTGTAAATCATTCTCTCGTTCTGACGAATCAGCCCCTTTACCTTGCCACGCGGCCAGCTTGGCAGGGTTATCGCGGAGCGATTGGGCCAGGGTGCGATGCTCGGCAATGACCTCGGGCGTAAGGTTGTGCTGGTAACTGCGCCCAGCGGCCAGTTGAAACTGATGGCGGGTGAATAAGTCGGCCGCGTGGCGCATCTCGGCCAGCTCGGGCACGGCGTTGAGGCTGTAGCCCTTGGGTTCGTTTTCCAGCGAGAGCAAAATCAGCTCCGCCAGCTCGGGCGGAATCGCCCCATCAAATAGCTCAAAATCGTAGCCGAGGGCGGGCGTACCGGGCAAACGCACGGCCGTGGTCTGCATCACCAACAAATCAGGGCGAATCCGCCACATCTCGGGCGGATGGGCAAAGGGGCGCACGAGGTCACAAATGACCGCCCCAGGAGCGCAAGCTCGCCAGTTTAGCTTGGGGTGCGGCTCGGGCAAAACGACCAAGGAGGCTTGCGACAAACCTGGCTCGACGGTGGTCACCAGATTAAGAGGGCTACGGACGCCCGCCGCTTCCAAACTTTGCTTGAGCATCAGCAGGCGGTCTGGCTCGGGGGCGAACAGCGTCAGCGGCAAGCCCGTTTGCGCCAGCCACGCGGCGGCGCGTTGCCCCAGCGGACTGGTTGCGGCCAGAATGAGCAGGTGCTGTTTGTCGCGGGAGGTCATCTCGTTTTGCACAGCCACGGCCGTGTTCAGCGTCGTAACCAGCCCCAGCGTGCGCCCTGTACTGACAGGCAGATTGATTTGGGACACGGCCGTGGACACCGCTGGAAAAATCGCGTCGGGCAAGCCATCCAGACCCAGCAAACGCGCCCCCAACTGCTCCGCCAAAGTAGCCGCCTGCACAAGCCGTTTCGCCAAAAAGGCGGGGTCGCGGCGCATTAACTCCTGCGGGGTAACGCCCAGCGTGAACAGCAAGCCGTTGACCAGTTGTTGGGTCGCGGGACTGCCCAAGTTGGTCATATGGCTGAGATGATGGGGCAACAAATAGGCGGCAAACTTTTCCACGAGCGGGTCGGGCAGAAAACGAGTCCAATCAAAAATCTGTTTTAGCTCCGCGCCCGATTCAGGCACGAGTAAAAAGGCGAAATCGAGGTTTGCTTCGGGGCGCAAGTGTAAATCCATAATGCCCGGTTGCCAGCGCACGTCGGCCAGCCGATTCAAATAAATCGTTTCATCAAGCGGCGTGTGGCTTTCGTCTGCTTCTTCTTGATGGTGCAGGCAGACCAATATCGCTTCGACCACGGCCGTGTCATGTCCCGCCAAACCGTCTAATTCATCCGTCAGCGGGGGCAACAGCGTCACCACCCGCGCCGCTTCACGTGCGCGGAGCGCGTCCAAGGCGGTGGCCGTCAGCGAGGGCACTACAATCGTTTTGTCGCGCAAATCGGCGGGCGCGTGGCGCAAAATCAGATTAATGTCACCCGCCAAAATATCGGCCCACGCAAAGAGCCGCCCGCCGCGCGGCTGTGGTTTCAAGGGGTCTGCCACAAGCGGGAAAAGCTCTTGGTACGCCATCTCGCGCAGTTGGGGCAGGGTGCGCCGAGCGGCGGGCTGGAGTGTTTCCGCACTGCCCACGCCAGGCGCAGTGGGCAGGGAAAAATAGATAAAGGGGTCAGCGTAATGAATATCGGCCGTGTGTTGCTCGAGGGCTTCCGCCAGCCCGACGTGGTTCAGGCCGGGAACCATGAGCACCCGCTTATGCGCCCAGAGCGTGGGGTCGGCTTCTTGCACCAAACCCACCGCCCACCGCTCGAGCAGAGGCAAAATGCCAGAGCCATCTACAATCGGTATCGGCAGAGCGGGTACGTCATCTGTAGTAGCCTGTAGATTTACACGGTTGGTAAAAAGGCGGCTCGCTTCATGGTGTTCAACTTGTTCGTGCCCCAAGCGTAGCCAACGGCTAACGCCCACGAGGGCAATGGCTGAGATGGGTTCACGGCCGTGGATATCGTTTTGCTCTGTCCCCGCTTGCACCTGCTGAATATGCGCCACCATCGCCCCCACATCCCCCGCACAGGCCACGTGCGCCAGCGTAAAATCAATGTTGCGCAAGGCAACGGTTTCTTCGTATGGGTCAAATGTTTCCAAGAGGTGAATAACGGTAATTTTAGGCACAGGGCTTCTTTTTGGCATAGCTTTGATATAGCTAAATAGAGTGTAGAAAGTAAAAAGTGGCAAGCGGCGCGTGAGAAGACGCTGGTTGATTATAAGATGCGCTAAGATAGGCTGTCAAACAGGGTGAACGGCGTCGAACAGCCACCATGAATGGTAGGTGTGAGGATGATTGACCTGTGTTATTATTCGCTCATGACTTCTAATAACAACGATTCGGAACAATCAACACCTCCTCACGCTTCGTCGCCGCCGCTGTCTGAATTGCGCCCAATGGCGTATCGGCTTTTTTTGGCGGGGGTGGGTCTATATGCCATTACGCAGGAGCAAATTAGCGAGATGACGAGCCGCTGGATTACACAAGCGGAGGCTTTGGAGGAGGAGCGTCGGGCGCGCATGGTGGCAAAATTAACGCAGACACACGGCCGTGTTGCCTCTCCCCGCTACCCTGCCCTAGACGAACTTGATTTAGACCTGCTCGAAACCTACCTGCCCAGCCGTGAAGATGTGCACACCATTAGCCAACGGCTCGATACCCTGCTCACCCGCCTAGAAGAACTGGACAGTCCAGCTGATCACAGCAACTCTTAGTCATTTTGCCCCAATAGCCGCTATAATAAGCATATTGTAACGCACTGCGTAAAATGCGTTTTAGCGAATCAGCCAGCTTCAACAAGTTCACTTATGGCTCATAGCCTTCAGACCCTCCCGAGGATTTATGCTAATTATCAAACGTTACCCGAATCGCAAACTATACGATACTGACGCCAAGCAGTACATTACCCTCGACGGTATTTCTGACCTCATCCGCGATGGTCAGGAGGTGCAGGTGATGGACCATGCCACGGGAGAAGACCTCACGGCCGTGATTTTGACCCAAATCATCTTTGAACAAGAAAAAAAGCAGGCCGGCTTCCTGCCGCGCTCGGTTCTGCGCGGACTGGTGCAGGCGGGCGGTGACACCGTTTCCTCGCTACGGCGCACGCTCGCCTCTCCTTTAGACATGTTGGGTCATGTGGATGAAGAAATTCGCCGCCGCGTGCATGAGTTGGTCAAAGCAGGGGAGATGGCCGAAGAAGAGGGGCAAAAAGTGGTTAAAAAATTACTGCAACAAGGAGAGCGGATGCGTGTGTTAGGGGGCAATAACACGGCCGTGGAAGAAGAGCTTCCCAGCCAAGAAGAGCTTGCTCAACGCCTAGCGCAACTAGGTGTCCCCACCCGGGACGACATCAAAACCCTGAATGAACAGCTTGAAGCATTGGAAATCGCCCTCGAGCAGATGACCCTCACCAATACCCTATCTCACGATACCGACATGTCCGCCGCCTAACCTTTCACGCCCCACGCTAGCCCTGACCCATGATAAAAATTGCTGGTCGCACCAGTGACTCATTTATATTCCCCGCTGACCAAACCACTGCTTACCGCTATCTGAGTAACGTTCCCCGCCTTTTCGAGCTAATGCCCTACATTGCCCTCGAAACGGTCAGTAGCCCGACCGAAATACGAGCGCGTTATAGCTCTACCGAACTCAAAAGCTACCAGTTCAACGTCTACTGCGATGTACAGGTAGAGTTTGACCCCGACGAAATTTTCCTCAAAATATTGCCCACAGACCGCCTACCCGCCATTCCCCCCGAAGCCCGCCTGAACAGTACCTCGGGGCGGGGTTATTTTGGGGGCGAAGTGACCTTTTTTGAGACGGAAATAGACGAAACGTTGATTGAGTATAAGCTCCACATGGAGGCGCAACTGCCCCGCCCCATTGGGTTGCGTATAATGCCCAATCGGGTCATCGAGCGCATTGCGCACAGCGTGACCAACGGCCGTATGCAGGAAATTTCGCAAGCGTTTGCCCAAAATGTGGTGGCTAGTTATCTGGCGGATAACAGCTAACACACACTCAATATTGGTTTCTCAACTGGCAAACAACCCGCCCGTACATTGACCGAACCCTCATAACTATCAGCAGGCAACGGCTGTCTTCCTAATTTGTGAGTAAAGTTTACATAGAGAGCTGGCGGCCGTTTGTCCTCATCAACACACTCGCCGTTAGTGTGAACAATAGCCCTACCAACGCCAACCATAAGAGAGAGCCATTGTCTGCCTGTGCCTCGAGCCTGAGCAATTGCACCGCCAGCGGCGCATCGTTCAATGCCCCTAGCGTCAGATAGCTACACAAGTCGGCCGTGTCCACATTTTCAAAGATCACTCGGTCATCTATGACAGCCGTAGCGGTGTCCACGGCCGTGAACATCCCACTCGTCCCATCCCGTTTGAGCAACTGATAATTGCTCGCTGGCTCCGTGGGCGGATTGCCCATCATGCCCGCGTCGCTGAAGTCAAAAATCAGGTTCACCGTGCCGCCTAGCGTAGCCACATCTGTTTTGGTGCAAGCCCACACCCGTGACCAGCGGCGAGCTGTCCAATCGGCCGTGACTATCTCGTTGGCCGTGCCGTCGTGCCCCACCAGCAGATAATCCCCATCATCTTGCAAAAAGCTGTTGTTTTGGATGATAAGGCCGCCGCTGTGCGCTTCTTCGTGGCTTCCATCGCTTTCCTGACCAATGCCGCCCACATCCCAATCAAAATCCCCATTAATTGCCAGACTGCCCGTATAGAAATTATTCGCCGTCAGCGGCAGGTCATAGCGGGCACTGAGGTAGTTATTGACCAGATTGACTTGCGCCGAGTTCAGAGTTTGGTTGAAGATGATGACTTCGGCCAGACGGCCGTTTAACGCCCCCGAATTTTCATAATTGCGCCCCAAATGGGTGGCAATGTGACCCGTAGGCGCGGCATTTGCGCCACTCACACTGTCCACCAACTGCCCATTCTGGAAATAATTGACTGCATCGCCATTCCATTGCAAAGTATGGAGGCGCGGGTCGGCACTGCTCGCTGTACTCCCCGCCAAAAAGCCCCCCGCGCTACTGCGGGCGTGAACCACGTCAGAAGTGCCATCGTTAAATAGGCCGACAAAGTGGTTATTAGCGAAAGTTGAGCCGCTTGTGCCGCCGCTGTAGGCACTCCGCAAAAACACGTCCAAACCGCTGTTGCCACTTTGCCCCACGACAAAGATCGTCTGCTGATTGGTGTCGAGGGCAGAAATGGCTGATGTCGCCAGAAAATCATCCACGCCGTCAAATTGGAGGGCGGGCAGGCCGTTGTAGCTGTTGGCCAACATGGCGGGTTGATTGGTCAGATTCGCCTGCGTCGCGTCGTGGCCATAGCCGCTTTGGTCAGCCCACGTCGCCACATTGCCGCTCATATCGCTGGCCGTGCGGAGCCAGAGGCGCAAATCGGTTTGGCCGAGGCTATTGCCCACGCCTCCGGGACCATCCCCGCCGGGCAATCCGCCACCGAGCGGGGCTTCATACGGCCCCAAATCCACCGTCGCTACCGTGTCGTTATCGCCGTCAATGATGCGCTCAAAGCCATCCAAATCAGTCAGCACATTCCCTTCCAGCGGCACAAATGGATAGACTGGACCGTTTATCGGGGCTTGATTATTCCCCCTATCAATCACTGGACTGTCGCGCAAAACCCGTACGTCGCCCGTGCTGGTGGGAGCCGTGGCGGGGTCAACGGGTTGGACAAACAGCGGATTGTTGGCCGGGTCAGTGCCATCCAGATTGCCTGTACCAGCGGGAAACATGCCCTGCATAAGGCTATGGTCAACGGTGAAACGCGCCGCCCCCGGCCCGCCATGCGTCGCCGAAGGCGTACCGACGCCACTGCTATCCTCATTATTCCAAATAATAGTATTGTGCAGAAAGGTCAGATTGCTGGCGGAACTTTCGCGATAAATCGCCCCGCCCAAGTTGCCAGCGCGATTGCCCGTGAGGGTGACATTGGTTATGCGAGGGGCAGAGGAGGAGAGGTAGTAACCGCCGCCGTTGTTGGCCGCATAATTCCCGGCTACGATGACATTGCGAAAGCTGGGGAAATCATTCCCGATGTAGAGTGCGCCGCCGTCGAGGCTGGCGCTGTTGCCCGCAAAAACGACATTTTCAAAGATGTGGTTACTGCCGTTGGCGCTACTAAACGCGCCGCCGTACACAGCGTCATTGTGCAAAAAGACCACTTGTTGGAAGTTGCTAAAACTAGGGTGCGTGTGTCTGTTGATAAACAGTGCCCCACCTGTAAAGGCATCGTTGTAAAGAAAGGCAACGTTCTCGACAGTTAGGCTTCCCGCAAAAACGTATACGCCACCGCCACTCCCGGAGCTGGCATGGGCGCGGTTGCCCTGAAATAGAAGATTGTTTAGCGTAAGGGTTCCGTTGGCTAGGCTTAGACCACCACCCCGCCGACCGGTATGTGCGCCTAGCGTTATGTTCGTGTCGGCCAGCCCGGCGGTAATGGCAAAACCGTCTAACACGGCCGTGTTATTCACCTCATCCGCCCGCACCACATTGTAACTATTATTACCCACAATATCCGTGGGGCTGTTCGTAATCCCGTCGGGGCGAACCGTATCGTTTTGCTCAATATCGCCGCTGAGGACAGTCGGGCGAACATTCCAATCCCGCTCCTCGCGGGCAACCTCCCCCCCAGCAAAGCCACCGTAGAGAGCCACATTGTTGCGCAAAGGGAAAGCGTGTCGCCGATTGTTGTTGGTGTAGCCGACGCCTTCATCGGGGTAATACACCCCTTGTGCCACCCAAATTTCCACGGTTTGGGTGGGGGCAAGCGTAGCCGCTAGGGTCAGGGCATCTTGCAGGTTGGAGAAGGCGTTATCCCAACTGAGGCCGTCGTCTGTGCCGCTGGCGGCGTGGTTGACGTAGAGTTGGTGGTCCGCCAAGAGAGCGGCCGTGGTCTTCGCGTCGGCGGGCCACGCAAATAAGGTCAATAAGGCAAATAGGGTCAGGGTGAGCAGGGCAACAGCCGTTAGCCAACGGCTGGCTGGACGAGAGGTAACTTGGGCTAAATTAATCATGCGGTTTATCTCCATGCGGACTGGTGTGATTGGCCTCTTGTTCGGCCAAAATCTGCTCGATGTGGCTGAAGAGGGTTTGTGGACAGACAAAATGCCGTTTTTGCTCTGGTTGGGTAGATTGCAGGGTGAAACGCCAATCGGCCACGGCCGTTTCCCGCCAAATACGCAAAACAAAGGTGTGATGTGTGGACTCAACTTCTGTTCTCATACGGTATAATGATAAGGAGAGGCCGCTTCAAAACCGCTTCACGGAATAATGAGGAGCTAGTAAACGGCTACTATTTGGCAATCAATGCCTGAATAATGAGGCAAATGCGGGGGGATTAGGAGATATTTAGCTTTATGAACGACACCTACATAACCACGGCCACCTTAAGTGGACACAAAACGCTCATCTTGGATGATGTTTTGCCTGTAACGGGGCGGGTGCGCGTGACCATTGAACAGTTATCAGAAGCACCAATTGCCCCTACATTTTTGGTCAAATTACAAGCCATTCATCAAGCGTTAGCCCAAAGTGGCTATCAGCCGCGTACGCCAGAAGCCATCAATGCCCAAATCCGCGCGGAAAGAGAGTGTTGGCGTAATTAAGCGGTACACAACAACTTCATGACCGAACCGTTACAGTTTTATCTTCTCGGTGGGTTGTCTGTGCAGGTGCAGACACGGCCGATTACAGGTTTTCAAACACAAAAAGAGCCGCTGTTGCTGGCCTACTTGGCCATGACCCAACAGCCTTTACCCCGCGAAACGGCCGCCACCTTCCTCTGGCCCGACACCCCTCCCAAACAAGCCCTCTCCAACCTACGCACCACCCTGACCCGCATCCGCAAAACGGCCGTGGCCGACTACCTCCGCGCCGACCGCCAAACCATCCGCCTCGAAACGGAGGGCGTATGGGTAGACGCGCTGGCCTTTGCCGAACAATTGGAATTGGCACAGGCTGATAACGATGACAATAACGCTGTCGCCCAGTTGGAGAAGGCGGTCGCGCTCTATCGCGGCGACTTTTTGGCCGGCATTTACGCCAGCGATAGCCCCGAACTGGAAAGCTGGCAGTTGCTCACCGCCGACCAACTGCATAGCCAAGCCGCCCAAGCGCGGCGCGAATTAGCTACCCATTACCTGCACACGCGCCAATATGACAAGGGGATTGCCCACGGCCGTGTTTTTGTCACCCTCGACCCCTTACGCGAAGAAGCCCACCGCCTGCTTATGCGCCTGCTAGCGCGAGACGGCCAACACCTCGCCGCCCAACAACAGTACGACACCTGTCGCCACCTGCTCGCCGACGAACTCGGCGTAGACCCCGCCCCCGCCACCCAACAGTTGGCTTACCGCCTGCGCACAGCCCGGCAAACCAATCAGGACTCGTTGCCCCACATCCCCACCAGCTTTGTCGGGCGCATCGACCTGCTGGCGCAGATAGATGCGGGGCTGACTGCTCTCCAAGAACAACACGGCCGTGTGGTCACCATTGTAGGGCTAGGTGGCGTGGGCAAAACCCGGCTCGCGCTCGAAGTGGCTCGCGTTCGCCACGCCGAATACCTGCACGGCATCCATTTCGTCTCACTCGAAGAGATCCGCGAGGCGCATCGCCTGCCCCACCTGATTGGGCAAAGCTTGGGTTTGCGCTTTGACCCCAGCCAGACCAGCCCCAACCAGCAACTGTTCGCCTATGTGCAGGAGCGGGAGCTACTGCTGATTTTGGACAATGCGGAGACCGCGTTGGGGGATGGGGGCACAATCCGCTTTATTCAGCAGTTGCTGACCCACGCCCCCTACCTGAGTTTGTTGGTCACATCGCGGGAGCCGTTGCGGTTGCAGAGTGAATGGGTGGTGCGCGTCACGGGCTTGGCTTTTCCGCCCGATACGCCCGAGGTGGCGAGCTTGTTGGCCGCTGACCCCCACACGGCCGTGCAAAGCTACGAAGCGCTGACCCTCTTTCAGCAAAGGGCGACCCAGCAGGGGTGGCAACTGGCCGCAAAACAGTACCCGGCCGTGGCCGAAAGTTGCCGCCTAGTCGAAGGGTTGCCCCTCGGCATCGAGCTATTCACTGCCCTGCTTGACCAATACAGCCTGCCCCAACTCAACCAGCTTGTGCATCGTCGCCTCGCCCAGATACAGGTCACCTTTCATGACCGCCCCGCCCGCCACCACAGCCTCCATGCCGTTTTTGATTGCTCGTGGCAGATACTCACCCCCGAGCAACAGCAGACGCTGGCGCGACTGAGCCTGTTTCGGGGCAGGTTCACGGCGGAGGCATTCACGGCCGTGACCCAGCAGAGCATCGCTCTCCTGCACAGCCTCGTGCGCAAATCGCTGGTGCAAAGCGACGGGGACGGCCATTACACCCTTCATCCGCTGACCCAGCAGTTTGCGGCGGAAAAATGGACGCCTGAACCAGACATTCTAGCTAAACACGCCGCCTACTATTTGGGCGTGATGGCGGCGCAAACGCCCCATTTGTATCGCGCCGAGATGCGGCAGGCAGTCGAGACCACGGCCGAACTGTTTGACAATGTGCGCTTGGCTTGGCACACGGCCGTGTCTCAGCAAAGGCTTCCCTTGCTCCGCGCCAGCCTCGAGCCACTCGCCCACCTAACGCGGCTGAGCGGCGTCTATACCGAGTGGGCAGAGATGCTCCAACAGGCGCACGAAGCGTACCCCACGGAGCTACCGTTGCAGGTGATGCGCGTCGCGCTGTACGAAAATTTGGGGCAGTACGACATCGCTCTCACCCTCTTGTCCGAAATAGCGCAGGAACAACAAGATGAAGAAGCTATCATCCCCGCCGAGCGTGAAGAGCGGGTCGTCTGGCTCGCTCGCGCCCAGTTGCTCACCAGCCGCGTGTTTCATAGCCAAGGGCACTTTGCGTCCGCGATTTCCCCCGCCGAGCAGGCTCTGACTTTGCTCGACACGCTTCTACCCTCGGCCGAGCATCACGATTTGCGGGCAGAAATTTATCTCGCGCTGGGGGAGAGCTATGTGGCGCAGGGTCAGCATGAATTAGCCACGGCCGTGTTCCATCACGCCCAACAGCAGAGCAAAGCCCTTGACCACCCCGCTTATTACGAAGCCAAACTGTGGCATCTGCGCGGCGTGCAGAGCCAGTACCAAGGCGACCTGACGGCCAGCCTCGCCTATTACCAACGCGCCCTCGAATTACGGCGGCAGTATGGCGGGCGGCTCAGCACGGCCCCGACCCTCAACAGCTTGGGGCTGGTCGCCAACGACCTGCGCCAGCATGATTTGGCGCGGCACTATTATGAAGAAGCGTTAGCCATCAACCAGCAAACGGGCAACAAAGAGGGGGAAAGCGCGGTTTTGCATAATTTGGGTCTCTTGGCGCAACATCAGCGACAATTCGACATGGCGCAGGATTATTACCAGCAGTCGCTACGGCTGGCCGAGATGTTGGGATATGAACGGGGGCAAGCTGTCACGGGTGGCAATTTGGGGGATGTCGCCTTTTTTGTGGGGGATTATGCGCGGGCACAGCGGCAATATGCGCACGGGCTGGCTCTGCGGGAGAAGTTGGGGGATGAGCGGGGCATTATCTGGTCGCTCTGCTGTAACGCCATCACGGCCAATACGCTGGGGGATTTTGCCCACGGCGAAGCGTTGGCCACGCGAGCCGTGGCGCTCGCGGAAAAGTTGAGGGATGAGCCTTATCTAGCGTTTGCGCTGATTTATGCGGGGGATGCGTGGTGGGGGCTGGGACTGAAGGAGCGGGCGGTGGCGGCCTATGAACGCGCTCTCCAAATTCGCCGCCAAATTGGTCTGGAGCATTTGACTTCGGTGCCGCTGACGCGCTTGGGTCAGGTTGCGCTGGCGGAGGAGGAGTTGGACACGGCCGTGTTTTATGTCGAAGCGTTGCGCCCCTTTTTGGACAAAAGTCCGCTCGGGAATCTGTTTATTTCGGGGCAAACGGCCGTGTTGGCTTACACCGTCCTCTCTATTCTGGAGCGCAAAGAGGAAGCGGAGCAGGTGCTACAAGCGGCACATCGAGCCTTGCAAACGGTTAGCAACCAACTCAGCCATCTCGGCACACGACAAAAGTATGCCGAGAACGTCGTCGCCCATCGGCAAATTCGGCAGTTGGCTAGCACATAGCATTAGAGCGCGAGGTTAACCCCGCGCTCTAATTACTCACTCAGAGATTTCAGGCAGAACAGCACACCTTGCCAGTTACGCCGTCCACTTATGTTCATTTAGAAGCGCATTGGAAGCGGTTCCGCTCATAGGTGTGGTGTGGCCGGTGCCATAGCGGTTGCGCTCACGCTCTATTTCCTCTACGCCGTAAGATTTGGCGTCGGAATCATACGCTTCCCAGCCGCTCTCGCGCCAATGTGAAACGCGCTCTTCGACGTCTACGGCATTGTAGCGGTTCAACACATCCATTACCCGGTTGCTCATGTGTTCGGGTACGTGGGCCGTTAACAGTGTACCGCCACGGCGGACACCCTCGGCATAGTAACCAGCTCTTTCTTCGCTCACGCCCATATCTGTGAGCGCACCAACCATGCCGCCGGTAACTGCACCAACACCGGCGCCAATGCCAGCTGCAACCAAGGCACTAGCAATCGGACCAGCCGCCAAAACTGGGCCAATACCAGGGATCGCCAAGGCCGCCAAACCGACGGCCAAACCACCGAGACCACCGACTGTAGCCCCAGCGACCGCGCCTTCACCCGCATCACGCTCAGTCTGGAGGTCACGGCCATTATTGTCACGGCCGTTATTATCATGGCCGTTATTATGGCTGTACTTACCAGCGGCGTCGCTAGCTATCAGGCTGATGTCGTCGTGAGAAATATCCATTTTTTGCAATTCACGCAGTGCCTTCTGAGCATCTTCTGTCCGATCATATAAAGCAGTGATAGTTGTTTGTGTTTCATTCATTGATTCGTCTCCTTAGTTTTGAGAATACAAGCTCTTACCAGTCATCAATCTTGTGTGGCTTAATTACCCTACAATTCATGACAACTACTTCTTATGCTACAAAAACTACTAGAGACTCGTAACCCCCATATGGGGAGTATTGACCTCCCCCATGTGGGGGACTTGAGTTTAGAGACGCAGTGCGCTATAGAGATAAAAATCTCATTATGCCTATAGGCGGTTCAGTCTGCGGTAGGTAACCCAAAAAGTCATACAACAAAGTGAGAAGTTCGGTCTGTCTGACAATCCTTGCTCAGCACACCAACCACTTCTTACGTTTGACTTTTAACTTCTCACTCGCCCGCCACACGCTCCAGTAGGTACACATTTTCGGTCAATGACGAAAGAAAATGGCGCAGGCGGCGGTCTTTTTGCAGGACATTTTGCTGGCGCAGATGGGTCAGGTGGAACGCTTCGCTATAGTTTTGGCGGATTTCGGCGTCGGGCACGGAGAAAGGGGGGCCGCTCATTTCGGCTTGGTCGTATTCGATGGCGAGGAGCAGGATGTGGGTGTGGGCGGGCAAAATACGCGCCATTTGTTGCATGTAGGCGGGGCGCATCTCGGGCGGCAGGGCGATGAGGGAGGCGCGGTCATACACGGCCGTGATACCCACCTCTTGCACCATCTCGAGCGTTAGGTCAAAAAAATCCCCACACCATAGCTCCAGCCCCGCTGGCTGGGAGCGATAGCGCACAAACGAGCCGAACGGTTCCGACACGGCCGTGAGGTCATTCTCCGCAAAAAAGTCTCGCACCGCTATCTCGCTCAGCTCCACCCCCACCACCGTATGACCCTGCTCCCGTAGCCAGAGCATATCTTTGCTTTTACCCGCCAGCGGCACCAAGACCGGCCCACGGCCGTGGGTGTGGGAGGCCGCGACCACCTGCGGCCAAAATTCCACCAGTTGCGGATTCGGCCGCGTTTGGTGAAAGCCCAGCCGTCCCTGTTCCCACACTTGATACCAAAACTTTGCGTCCATAAGCGTTTACTCTTTCAGTCGGTCAGATTAACCACGGAGTTCGCGGAGAGCGCGGAGATTTTCTCGAGAGAAACGAGGTCAGACCGCGCCCTCATCCCCAGCCACCAACCCCTTTATTCATTATTCCTTACTCATTACGCCTTTATAAACCGTGTATTCCGTCTGCCGCGCCTGAAGCCACGCGGCGATTTCTGTTTCGTCGCCGCGCTTGATGAGACCCTGCACGGCCGTGAGTTGTTTCTGATAAATGCGTAACTGCGCCAACACGGCCGTTTGGTTCGTCAGCAAAATATCCCGCAACATGGCGGGGTCAGAGCCAGAGAGGCGAGCCGTATCTCGAAAGCCAGACGCGCTGACCGACCAGAGCCGTTCGTCCCCCCCATGTTGCCCATCCGCCTGCGGCGCGACCGTCGCCATTAAGACGGCCGAGACAAGATAGGGCAGATGGCTGATGGCGGCCACCATCTCATCATGTATTTTGGGGTCTAACCAGAGAGAACGCGCCCCCACGGCCGTGACCACCTGCTCCGCGATATGCTCCGCCACTTTATCCGTGCGCGGGTTGCGCGTCAGGATAAAGAGTTGCCCCTCATAAAGCGACCCCTCAGCCGCGCCCGCGCCCGCGACCTCCTTGCCACACATCGGATGCCCCCCCACGGCACGGAACGGCGGGGGCAACTTGCCCATCGCCTCGCTAATCGCGTTTTTGGTACTGCCGATGTCCAAAATCATGCACCCATTGGCGCGTAAGTTGGGCAACATCGGAATTAGTCTTAAAATAGTACGGACGGGCGTGGCTAAGATGAGCAGGTGGCAATCCTTGACGCCCAGCAGAAGATTATCGGTCACTTGGTCTACTAGACGGTTTTGCAAGGCGTATTGGCGCGTAGCGGCGTGCTGTTCCACGGCCGTGAGCCGGGTCACTTTGCCCCGCAGAGCCAAGGCCAACGAGCCACCCATTAGCCCCAAACCGACGATGGTTACATTCATTGCGGATAGTTTTTCAGGAATAGACATGAGGTAATTATATCGTGCGAGGTGCGAAGGGCGAGGTGCGAAGTTGCGCCCCTTGCACCCTGCACCTTGAACCATGCACCCACAAGGAGAAAACCAAATGAGTACACCCATATTGAACGAAAAGAACACGGCCGTGTTGCTTGATTGGGCGGCCAAGATAGCGCAGAACAGCGAGAGTGAATTTGCGGCGGCGCAAAAAATTGCCCCTAAGTTGGGCGCACATTATGATGCGCAGAGCGGCCAAACGACGGTCGGCTTTTGGGTGCCAGAGATAGCGAAGCAGGGGGAAATGTGGCTAGAAATTCATCGGCCAACGGCTGACCCAATGCCCCACACGGCCGTGCAGACGATGACCTACCAGCGGTGGCGGCTTCCGCTCCGGCTACAGGAGGAATTTGCGTGGGGCGTCTATGAGCATTTGCGCCCCGGCCAGCGAGAGCAGTGGGGAGATTTATACTGGCTGGCGTATCAGGATGAGACGGGGAAATGGCATAGCGAAGTAGACCCGCTGGCCTATTCTGTGCCGTGGGGCACGCTTGCTCCGGCGGAACTGTATGATTGGGCGGGGATGTTGCACGGCCGTGGAGACGCCTCCCATTTCCAAAACCTCGAGACCCTGGACATCGTGGCTGACGAAAACGGCGTGCCCCGCATCGGCCCGCCGCTCAACATTTTACAACTGCACGTCGGCACCGCTTCCGCCGAGGGCACGCTGGCGGGGCTGACCCACATCTACCGCACCATCAGCGACAAATTGCAGACGGGTGAGCCGCTCACCCCCGCCGAGCAAAATTACATTGGCTATGATGCGGTGCAACTGATGCCGATTGAGCCGACGATTGAGTATGAGGGCGGCCCCCGCTTTTGGAACCCCATCGCCGAGGAGGGGGCGCAAGTGACGGTGGAGCTACGCCGCCCCGATATGTCCAACTGGGGGTATGACATTATGACGGTCGCTTCGCCCGCGCCCAACACGGCCGTGCTTGGCTCCCAACGCCCCGACGAACTGCTCGACCTCATCGTCACCCTGCACAACTTCCCCGGCCAGCCCATCAAAATCATCCTCGACGTTGTTTACGGTCACGCCGACAACCAAGCCCTCCCCCTGCTCAACCCCCATTACATCGCCAGCCCCGGCATGTACGGCCAAAATCTGAACTATCGCCAGCCCGTCGTGCGCGCCATTTTGCTCGAAATGCAACGGCGCAAAAGCAACTACGGCGTGGATGGCTTGCGCGTAGACGGGGCGCAGGATTTCAAATATTGGGACGCCGAAACGGACACCTTGCACCACGACGATGACTATTTGCGCCTGATGAACGAGATGGTGCAGGAGGTGGCGGGGCAAAAATATTTGCCGTGGATGATTTTTGAAGATGGCCGCCCCTGGCCCAACCCCGATTGGGAACTCACTTCGACCTATCGAGAAGTGACCAAGCTCATGCCCAATGTGGTGCAGTGGGGGCCGCTGACCTTTGCCCACAATACGCCCTTCCTGTTTACCTTTTGGGTGAGCAAATGGTGGCGCATACGGGAAATCACGGCCGTGGGCAGTCATTGGATTACGGGCTGTGCCAACCACGACACCCTGCGGCGCGGCACACAAGTGCCCACCGATGCCCGGCTCAACACCTATTTGGGGGACACCTTGCCCGAAATTTTCCGCAGAGGGTACGACAATCCCGCCGCCAAACTGTTCGATTACGCCCTCATGCCCGGCATTCCCATGGATTTTATCAACGCGGCCATGCACGCTCCGTGGAGCTTTATCCGCAATACGGATGACCGCTGGGGAGTGAAGGTCGTCTCCGAAGAGGCTCGTTTTCTCGACTGGGCGGTGACCACGGCTGGGTATCAGCAGGCGTTTGCTTTTCCCCGGCTCAAGCAGATGGGGTTTGAGGGGCTGGATGGGTTGCGCCATTTTCTGCGCTCATTGGACAAAGCGGTCGAGATGACAGCTTATGATTTGCCGCTGATGGCGCAATTGTTGAACCAGATGGGTTTGTCGGGGCCAGCGGGTGGGTTCACGGCCGTGGGTCTGAAACAGATAGCGCGGGCGTGGATGGATGACCTGCATGAGTATTGCAATGTCAGCCATTACACCGAGATGGTTAACCCAGAGCAGGTCAGCTACAACCAGCGCGTGCGTGATTTTCGGCGGGCGCGGCCTTATTTGCGGGAGAATTTTGGCCCCGATGACCAGCTAGAATACCTGCATCCGACGGATGGCTCCGTCATTTTCTACGGTCTGCGCCATAGTCCCGACGGGCAGGAACAGGTGTTGTTTATAGCCAATATGGAGGGTGCGCCGCGCACGGTCACGCCGTTGGATTTGCCTTTGGCGGAGCTGGCGCAGGATGGGTGGCAGGTGGCGTTGGTGACGCCTGGGTTGCAAGGTGGTGGAGGGGGAGGAACACGGCCGTGGGTGCTTGGGGATAGTGAAGGGGTGGTTTTTGTCCGGCAAGCTTAAAATTGTGGTGAATTCAGGGGAATGTCACCATAATAGAGTAAGAGTATT
>JBGTIZ010000385.1:0-2636 GCA_041745395.1 Promineifilaceae bacterium (SeqCode) | reverse complement strand
AAAATTGCTGAAAACAACACCATCATTTCTTTAATTTATGCGGAAAATTCGTTAGCTACGGGAATTGCTGGAAACAGCTTGTCTTGCCCGTGTGGCAGGCGGGGCCAGCGGGGTCTACCAGCAGGAGCAGGGTGTCCCCATCGCAGTCCACCCGAATTTCGCGCACTTTTTGCACATTGCCCGATGTCGCCCCTTTGTGCCAAATTTCTTGCCTGCTTCTGCTCCAAAAGACGGCTTCGCCCCGTTCTTGGGTCAGGCGTAACGCCTCAGCGTTCATCCACGCCACCATAAGAATTTGGTGGGTGGTGGCATCTTGCACCACGGCCGTGATTAACCCCTTATCATCAAATTTGAGTGGTATATCCATTGTTACGCTCTAAAAATAGACACGGCCGTGGTTTCAAACCCCGTCAACACTCGTGAACGAACCATCTCTGTCCCCATTGCCTTCACCAACAGTTCGTAGTACCCCTCATACCCACTCTGCTCCAGCACAAACACCTCCACCACCTCTTGCGCAGGGTCTACCAGCCAATACTCGCTGATACCCGCTTGCGCATACTCCCCAAACTTAGTCACACGGTCAACCGTGCGGCTCGTGGGCGAAATGACCTCGACTGCCAAATCGGGCGGCCCGTGCACATATTCACCCAGTCGATCAGCATGCTCATGGCTGATAAACAGCAAATCTGGCTCCCGTATCTTGCCCGGCCACAGACGCACCGCCAGCGGCGCAAAACGCACAATGCCCAATTGATGCGCCGCCACAAAAGCGTACAGCAGACGATATAAATTACCGACCAAACGTTGATGCGTGTCACTCGGCGGGGGCATAATCGTAATTTCTCCCTCAGATAGCTCAATTAGGCGATTGCTTTCAGGCAGTTGGAAATAGTCGCTCTCTGTCCATTGCCCTCTGGGCGGCCACAATTGGGCGACTTCTGTCACAAAATCTTCAGTTATTAACTCATTGGCTAAAGCCATTACCGCCTCCTTTGCCTCTAATCTACAACCGCACCGCAATCCCCTGCTCGGCCAAATACGCCTTCACCTCGGCTACCGTTAGCTCCTTATAATGAAACAGCGACGCGGCCAAAGCGGCATCCGCACGGCCGTGGGTTAACGCCTCCGCAAAATGAGCTGGCTTCCCCGCCCCACCCGATGCAATCACCGGAATCTCCACCGCGTCCGCAATCGCCCGCGTCAACTCAATATCATACCCCGCCTTGGTGCCGTCCCCGTCCATACTCGTCAGCAAAATCTCCCCCGCGCCGCGCCGCGTCACCTCTTGCGCCCACGCCACCGCATTCAGCCCCGTGGGGGTGCGCCCGCCGCCGATATACACCTCCCAGCCCGTGTCGTCCGTTTTACGCTTAGCGTCAATAGCAACCACAATCGCCTGACTGCCAAACTCATGCGCCCCCTCGCTGATGAGCTTGGGGGTTTTCACCGCCGCCGAGTTAATGCTCACTTTGTCTGCCCCCGAGCGCAAAATGCCGCGCATATCCTCCGTGGTGCGAATCCCGCCGCCGACGGTAAAGGGGATAAACAGTTGGTCGGCCACCGCTTTCGCCATTTCTAGCACAGTGTCCCGCTTTTCGTGGGTGGCCGTGATGTCCAGAAAGACGAGTTCGTCTGCCCCAGCGGCGTCGTACAGCTTGGCCTGCTCCACAGGGTCGCCAGCGTCGCGTAGCTCGACAAAATTAATGCCTTTGACCACACGGCCGTCTTTGATGTCTAAACAAGGGATGATACGTTTGGCTAACATAGGGGGATTTTCTCTGGGGAGAAGCTGTAAGTTGGAATTGACAGTCGTTTATTCGTGATTAGATGGCGACTGTTTCAAAGGCGACTTTGAGTGGATTGGCACTGGTTTGTTGGCTAAAGTTTAGTTTCTCAAAACCAATAACACGGCCGTGGATATCCTTCATCAACACAACCTCATCCCCCGTTTCTTCCACTTCGTATTCATCCGCAGGATTGCCAAACCACACAGTAAGGGTGTTTCCTTCATGGTCATAATAAACTTTTACAGAGGCCATATCTGGTTTCCTTCCTTGATATTCCTAGACCTATAAGCGGTAACTAGAAATCCATCCCCATTGAGTCGCTTTACCACAGCACATAACCAATGATTTTCACCATCAGAACGGTAAAAGAGGTAAACATTTGGATCACTTTTACTTTGCCGTACTTCATCGGGTTGTTGCAGGGTGAGTTTTATCTCTTCCTCTTTACCCAACACAATCGGGTGTTTAATAGTGGTGATAATGTGCCAATATCGCTCTGTTGTACGCACTGTAAATCCTAATGGCGTTGCGACAACAAACATGGGAGGTTCAAATGGTAGTGTTGAATCAATCATAACCCTATTTTATAGCAAAGCCGCCAACTTGGCTGAAATTGCCCGCGCCCTTACTCCAACGTAAACGTCACTAACCGCACCGCTTCAGGAAAAAGCGTTTCTCCTTCCTGCACTACCAATCGTTCCCCGCTAAGCGGGTCAAACAATCCCACCGTCAGGTGATACTCGCCCGGCTGGAGCCAACTTGGCACAGACAAACAGCGCACATCGCTCAGCATGTCATCTGGTTGCCATTGGGAAAAAGGGCGAAATTCTTGCACAGGTATCCCGT
>JBGTIZ010000384.1:0-17808 GCA_041745395.1 Promineifilaceae bacterium (SeqCode) | reverse complement strand
CTATTTTTATTGAATTCAAGTCTGCCCACGGCCGTGGGCGCTCCTCTCGCCACCATTTTTGATGAAAGCATGTACGATGGTACAGGTGGTGCGAATGGTAATGCGATTAGCACCCACGAAGCGAATAATCGCTTTGCTAATGACGATTTAACAATGAGTGGTACAGGGGACATGCGTACCACATCCCCTTCTGCTACATCAGACTATCCAGCCGCATCTGGTACATGGAATGTAATGTTGAACTTCAATGGCGAATATTTTCAGATCGCTGATATCAATACGAATGACTATACAAACCTTTCTCTCTCATTTGGGGTGAGAAAAAATACCAATGCTGAGGATGGGTCTGGCCTCACAGTGGCGGTTAGTAGTGATGGTACAAATTGGACAACATTAACGGTTCCCGCATTACCTACAGGCTCAGGTACAGCTAGATGGCATTATCGTACAGCCACTGGTTCTATTCCATCTGCCGCTAACTTACGTATACGTTTTACCAGTACAAATGGGGTTGAATGGCGTATTGACGATGTTTTACTAACGGGCGATATCGCTGGCGACGTTCCCCCAACAGTTTCCAGCACTAGCCCCGCTTCTGCGGCCACCGATGTTCCCCTTGACAGCAACATCAGCATCACTTTCAGCGAAGCCGTAACCGTGAATGGCAATTGGTTCCAAATTGCTTGCGCTGATAGTGGCCCCCGCGATGTAGACGACACGGCCGTGTCTGGTGGCCCGACCACCTTCCTCATCAACCCCAATATCGATTTTGATGAAGATGAAACTTGCACCGTCACTATTTATGCGGCGCAGGTCGTTGACCAAGACGACACGCCCAACAATATGGCTACAGATTACAGTTGGAGCTTTACCACGCTCAATACCACCCCCGTTTGTGACCAACCCGCTAGCCATTACATTCACCAAGTACAAGGCAGTGGCATGGTCAGCCCCCTCGTTGGTCAAACGGTCACCGTGCAAGCCGTCGTTGTAGGTGATTTCCAAGACACCCTCAATGGCTTCTTCATCCAAGAAGAAGATGCCGACCGCGACGCTGACCCAACCACCTCCGAAGGCATTTTTGTCTTTAGCACCACCCCCGTTGAAGCAGGTCAGCGCGTTCGTGTGACTGGCAACGTGACCGAATTCTTCGGCCTCACCCAAATTGCCAGTTCCCCCACCGTCACCATTTGCGATCTAGACGCCTGGGACGAAGTGTCACCCGCCACGTTTGAATTACCCTTCCCTGCGCCTGTGGGCGGGGTTGATTACCTCGAACGGTATGAAGGCATGCTGGTCACCCTCCCCCAAACCCTCTATGTCACCAACAACTACCTGCTGGGTCGCGCCGGGGAGTTGACCCTCTCTTTTGGGGCGCGTCTGCCCCAGCCAACGAATGTCGCGCTTCCGGGAGCGCCCGCCGCGGCGCAGTTGGCCTTGAATCAACTGAATCAAATCGTCATTGATGATGGTAGCACTAGCCAAAACCCAGACCCCGTTATCTATCCCGCCCCAACGGGTCTGAGCTATACCAATACGGCTCGGGGAGGGGATGCGGTCAGCGACATCGTGGGCGTTTTAACCTATAGCTGGTCTGGATTTACCGTGTCGGGCAACTCGACGGATGCGTATCGCATTCACACCACGGCCGTGCCAACCTTCACCCCCAGCAATCCCCGCAGTGCCACCCCTCCCAATGTGGGCGGCAACGTGCAAGTCGCCAGCTTTAACGTGCTGAACTACTTCACCACCCTCGATACAGGGCCAAACATTTGTGGCCCCGCTGGCAACATGGGGTGTCGGGGCGCCAACAGTGCGGTGGAGTTTGAGCGGCAATACACCAAGATTGTGAATGCGATTGTGGAGATAGACGCGGCCGTGATTGGTCTCATGGAAATCGAAAACCACGCTACCGACAATGCCGTCATTGATTTGGTCAGCCGCCTCAACGCTGTAGCGGGGGCAGGAACCTATGCTTACATTAACACTGGTGTCGTGGGCACGGATGCCATCAAACAAGCCATTATCTACCAGCCGGCTATGGTCACACCCGTAGGCAGTCACACCCTTTTGAATGGTGCGATTGATGCCCGCTTCAACGATGGCAAAAATCGTCCCGTGATTATCCAAACCTTTGTCGAACCAGATAGCGGGGCGCGGTTCACCGTGGCGGTCAATCACCTCAAATCAAAAGGCTCGGCCTGCGTTGATGTGGGCGACCCTGATGCGGGGGATGGGCAGGGCAATTGCAACGGGGTACGCACCGCCGCGGCCGAAGCGTTGGTAGATTACCTCGCCACTGACCCGACTAATAGCAACTCCGACTTCTTCCTCATCATTGGCGACCTGAATGCCTATGCCATGGAAGACCCCATTATGGTCATTCAGAACGCTGGCTATACCAATTTGGTCAGCCATTTTGGCGGACTGTATGCGTATGGCTACCAGTTCGGTGGACAATGGGGTTACTTGGATCACGCTCTTGCCAGTGATGAACTATTCCCCTTTGTTACCGGCACGGCCGAGTGGCACCTCAACGCCGACGAGCCAATTGCTCTGGACTATAATGTGGAGTTCAAAAGTCCCGGTCAGATTACTAGCTTCTATGGCTCTGGCCCCTTCCGCTCCTCCGACCATGACCCGGTTATCGTCGGCTTGAATTTGCAACCGAACCAAAGCACCCTACCCGCCAGTTACGGCGCGGCATGGCACACTGGGCACGGCGAACTGCGCCTCGGCACAGCGTGGTCACGCGGCGCAGACACGGACAGCAATGATGGCGTAGCTATTGGGGCTGGCAGTGGCGTCGGTGGACAGTGGCAAGACGGGGCCAATGGCGGCTCATTGGATATTGTCGTGACGGATACCAGCGGTGGCTTAGCCACGGGTTGCCTCTATGCGTGGATTGATTGGGACCAAAATGGTGTGTTTGATGACCCCGCCGAACGGGTAATTAGTGAAGAGGTGGGTGGCAGTGGCAATTACAGCTTCACCGTTCCTGATGATACCTTTGATGTACCGGGTGGCCCGATTACCAAAACGCCGGAGATGTACAACATGCGCGTGCGCCTGTATGAAACGTGTGCCTCTTCACCCATTGGGGCGGCTCTGGGGGGTGAGGTCGAGGATTTGGGGCAGGAGTTTTCGCCCACGGCCGTGACCCTCTCCCAACAACAGCAAACCACCCCCACCACAGCCAGCACCACCCTCTGGCTCATCGCTGGCCTGCTCACCTTCACCACCGCCTTCCTCCTGCGCCGCCGCACCATTTAGGCAAACTGAGCCAACCAACTAACCAACCAACTAGCCATTCCCCTAGCCCCGCAGACTGACTTCCAGCCTGCGGGGCTTTGCTTTGCCCCCGCTGTTAACCCGCCCTTAAACAAAGCTAAACCAAATCATAACCAAAACCCAACCCCCCTTTACCTTTCCCGCCACCTGCCCTACAATTTCGTCCGCCTATGAGACCCAAGGATTGGAGTCTTTCCGTCGTTTATTACCAAGCGGCGTGTAAGACCAACTGGTCATAGTCCTGTATCCTCGCTGGCTAGACCATGTTTGGGAGTGTCACATGCTATCTCATCTTACGCGAGGTCTTTTTTCCATAAAGCATGTCGTCCTCTCCTTTGTCTTATGGGACGCACGGCACAATTTTTGTTGGCTAAGCTCCTATCTATCTATGACACCACATCTCCCCCAACGTCACCTTAATATCTGGGAATGGCTACTGCTTCTTGGCGGGTTAAGTCTCTTTGCCAGCCAAGCCTTATTCGCCTCTTCCTTAAAATCTGCCGCTTTTGATGAACAGTACCATATTGCCGCTGGCTATGCTTATCTGAGAACGGGTGATTTTCGCCTTTCGCTTAGCCATCCGCCGCTGGTCAATGCGTTAAGCGGCCTCCCCTTGTTGGCGCGGGATGATGTCGTTTTGCCTGTGGAACATCCTTCATGGGCGCAGAGCGATTATTTTATTTTTGCTGACGTTTTTTTGTGGCAAGCGAACAGTGACCCACAGGGGATACTCGTCCACGGCCGTGTGCCAATCATCCTGCTCGGCACCGCGTTGACCGCCTTGCTCTTCTGGTGGGCACGCCAGATGATTAGCCCCACGGCGGGCTGGATAGCCTTTGCCCTCGCCATTTTTGACCCCAATCTGCTCGCCAACAGCCGCCTCATCACCACCGATTTAGGCTTAACCTTTTTTCTGACGTTGGCGATGTGGCGACTGTGGCGGTGGCAACAACAACCGAGTTGGCGCAATGCGGCATGGGTGGGGGTAGCGGTTGGTTGTGCCATGGGGACAAAATTTACAGGCTTAATGGTGTGGCCGATGCTGTTGGGGGTGGTTTTGCTGGCGGAATCTCGTCCACGGCCGTGGCGCAATCTGTTGGGGATGGGGTTGGTCATGGCCGTGGTTGCCTACGCCACCCTCTGGGCCATTTACCGCTTAGATGTGGGTGTGATTCCCGGCGCAGTGTGGCCGCTCAGCCACCTGCCTATCCCTGCCCCCTTTTACCCCTACAGCCTCTGGGACACCTTCATGGTGATAGAAGAAGAGCCGAAAACAGCCTTTTTGCTGGGGCAAATTTCCAACCGTGGCTGGTGGTATTACTTCCCTGTGGCGTTGCTCCTCAAAACCCCCTTGCCCCTGCTCCTGCTGGCAGGTGGTGGTTTATGGCTGATTGGGCGGGGGAAGGCGTGGCGCAACACGGCCGTGCTTTGGCTCCCCCCCCTCCTCTTCATGTTCCTAGCCATGACCGGGCGCATCACTATCGGCTACCGCCACATCTTGCCCGTCGTCCCCTTTCTCATTATGCTGGCGGCACAGGTGGGGCAGGGAGATTGGCTCCGCCCGTGGCGTGGCTGGCGGTGGCGGCCATTGCTGGTTGCCCTTTTGCTCCTCTGGCAAGCGTTCGGCACGCTGAGCCTGTGGCCGCATCAGGAAGCGTTTTTTAATGAGTTGGCGGGGGGGCCAGCTCATGGCCGCTATCTGTTGGTGGATGCAAATGTAGATTGGGGACAGGATTTGATTTTGCTGGAGCGGTTGCTCCGTGAGCGTGAAATCAATGAACTTTATTTGGGCTACTTTGGCACGGCCGTGCCCGAAAAATATGGCATCACTTATCACCCCACCCCCGGCTTCCTCCGCTTCACCGCTGGCGCAGAAATAGACGCTTACAACCCATATACTCCCCTGCCCGGCTGGTATGCCCTCAGCATGACCAGTCTGCAACTGGGGCTGATGTTGCAAAACAATGATATGTACGCCTATTTTCTGGGGAAAGAGCCGGTGGCGTGTGCGGGCTATTCCATTTGTCTCTATCAGGTGGCTTATCCGCCAGAATGGCCGATTGACCGACGGGTTATCAGTGATGGGCGGGCGGTGTCGGATATTTCGCCCGCCGAGTTGGGGGTGCAACCGGAACGGCAACTGCTCACCAAATGGGTGCAGTCGCCGAGCCAGATTTATCCGTTGGGGGAGGGGTTTGTACCGCCGGTTGATTTTGTGCCGTTGCATGTGCCGTTTGGAGAGTCGTTGACACTGGTGGGGTATACGTTATCGCCGACGTGGCGGGTGAGTTTGTATTGGCAGGTGGGAGACACGGCCGTGTTGCCCCGTCCCCACCCCAGTCAGGCTCCACCCCTCGCCACCTTCCTCCACCTTTCTGGCGACGACCCTAGCCAGATTATCGCCCAATACGATGGCTGGCCCACCGCCCTCACTGGGCTTGAACCCGGCGACATTATCCAACAAGAAATCCAACTCCACCTCCCCGCCACAACCCCCGCCGGGCAACAATACCTCCGCCTTGGGCTTTACTCCCCCCAAACAGGTCAACGCTTCCCCCTCAGCACCACCCCTCCCACCGATATGTTTACCCTCACCCCCGTTACCCTGCCATAACACCCTGCCTTTGCCCTTGTGCCGACACGGCCGTGTCACAAGTTTCCCAACTAACCAAATTGGGGTAACATCTAAAAGGCAAGCGTTTCTCAACCTGTGCAACCAACCCTAACAAACCAATTGCCCCCACTGATAAGGAGTAACCCGCATGACCCACGAAAAACAGCTTACTGAACTGAAACAACGCCTGATGGAAGTGACCGACCTGCAAAACGCAGGCGCGTTGCTCAATTGGGACCAATCCACCTATATGCCGCCCGGTGGCGCACCCGCTCGTGGTCGCCAAACCGCGCTACTGGGTCGCTTGGCGCAGGAAAAATTCACGGACACGGCCGTGGGCAACCTCCTCGACCAGCTCGAAAAAGCCCCGTTCGACCCCGACAGCGACGAAGCCGCCCTTATCCGCGTCACGCGCCGCGATTACGAGCAAGCGACCAAAATCCCCCCCCAATTTTTATCTGAAGTGTATACGCACATGGCTGAAAGCTATCAAGTGTGGGCGGGCGCACGGCCACAAAACAACTTTGCCGCCGTCCAGCCCTACCTCGAGAAAACCCTCGATCTGAGTCGTCAAATGGCCGACTTTTTCCCCGGCTATGACCATATCGCCGACCCCCTCATAGATTTTGCTGACTACGGCATGAAAGCGGAAAGCGTGCGCCGCATTTTTGCGGAGCTACGGGAGCAACTTGTGCCCTTGGTCGAGACTATCACCAGCCAAGAGCCAGCCGATGAAAGTTGCCTGCATGAAACCTATCCCGAAGCGGACCAGCTCGCTTTTGGGTGGCAACTGGCGCAGGCGTATGGCTACGATACCGAGCGCGGTCGGCAGGACAAAACGCATCACCCCTTCATGACTAAATTTTCGCTGGGCGATGTGCGCATCACCACCCGTGTCAAAGAAAACAATCTGAGCGAAGCCCTGTTTAGCACCCTGCATGAAACGGGACACGCCCTCTATGAGCAGGGCATCAACATGGCTTACGAAGGCACTACGCTCGCCAACGGCACGTCGGCGGGGGTGCATGAAAGTCAGTCCCGCCTCTGGGAAAATTTGGTGGGGCGCAGTCGCGGCTTTTGGACGCATTATTACCCGCAACTGCAACAGCAGTTCCCCAGCCAGCTTGGCGATGTGCCGCTTGATACGTTTTATCGGGCTATCAACAAAGTGCAACGGTCGCTCATCCGCACCGACGCGGACGAAGTGACGTATAACCTGCACGTCATGATTCGCTTTGATTTGGAACTGCAACTGCTGGAAGGCTCGCTCGCAGTGAAGGATTTGCCCGAGGCGTGGCACGCTCGTTATCAATCAGACCTGGGGGTGCAGGCTCCCAGCGACGTGAATGGCTGTTTGCAGGATGTGCATTGGTATGCGGGCACGATTGGCGGGGTGTTCCAAGGGTATACGCTGGGCAATATCATGAGTGCGCTGTTTTATAACACGGCCGTGTCTGCCCACCCCTCCATCCCCGCCGAAATCAGCCAAGGGGAATTCAGCACCCTGCACAGTTGGCTCACCGACAACATCTACACCCACGGCCGTAAATACACCGCCGACGAACTCATCCAGCGCGTCACCGGCGCCCCCCTGACCATCGACCCCTACATCGCCTACCTCAAAGGCAAATTTGGCGAACTGTACACGCTGTAGCTGAGTAAAAAGTGAGAAGTAAAAAGTGAGAAGCAAGCCACTTCTCACTTTTTACTTCTCACTTCTGACAACAAAATGCCCACCACCACCACCACCAACCGCACTGATGTTCTCGCCACCGTCGTCGTCGTCGCCGCTGGTTTCATCACTATGTTTCTCGCCGCCTTTTTGAACGACGGGCCAGGGTACAACTGGGTCGAAATCGTGGTGCTGACCTGCGCCGGCGTTATCTTCTCCTACTTCTTGGTTAGTGAAGAGACCTTTCTCGACCGTCTCCCTGAACTGTACGGCGTCACGCTTTTTTTCACCATCGAGTTTGCCCTGCTGATACTCATCGGTCTAGTCGGCGGAGCCTTGGGTCAATGGTGGCTCATTGGCTTGCCGCTGGTCGGTTTTGGGACTGAATTTGCCAATAAATATTTAGTGCTGGTGAGCGGGGTGATGATTTTCGTGGTGAGTGCAGTTTACAGTTATGTCAATCAATCCTTTGAATCATTGCTTTATGTGCCGCTCTATTTATCGTCCGCCGTTGTGTTTGTAGCGATTTTTTCGCGCATTGCTTCACGGGAACAACACGGCCGTGAACAGGTCGAAAAGCTCGCCATCGAACTCCAAGAAGCCAACCAAAAGCTCAGCGAATACGCCGCCAAAGTCGAAGAGATGGTCATTATTCAGGAGCGCAACCGCATGGCGCGGGAAATTCACGACAGCCTCGGCCATTACCTGACCGTGGTCAACGTGCAGATTGGCGCGGCGCGGGCCATCATGGCCAAGAATCCCGCCAAAGCGGAAGACGCTCTGCAAAAGGCGCAAAAGCTGACTCAAGAAGGGCTGACCGAAGTGCGTCATTCCGTGGCCGCGCTCCGTGCCCCCGAGCAAGACCGCCCCCTGCAAGACCGCCTGCAAGATTTGATAGCTGAATCCCAAGCCAGCGGCATCACCACCACGCTCAGCGTCGTGGGCAACCCGCAACCGCTTTCGCCTCGGCTCAACCTGACCCTTTATCGCGCTATGCAGGAGGCGTTGACCAACGTGCGTAAACATGCGCAGGCGACCCACACGGCCGTGGTTCTCGACTACACTAACCCCGAGCAAGTTGTCCTCATCGTGCGTGACAACGGCCAAGGGGCAGAAATCACAGACTCTGGTTTTGGCCTGCTGGGCATGCGTGAACGGGTCAACCTCTTGCGCGGCCAAATGGACATCAGCAGTACCGCTGGCGATGGCCTGACCCTGACCATTACCCTGCCGACGAATACAGACGTGGCAAGTGAAAAGTGAAAAGTGAGAAGTCGGGTCTGTCTCACAAACCTTCGCCAGAACGCCAACCACTTCTTACTTCTCACTTTTTACTTCTAACCTCCCCCCAAAAAACCATGCCTTCTCCCATCAAACTCCTCATCGTAGACGACCAAGCCCTCTTTCGCGAGGGACTTCACACCCTGCTTTCCGTCTGGGACGAATTAGAAGTAGTGGGGGAAGCGAGCAATGGGCAAGAGGCGATTGAAGCCACGGCCAGATTCGCCCCCGAGGTCGTGCTCATGGATATTCGCATGCCCATTTTGGACGGCGTGGCCGCCACCCGCCAGCTCCACGCGCTACACCCCGAGGTCAAAATTATCATGCTGACCACTTTTGACGATGATGAATACGTCTTTGAGGGGCTACGTGCGGGCGCGGTGGGCTACCTGCTCAAAGATGTCGCCTCTGATAGATTGGTCGAGGCGATTCGCGCCGCCGCTCGAGGTGAATCCTTCCTTGAGCCATCCGTCGCCGCCAAAGTCGTGGCCGAATTTGCCCGCCTGCCCAGCCAGCCGTCTGCCGCTTCGGCTTCGCCCGACAAACAGCCGCTGGCCGAGCCGCTTTCAGAGCGGGAGCTAGAAATTTTGGGGATAATCGCCACGGGCGCGAGCAACAAAGAGATAGCCGCTCAGCTTTTCATTGCGGAGGGCACGGTTAAAAATCATGTGACCAATATTTTGGGGAAGATGAATGTGCGCGACCGCACGCAGGCCGCGCTGATGGGGAAGGAGTGGGGATTGATTTGAGATGGCAACGCAATAGGGTTCTTACGCGCTCAGGGCAGGTGTTATAGCTTGGCTAGACAGGCCACGTCGAGAGAAAAGCCACCTGACACCTGACACGTGAAACCTGACCCTGAAAATCTAGGCTCAATTTAACGAAAACGGCCCCACCTGTTTCGGTTCGCCGGCCGCAATCATCGCTTTTAACACGGCCGTTTCTTCCCGACACGCATCATAAACCTGTGCCAGCAGGTCATCCCCCTCGTTAATGCCCAGCAAATCCTGCTTTTTGTCATTGGGCATCTGGAGCAAAGTAGCGGCCAGATAAGAAAGCTCGAGCGCGTCGTTGGGCAATTTGGCACTATTGAATTCGACTTCGCCCAAGGTGGAGAGTAGCTCTAGGTAGGCTAGCAGTTGCCGCCGCAGGCCGCGCGTGGTGGGTTGAGACACGGCCGTGGGCAAACTTAACCCCAGCGGTGTGACCATCCCCCGCAAATAAGCCTCACTAAAATCCAGCTCCACAATTTCAAACCTCTGCTCTCCAATGGCTACCAAATTCAAACGGCCGCCGCTCAGCCGTTGCACATTGGCAATCTCAGCCGTACAGCCCACCGTGCGCGGCGTGGCGGGTTCGCCCACCTCTTGCCCTGCCCCAATCAGCACGACCCCAAACGGCTGACGCTTGTCTAAGCACCATTGCATCATCGCTTTGTAGCGTTCTTCAAAGATGTGCAGGGTGATGGGCATGCCTGGAAATAGGACTGTATTAAGTGGAAAGAGTGGTAAGTTCATCATGTCTGCATCATAGGGGGAGCGTGTTACATTCGCGTAAAATTGGCCGCTTCTGGGAAATGTGACCCGCACTATGACTTTTGGCACATCACACGGCCGTGGGTTCCCTCTATCATAATAAATGTAAGCTGGTCAGTTGGTCAGCCCCATTTGTTACTAATCAAAATTTGGAGGAAACTCATGAACGACACAACCACAACCGTAAAAAACACGAACGACATCAAACAGCTAAAAAAAGAAGAGAGCCAACAGCGACGTAACGGCGTCATTGGCGGCGTCTTTCTCATCATGATTGGCGCCCTGCTTCTGCTCGGCCAATTTATCTCCTTTGACAGCGCAGGATTGCTCTTCCTGCCTCTGTTGGCGACCGCTTTCATTATATGGGGGGTGCTCACCCGCAATGCTGGGCTATTTATCCCCGGCGGTATTTTAGGTGGCATTGGCCTCGGGGCGGCTCTGATGGAGTTGCCCATGCTTGCTCATCTCGAAGAAGGTGGTATTTTCTTGCTTAGTTTTGCCGCTGGTTGGGTACTCATTCCCATCCTCAGCGCGATATTTACCAAAGAAACGCACTGGTGGCCGCTCATCCCCGCTGGTATTCTCGGCTTCATCGGTATTGCCGTCATCACCAACGGCTTCTTGCTAAACGCCTTAAGCCTCGTGGGGCAAGGCTGGCCGCTCATCCTCATCGCCGTCGGCCTGTACATCATCCTCCGCCCCGCAAAAGCGAAAGCATGGCTAAACGACGAAGAAGCCAAGCCTGACCTGCAATAATGACCCGCTTGTAAGTAACTTCCTCTAGCCCACAACGTCGTTTCACACGGCCGTTGGTTCAGACCAAACCTCTGCTACCAACGGCTTTTTCTATGCCGTAAGCGTTCAGCCAATCCATTCAATAAGGAGTATTTCCGCATCATGTCCCAACCGAAAACTTTGCCCGTCGCCCCCAAAAAACGCATCGTCGCCCTTGATTTTTTGCGCGGTTTTGCCTTGCTCGGCATTCTCATCATGAATATCCAAACCGCCATGCCAGATGCCGCCTATTTTAATCCCACCGCCTATGGCGACCTGACGGGACTGAATCTGGGCGTGTGGCTGTCTAGCCACATCATGGCGGATAGCAAATTTATGGCGATTTTCTCCATGCTCTACGGCGCAGGCGTGGTGCTTATCACCTCGAAAGTGGAGGCAAAGGGGGAATCAGCCGCTGGCCTGCATTACAAACGCACGTTTTGGCTTTTGGTCATTGGTCTTATCCATGCTTATTTTATCTGGCACGGCGATATTTTGGTCACGTATGCGCTGGTGGCGTTTGTGATTTACTTTTTCCGCAATTTGTCGCCGCGCTGGCTCATTATTTGGGGGGTTGTGGCCTTGAGCATGAGTACGATTTTAATGGTATTCACGGCCGTGAGCATGCCCTTTATGCCCGCTGAAACCATCGCTGATTTTCAAGCAGATTGGCAACCCACTTCTGACCAAATCGCCGCCGAGGTTGCCGCGTATCAAGGGGGCTGGCTATCCCAAATGGCGTATCGAGCCTCCTCTGCCTTCGAGCTACAAACGGTCGGCTTCATCTTTTTTGGCCTGTGGCGCGCAGGCGGGCTGATGCTCATCGGTATGGCCTTGTTCAAGCTGGGCGTACTGACCGCGCAACGCTCGCAGGCGTTTTATCTCAAACTGTTGCTGGTTGGGTTTGGGTTGGGCTACCCGCTTATCATTTGGGGGGTGTTCAATAATTTTGCCAATGGCTGGACAGTCGAATATAGTCGCTTTATCGGTTCGCAGTTCAATTATTGGGGCAGTGTGGGGGTCAGTTTGGGGTATGTGGCCTTGATTATGCTGATTGCCCAGTCGGGGCGTTTTGAAAGAGCAATTAAACCGTTCGCGGCCGTGGGACGCACCGCCCTCAGCAACTACCTGCTCCAATCCATTCTATTCACCTTCATCCTCTACGGACATGGCTTAGGCCTGTTCGGGCAAATCGAACGCACGGGGCAACTGCTCCTCGTGCTCGCTATCTGGGCTTTCCAGCTTGCCATCTCCCCCATTTGGCTACGGTACTACCGCTTTGGCCCGGCTGAATTGTGGCGGTCACTGACTTACGGTCGCTTACAGCCAATGCGCTTGGAGCGCGAGGTGGTGCCCACGGCCGTGTAGCTGTATTTCATCCTAATTGACAACCCCGTTGCCTGAGCCTGTCGAAGGCAAAAGGGCGGCTTAGAAAGCAAAAAAGCCCTGCCTCTTGTGAGAGACAGGGCTTTTTGTTTATCACCTGACGCTTTATACAACCAAACTACGCGCTGTAGTACAGCAGGAACTCATACGGATGCGGACGCAGACTGACGGGACCGACTTCCTTGGTGCGTTTGTAATCAATATACGCGTCAAGCAAGTCTTTGGTAAAGACACCACCTTCCAACAGATAATCATGGTCTGCTTCCAGCGCGTCCAACGCTTCATTCAGCTTGCCCACCGTCATGGTCACTTTGCTGATGTTTTCGCTCTCGAACAAGTCTATTTCAGCTGGGTCACCGGGCAAAATTTTGTTCTTGATGCCGTCCAGACCAGCCATCAACATCGCGGCAAAGGCGAGATACGGGTTCGCCATCGGGTCTGGGCTACGGAACTCAATGCGCTTCGCTTTGGGCGACATGGAGTACATAGGAATACGCACGGCCGCGGAACGGTTCCGCGCCGAGTAAGCAATGACTACGGGTGCTTCATAGCCCGGCACCAAACGACGATAAGAGTTGGTCGTGGGGGCGGAGAAGGCCAGCAACGAGTTGATGTGCTTCAGAATCCCCCCAATATAGTAGAGAGCCATCTCGCTCAGGCCCGCATATTGGTCGCCCGCAAAGAGCGGCTCGCCATCTTTCCACAAGCTCTGGTGCGTGTGCATGCCCGAGCCGTTATCCCCAAAAATCGGTTTGGGCATGAAGGTGACGGTTTTGCCAGCTTTGGCGGCTACGTTCTTGACGATGTATTTGTAAAGCTGGACTTGGTCAGCCATTTTCAACATGTCATCATACTTCATGTCAATTTCGCACTGCCCAGCCGTGGCTACTTCATGGTGATGCACTTCGATGACGATGCCTGAATCAATCAGCACGCGCACCATCTCGGAGCGTAAATCTTGCAGGGTGTCGAGCGGGGCGGTGGGGAAATAACCGCGCTTGTGGGGCACGGAGTGGCCGTAACCAAAGATGTCGTTGTTCCACGGCCCTTCGATGCTGTCTACCTGATAAGCTGAGGAGTATTCCCCAGCGGAGTAGCGCACTTGGTCAAAGACGAAGAACTCGGCTTCGGGGCCGAAGTAAACGGAGTCGGCGAGGCCAGTGCCCTTGAGGTACTCAATCGCTTTCTGGGTTACGTAACGGGGGTCGCGTGAGTATGGTTCTTTGGTCAGCGGGTCGAAGACGTTACAGATTAAGCTGAGGGTCGGCGCGGCGCAAATGGGGTCAACCACGGCCGTGTTTGGGTCTGCCAGCAAAATCATGTCGCTGTTTTCAATACTCTGGAACCCACGAATCGAAGAGCCATCAAAGCCCATCCCCTCGCTAAAAACCGCATCTTCATCATACTCTTCCGTCGGCATTGAAAAATGTTGCCATTGACCAAATAAGTCCGTGAACTTCACGTCGAGGAACTGAATCCCCTTATCGGCAATCATTTGGGTGACATCAGCAGGTGTTGTCATTTGAAACATTCTCCTTAACTAAACAACTAAATTAAATAAAGTAAGCTACTTCTGTTATGGGGTAACTATCGTATAAACAAGCCACCAGCGACGGACAAAAACAGCAACAGAACATTACTGGTGGCGACAACCTCCCACAGACCCTCAAGCGGCTCGCGTAGCCATGCCTGAGAGCCTGCGGGAGAATGTTCCCGTGAGAAAAGAGCCTAGCAGGCTAGAAAACCGCCAAGCTATAAAACTACTTTCCGCGCCGAATAAAGTCGCGGGTCATGCGGCCACGTACACCGCTTTCACTATCGCCCAAGTACAGACCATAACGCTCTTCACGCGGCCGTGTTTCCACCGCTAACCAGAGCGATCCCTTACTGTACACATCGTAAGAAACCTCTTTGACGTCCAACGACCCTTCTGGCTTGAGCGTCTCTTGCAAACGTACCCAGTATTCAGGCACAAGCCTGTCTGGGCGCAAATCATACAAATCATTGAGACGGCCGTCGGCTTGCAACGCTTGGGCGACAATCTCGCGCAACGCCAAGATTTCACTCCCGTCTGTTTTGGCCACACTGCGCCACTCATTGGCCGCATATGTATAAATCATCTTGTCTTGCTCCCCCGCAAACACAGGGGCCCAAAAATCATTTTCACCCGCCACGCGCTTCTTCAAATACATCACGGGACGCTTTAGCTCTAACGTCTTGGCATGAACCCCGCGCACATGCAGGCGGTCACTCAGCCCTTTTTTGCCCAACACAAACGTGTCATGCAGATAATCACTCAGGTATTCACGCACCTTAGCCAATTCCACATGCTCAAAAAGTGGGCCACCGGGGGTGGTCGCCCGCACCGTGTTTTCCACCGTATAAACGGGATATACCTTGCCCGCCCGCCGTGCCACAAACACATGACGGGGCAAACGAGCCACGTTAATCAAATGCTCGAGCAAAAATTGAATCTTGGGCGGCATATGGTCGGGGTTGTCTGCATCCACTCCAAACCCGCAAATATCGGCATGGTAGCTTTTATTCGTGCCCCTATAAATCGCTTTGATTGGTATCTCAAACTGATTGTTCTTGTGAATCGTCCTATCTGAAGTATCCACATGGGCAACAAAAGGAACTTCAGTACGATTGTCCGCTTCGTTCCGTTCAATAGCTATTTTCATCGCTTCTTCTTCCTCCGTATGTTTTGGAAGTGAGCAGTAAGAAATAAGAAGTGAAAAGTCAGCCACTTCTCACTTCTTACTTTTCACTTTTCACTCAAGGATTAGTCGCCAGAAGCGGGGACACTAGAGTAACCAAACTCGGGGTAGCTAACCGTGCCGTGTTCAGAAATATCCAAACCTTCCAGCTCTTCCCGTTCGGTCACACGAATACCCATCGTCTTCTTGAGGATAAAGAAGGTGAGTGCCATCGTCCCAAACGCCCAGCCAGAGATGGCCAATGTGCCGAGTACCTGAATACCGAGCAGGCTCACGCCACCGCCGTAAAAGAGGCCATTTACTTCACCCATCTCGGTCAAAACATTCGTACCTGAGTAGGCAAAGAGGCCAACGGCAATCGTGCCCCACATACCATTGATGCCGTGTACGGCGATTGCGCCCACAGGGTCATCCACTTTCAGAATTTTCTCGATGAGGTCAATACCGAAGACCAGCACAGGCCCAGCAATCGCGCCGATAATCACCGCCCCGACAGGAGTCACGTTGGCCGCCCCAGCCGTGATAGCCACAAGGCCAGCCAAAACGCCGTTCAGGGCCATTTCAGTTGAAGGCTGACCCGTGCGAACCCAGTTGGTAATCAGGGCACTGACCATGCCTGCCGATGAGGCCAAAATGGTCGTGACCATCACAAAACCGATGCCAGGAGACATCCCCGATAGAGTACTACCTCCGTTGAAGCCGAACCAGCCAAACCAGAGGATGAACACACCCAGAGCCGCTAAGGGCAAGCTGTGCCCAGGAATGACGTTGGCGGAGCCATCTTTGTTGTATTTGCCGATGCGGGGGCCGAGCATCCACGCGGCGGCCAGACCAGCAAACCCACCGACAGCATGAACCACGCTGGAGCCAGCAAAGTCAATAAAACCAAGTTCAGAGAGCCAGCCGCCACCCCATTGCCAGTGCCCAGAGATGGGATAGACTAAGGCGGTCAACACCACCGTATAAATCAAGTAGGAGGTAAACTTCATGCGTTCGGCAACTGCCCCAGAGACAATGGTCGCGGCCGTGGCGGCAAACATCGCTTGGAAGAGAAAGTCTACCCAGCTATAGGCGTCACCATCAACGATGGTCAACTCACTCAGGAAGAAGTTGCTGGTGCCAATAATGCCTCCAGCGGATGTGCCGTACATAAAAGCAAACCCGACGGCAAAATAGAGCAAAACGCCTGCGGCAAAGTCCACCACGTTTTTCATAACGAGATTGGCGGAGTTCTTGGAGCGAGTAAAGCCGCTTTCAACCATAGCAAAGCCGGCCTGCATGAAGAACACGAGGGCGGCTCCGAGGAACAGCCATATGGTGTCAATTTGCACCATAATGTTGTCGGTCACGCTGGGGTCTTCCTGAGCGTAGGCGGCTCCAGAAACGGCGAGCAGAGTAAATAGGGTCAGGGCGGGAATGACGATGCGCCATAATTTTTTGCGGTTAAAGTTTAACATGATAAATCTCCTCTCCATCTGACTAATCTGACAAAAATGGTGGGTCAACAGAACAGCAGATTTGAACATTGGCTGATTTTCGTCTGCATGACCGGTCATACAAACGAAAAACGCCTTTCTCCTTTCGCTGAACAACGGAAGCTGGTTTGTCCAGCTTTTGTTCACCTGAAAGGGGAAAGGCGTCTTGGCCTCAAAAACTATTCTACTGTGGGTCGCTCCAATTAAGGCTGAAGCGATACAGTCTCAACAATATCCAGATGTACAGAATTCGTCAAGTATTAATATTGCCCAAAGAAGTTTGGTATTATTTGTTGCAAATTTCACAATGAATCAATGGACTAGACCAAGTACACTTCATGTTCCTAGGCTATGCCTCGCCACAATACGGGGTACAAGCGAAAAGAAAGCAGATGAAATTATCTGACTTGAGCATACGCAACGTACCAAAACCAAAGCGGTTTTTTTTGGCGGCAACACTTAGGACATAAGTTGCCGTCTTTTTTTTGTATATGCCGATATATCAGGCATACATCTGGCGCGGGAGGAAGTGAGATGTGGGCTTTGCCCGAGTGTTAAGTGGCCTGTGGCCAAGTGAAGGGTGGTTAGAAAACGCTCAACTCAATACTTTTCACTTTTAACTTCTCACCTCTCACTTCGTCCTCCTCGCCGCACGTTACAAACAAATAACACCTACCTTTTATCAGGCATGGAGGAGAAAACTATGACCACCCACAACCAACCCGAAACGGCCACACCACCCGCTTCACCACTGGTAACTTCCCTCTCCCACCATCGGCCACGCGCTCAGGGGTTATACGACCCTGCCTTTGAGCATGATGCCTGTGGCATGGGCTTTATTGTCAACATCAAGGGCAAAAAATCCCACGCCATTGTGACCGAAGCCCTCGATATGTTGCGCAATATGTCGCATCGTGGGGCGCAAGGGGCAGAAGCGAACACGGGCGACGGGGCAGGGATTCTCCTGCAAATGCCTGACGCCTTTTTTCAGGAAGTGTGCCGTGAAGAGGGGTTTGCCCTGCCCGAAGCGGGACAGTATGGGGTGGGGATGCTCTTTTTG
>JBGTIZ010000383.1:0-5157 GCA_041745395.1 Promineifilaceae bacterium (SeqCode) | reverse complement strand
AAGCAGTACCATATGACTCCACTTTCAGAGGTGCAAAAACGGATTCTCCAATTGCTGGGATTAGATGAATCCATTTATGCACGATTGGCTATGAATGAGTCAAATTCGATATAGTCCAAAAATTTAATCGAAAGGCAAGTTTAAAGCTTTATAGCTATATCACCAACCCAACGCCTCCATCACCGTCTCCAAATCCTTATCCCCTCGGCCACTCAAATTCACCAAAATAATGTCATCGGGCGACATCTGCCGCGCCTGTTTGACCGCTTCCACCACCCCGTGCGCCGATTCAAGGGCGGGGATAATCCCCTCTGTTTTGCTCAAAAGCTGGAACGCCTCCAACGCTTCTTCATCCGTGGCGTAGGTGTAGCCCGCCCGCTCTTGGTCACGCAACCACGCATGTTCTGGCCCCACACTCGGATAATCCAGCCCCGCGCTGATGCTGTGTGTTTCGATGACTTGCCCATCTTCGTTTTGCATCACAAAGCTTTTTGTGCCCTGCAATACGCCCAACCTAGAAATATTTAAATCGGCAAACCGCGCCGCATGTTTGCCCCCCTCAATGCCTGAGCCACCCGCCTCTACGCCAATTAAATCCACGTTCTCATCATCCCGAAAAGCGTGAAAAATGCCCATCGCGTTGGAGCCGCCGCCCACGCAGGCGACGATTAAATCAGGCAGGCGGCCAACCTGGGTCAGCATCTGTTGCCGCGCCTCGAGGCCAATGACGCTTTGGAAATCGCGCACCATCATGGGGTAGGGATGGGGGCCAAGCACGGAGCCGAGCAGGTAATGGGTGGTGCGCACATTGGTCACCCAATCCCGAATCGCTTCGTTGATGGCGTCTTTGAGCGTTTTACTGCCACTGCTGACCGATTCGACACGGGAGCCGAGCAGTTTCATGCGCTGGACGTTGGGCTGTTGGCGGGCGATGTCTACTTCGCCCATGTAAATAATCGCTTCGAGGCCGAGCAGGGCGCACGCCGTGGCCGTGCCGACGCCGTGCTGTCCCGCGCCCGTTTCGGCGACGATGCGCTTTTTGCCCATGCGCTGGGCGAGCAGGGCTTGGCCGAGGGCGTTGTTGATTTTGTGGGCACCCGTATGATTGAGGTCTTCCCGCTTGAGGTAGATTTGCGCCCCGCCGAGTTGTTCGCTGAGCCGGCGGGCGTGAGAGATGGGGGAGGGGCGGCCGACGTAGGTGTGGAGGAGGTGTTGGAATTCGGCTAAAAAGGCGGGGTCTTGCCGCGCTTCTTCATAGGCGGTGATGAGTTCTTCGAGGGCGGGCATGAGGGTTTCGGGGACGAATTGGCCGCCGTAGGGGCCGAATTTGCCGCGTGGGTCGGGCACCACGGCCGTGGGTAATAGTTCGGCGAATGTCGTTGCACTCATTTTTTCTTCTCCAAGTTGATTGCGGGTGAATGATTCAATGATTTAGCTGATTGAGCCAGAGGATAGCCAGCACGGTCAGGGCGTCGTTTATTTCGTTGCTTTGCATGAGGCGTTGCACCACGGCCGTGTCTAGCGTATGTATCTCAATGAACTCCAGCGGCTCATGCTTGGCCTCAGTTAGAGAGACATCACGCGCCAGAAAAAGGGTCGTCTTTTCATTACAAATGCCGTTGCCCGCGTAAAATTCTCCCAGCTTTTGCCAGCGGGAGCTAACCCCGCCCACTTCTTCCCGTAGCTCCATCACGGCCGCGTCCAGAGCGGTTTGCCCCGGCTGGATATTGCCCGCTGGTAGCTCCCAGCTCCACTGCTGGATGGTGTGGCGATAGGTGTGGATCAGCACGATTTCGCCCGCAGGAGTGATGGGCAACACGTAGACGGCATCCGACTTTTCGATGACGTTGTACACGGCCGTGTGCCCATTCTCCAAGCGCAAATCGTCTTGCCGCACCCGATACCACGGGCACGACCACGCAATTTGGCTCCCGATAATGGTATAAGGGCGTTTATTGGTCAAGGCGGACTTCTTTGGCGGCGGCGATGAACTCACGCACGGCCGTGTGATCTTTCCGTCCGGGCGAAGCTTCCACCCCACTCGCCACATCCACCCCAAACGGGCGTACATCCCGCACTGCCTGCCACACATTGCCCGGGGTCAGTCCCCCCGCCAACATGAGTCCATCCGTTGTTTGCGCCAACTGCCGCCCAATCTCCCAATCCGACAAATCCCCCGTGCCCCCATAGAGATGCGGGTGATACGCATCAATCAGCAATGTGGGGCGCACGCCCAGCGCCTCAGCGATAAACCATTCCGCTTCGATTTCCGCCTCGGCCAGCGTTTGGGGACGCAGAGCCTTATAACAGCGGCCGTACAAAATGGAGCGGGGATCATTGATTAAGAAGGGCACTTCTTCCCCATGCAGTTGCGCCAAATCAAGATCGCATTCGTCGAGCACATCGGCCACGGTGGGGCCAGCTTCGTTGACAAAAACGCCCACCAGCGTGGGGCAATGGGGGCGTTGGCGCAGTTCCGCCACAATTTGGCGCACCACGGTCGGGGTCGTGGCTCGTTTGCTGGGGGGATAAAAGATGAAACCGAGAAAATCAGCCCCTGCTTCGGTGGCCTGCACCGCGTCGGCCAAATTGGTCAGGCCGCAAATTTTTACTTGTACCGTTCTGGGCATAAAAAACCTTTGTTGTATAGATATTGCAGATGGTGAAGATGACAAAGCGCGTCAATTTTAGCGCAAAACACATGACACATAAAACATGAAACGTGACGCCTGCATCACATCGGTATCGGATAGACGGTGATGATAAAAGATTGCGCGGTACAAAGTTCCTGCGCATCACAGGCAAAAATAGTCACTTCATGCTTGCCCATATCATCCATAGTGGGTTCGCCATACAGCAAGACCGCGCCTTGGCGTAATTCCCCAATCAGCCAAGCGGGGCGTTGTCCAAAGCTCCACGCCAGTTCAGTCCCTTCTGGGTCATACGCTTCGGCAAAATATTCGTATGTTTGCCCGGCGGTCACTTCCGTAATCGGTGTGGTTGCAAAAATGGGTGGCTGATTATCGCTAACGTCTTCTTCGAGTTCATCGGGTTCAGTGGTGATGGGCATAAAAATGGTGAAGCTTTGGGTACTGGTTCCGCTATACGCATCGGTTACGCGCAGGGTGACGGGAAAGCTGGTTTGGTCGTTGTCAGAGGGCACGCTACCTGACAACACGGCCGTGCCATTTCCTTCATCCACCAGCATTAGCCAACTGGGCATCATCACCGCCGTAATCGTCAATCTATCCCCATCGGCGTCATACGCCGCGATTTGATACAGATAATCAACATCATCATCCATCTCTGGGGGCTGGCTAACAAAAAAAGGGGTCTGATTTTCCTGAGCCACAATCATAAACGTCGCCCATTCTGACCACGCCCCCACATTTTGGGCATTATCCACCGCCCGCACCCGCCACCTTAGCTCTCCCGGCACACAGTTTAGCTGTTGCGTCGCCCGCGTGGCCGCCGCCCAATTATTTAGCACCAGCGGCTGTGCCTGATTAGAAGTGCTGGGTCGAAAATCTGCTTCCGTTTGGTACTGAAAAATGCCCGACGTATCACGCGCTGGTTGCCAGCTAAAGGCCACATTTAGCCAATCGCCAGAGCGGCAATTATAGCGGGCATTATCAGGAGCCAGCCCTATTGGTGCGGCGGGCGGGGTTGTGTCGCCGGGGTCAGCCGTGATGGTGGGCATAGGCGTGGGTTGGTGGGGAATATCAGCCACGGCCGCTTGCGGGGGGGCGTCGGGCGCGACCATCGCCAAGCCTAAGAAACAGCCCTGCGTGAGGCGCAGTTCCGCAAAGTGAAATGGCTCTTCGGGTGAACGCAGGCTCAGCACTTCCCAGCTTTTTGGTCCTTGACGATTGACTGTTTCGGCCAGCAAATTATCGTTGGCGACGCCAGCAGGGTTGTAGCCGCGCAAGCTGTTTTGCCCCGCCTCAGCATAGTTTTGCACGGTTACGTCAAAGGCGCGGACGCGGGCGGTGACGGGGCGCAGGTCGAATAAAATGGCGCCGTTTTCGACGTAAATGTCGGTCAGGCCGTCCCCGTCGCACTGCAAACGGCGATAGGTTCCCCCCGGTTGCAGGGTCACGGCCGTGTTGCCAAACATAAACGGCTCCCCAATTTTTAGCTCAGGGGGCAGGTCGGCTGAGTAAGATGTCTCGTTAGCCATCTCCCAGATGATCTCGCCTAGCTCAGCCACGGCCGTGCCCTCCCGCAGATTCTGCACCCATTGGCTCATGTTGCCCATTTCTGCGCTAAACGCGGGACTCGGCTCCCCGATGGGCGAGACCCACCGCGCTTCATTGGTTGTCACCGTTTTGGTCACGCCATCCGCATACACATACAAATCCTGCGGCGCGGCGTCGAGGGCCACAATCCATTCCAGCGGCGTTTTGGCCTCGCGGGCAATGAGAAATTGCGTGCCCGTGGCCGTGATGCGGGCAAACTCTGTTTCGATAACAAAGCGGCGATTGAGGGCTTCATCCGCATTAAAATCGTTGAGAATGGCTCCGCCCACTTGAGACAAACTCACGATGGCGTTGTTTTCGTCGAGCTGAGCCTGTTGCACAATTAGTTCCCCGTCCCGCATGATTTCGACCACGAATAAATCGGGGAAAACGAGTTGGGCATAGCCCGCTTCATCCACATCAATGCCGTCACCGATGGCGAGCTGGCCGTTGTTGGGGGCGGTGAGCGGTTCCGCTTGGGTAGAATCGCCGCCGCGCAGGATGTTGACCTGATTATTGCGGGCGGTCGCGCTGATTTGTCCCGAGACGGCCTCTGGGGTACTCGCCTCTGGCTGACATGCCGCCAGCCCTAAGCCGACCAGCAGAGCTAACAGTAGCCGTTTTACAGAATGGATTGCGTGCTTCTTCATGTCTGTATCCTTTGTTATGCTTGGGAACACTTATTTAGAAGTTCAACTTTTTCAGAAAAGTGTATTAGTCACAGATTGCTTGCAAAAAGGATTCACCGCAGAGGGCGCGGAGAATGCGGAGTTTTTCTCGAAAAGTTCTCTGTGGTTTAATAATTCGTGACCAATACAACTTTTTCAGAAAAGTGTATTGGTCACAAATTACTCACACAAAAAATCCTGTCTCGGCACACCTCGCCGCCTACGGCGGCTCGCCTGTCATAAGGGTGTTT
>JBGTIZ010000382.1:0-10018 GCA_041745395.1 Promineifilaceae bacterium (SeqCode) | reverse complement strand
AGCCAAGCCAATCGTGTAGACAAACAGCACCAGCCCGAGGTCAAGCATGATGGGGGGAATGGCAAAATTAGGGTCTAATGCGCCAAAAGCCAAGCCCACAAACAGCACGGCCGCGACCCCCATACTGCTCCCCCACAGCCGGATTTTCCCCACCCAGTAGCCAATAGCCATCACGAGGAAGAGCAGGAGTAAAGGATTGTTTTCTAGAAGTTGTGCCATAGTTTTTTTCGTGGGCTATAGGAACTGTTGCAAGTAAGAAATAAATCAGGTAAACGAGTAAAAAGTAAAAGGTAAGAAGTAAAAAGTGGCTCGGCAACCTGTCGCCCACTTTTTACTTTTCACGTCTTACTTCTTACTCAGCTTATTACCCGATTCGTTTTTTAATCTACAAAAGTTCCTGCACTCAATATATCGTGTACGACTTGCTCGAACGACGGTGTGGACACAGGCGGTTGATTATCTAGCAGAGACACGGCCGTGTCCAAAGTCTCTTGCGCCGCCGCTGGGTGTTTAATGACCAACGAGAGCCACAACACGGCCGTGTTTCGTTCCCCCTTCAAGGCCGCCACCCGCGCCAAATTTAGCAACGCATCCAGCATCTCTCGATACCGCTCCGTCTGCCGCGCAATCGACAGCGCCAGCCGAAAATCTGCCTCCGCCTCCGCCAAATCACCCAACTCTAGCCGAACCCTGCCCAACTTGTCTAGGGCGACCGTGCCCCCCCAGCTCAGCGGATCCACGGTAATGTGCAAATCATAACTTTGCTGATACAGCTCTCGCGCCGCTGGAAAATCCTGCCGGGCGCGAGCGATGTCCCCCAAATTATGCAACGACCACGCCGTGCCCGCCACGTCCCCCATCTCCTGCGATAGCTCCAAACTCTCTTGATAATGGGACGCGGCCGTGTCCAAATCCTCGAGTAGATAAGTGATATAGCCGACACAATCCAAGCAAACCGCCATCTCGCGCGGGTTGCCGTGCGCCCGCAGCAGGGCGAGGCTCTCTTCGTAATAATGCTTCGCTTCGGCGTAAGCCCCCTTGCTGGCTGACACCTGTCCCAGATGATTCAAGGCCAAAGCGCGACCCAAATTATTGCCCAATTCGTTGTACAAACGCAGACTGCGCTCCGCATATTGCCGCGCTTCGTCATAATCCCCCCGCTCATACGCCAAATCTCCCAGCAGGCTGAGCGTGCTCGCCACCCCCCGCTGGTCGCCAATTTGCTCCCGCAAGCGCAAGCTCTCTTGGAGGAGGCCGCGCTGATAATCAGGGTTGGGCGCGAAGCCCGACAGGCGCAAATAGCTGACGTATTTGACATGGGCATACGCCGTGCCCCATGCCTCGCCCGTGGCCGCAAAATGCGCCAGACACGCTTCGTAAAGCTGGCGCGGTTGCCACGCGGGATTCACCTCTGCGGGCAGATCCACTTCGATGCCAAAAAGCTGAATCAGGGCGCGTTGCTCGACCGTGCCCTGTTCCTCTAGCAGAGCCAAACTGCGCTGAAAAGCGGTCTGGGCGGCCACGCGCTGGCCTAAAATATGGTTCATTCTGCCCTGCAAACCCCACAGCAGGCCGCGCAACTGCTGGGTTTCGGCCGTGGTTTCGGTTTGGGTGAGAGACACGGCCGTGGCGGATAACACCTCCAAACATTCCTGAAAACGGTTGGCACTATGATAAAAGTAGCTCAAGCCCACGGCCGCGTCCAACAGCCCCGCCCAATTGCTCTGCACGACGGCCATCTGCCACGCCAGCCGGATATTTTCTAGCTCAGCCCGAAAAGCGGCGATTGTTTCTGTTTGCCGATTGCCCTGCTTTAACCCGGCCGTGTGTGCCGCCACCCACGTCAAAAAATAACGGCTGTGGGCTATTTGCACGGCCGTGTGTTCGCTGGGCACGGCGTGCAGTTGCTCGGCGGCAAATTGGCGCAAAAGGGGATGCACGACGAACCGCTTTTGGTCGGTCACGCGCAGGAGGGATTTGCCCGCGAGGGCGTGCAGGGTGGCGAGCATCACGGCCGTGCTGGTTGCCATGACCGCCGCCGCCGCCTCTCGGCTAAAGCTACCGCGAAAAACGGCCAACTGCCGAAAAGTAGCCTGTTCGGCAGGCGTGAGCAGACGCCACGAATGTTCAAAAACGGCGCGAAGGCTCTGGTGGCGGGCGGGCAAACCGTGATACGTGCCCGCCAAAAAGTCGAGACTGCTTTGGATTTCAGCGGCAATATCGGCACAGGTAAGCAGGTTGCCCCAACTAGCGGCCAATTCTAGGGCGAGCGGTTGCCCGCTGACGAGGCGGCAAATTTCAGCCACGGCCGTGAGTTCTGTCTCGGCGCGTGGCTCAGCCGCCTGCCCCAACCCCCGCACGAGCGCGTCCATAAACAACTGCACCCCACTATAGGCCGCCAGCTCCGCCGCGCCCTGCACCGCTGGCGGGGGCACATCCAGCCCCGACAGGGACAGCACCCACTCCCCGCGCAAATTGAGCCGCTCCCGCGAGGTGACCAGCAGACGCAGGTCGGGCATGTGGCTGAGCATGTCTTGCACAAAATCCACGGCCGTGGGGAGCAAATGCTCCATGTTGTCTAGCACCAGCAGGAGTGCCCGGCCGCGTAAAAAGTTGCGCAATTGCTGGTGCGGGTCGCCTTGAGCGTCGAAGCTGAGTTGCACCGCTTGGGCAATGGTGGGCACAAGCAGGTCAGCACTGTCGGCCGTGTCGAGCGGCACAAAGTAGACGGCTTGCCCCGTGGCCTCGTGGTAATCTTGGGCGGCCTGAATGGCGAGACGGGTTTTGCCCATGCCGCCCGTGCCGATGAGGGTGATGAGTTGCACGGCCGTGTTGGCGAGTAAATCAGCCAGTTGCGCCCGCTCTTTGGCGCGGCCAATGAAGGGCGTGGGGGGATGGGGCAGATGAGGAGAAGGCGTCGGTGGCAGGGGGTCGGTGCTGGGCGGGGGAGCAGTCGGCGCAGTAGGGGCTGATTTTGGCTGTTGAGCGGTCAGTTCTTGCAGACGCTGGGCAAGGAGGTCGAGGGCGTGCCGCTGGTCGTTGAAATAGCCGCTTTCAGAGATGCCTAGCTCATCGCGGATGTCTTGGGCGGGGCGCTGTTCGATAAACTGCTGGTGCAGAATGAGGTACATGCGCCATTGGCGATAGCTGGGGTCGGGTGCGGCGGGCTGGCTAGGCTGGAGGGCTGCTATTTGGTCGCGCAGGAGGTGGCGCAAAGCCAGTCCGCGTCCAGCGGGGGTATCGGCGTATTTTTGTTGTTGACGCACGGCCGTGGTCAAAGCGAGTTGCGCCAAAGGCAACTGCCCGAGTTCGGCGGCGGCGTGCCATTTTTTCAACGCTTGCCGAATTTGCTGGCGCGTAATCGGCACAGGTTTAGGGGATGGGGTCACAGAGGAAATCTCCAAGCAATCAGTAAACGTTCAGCATATCAGCATTTCAGCCTGAGGCTCCATTCCCAATTCACATTCACCATCCACCATTCACAATTCTAATTAAGCGCCCCGCCTACCATCCGCACAATCTGCTCTGCCACGGCCGTTTTGCTTTGCAGAGGCAAGCGCGTCATCTGCCCGCTCGTGTCCAACACCGTCACCTGATTCGTATCCACCTCAAACCCCGCCCCCCGCGCCGTCACATCGTTAATCACGATAAAATCCAGCCCCTTGCGGCGCAACTTATCACGGCCATACTCAAACGCATTTTGCGTCTCCGCCGCAAAGCCCAGCACCAAGCGCGGAAAGCCAGACTCTTCCCGCCGCGCCTTCACCTCCTGCAAAATATCCAGCGTCCGCTCGAGGCCGACCGCCATGCCCCATTCTTCCGCCTGCGTCTTTTTGATTTTCTGCTCGGTAAAGTTAGCGGGGCGAAAATCAGCCACGGCGGCCGACATGAGCAAGCCATCCGCATAGCGAATCGCTTCGACCACGGCGTCGTGCATCTCCTGCGTCGAAGTGACGCGCACGATTTCCGCCCCAATCGGCATCGGTTCGCCCACGGGGCCGACGATGAGCGTCACCCGTGCCCCGGCGTCTAGCGCGGCTTGGGCGAGGGCGATGCCCTGCTTGCCCGTGGAGCGATTGGTGATAAAACGCACGGGGTCTAGCGCTTCGCGGGTTGGGCCGGCCGTGACCACAATATGACGGTCGCGCAGAACCCCTTTGCGCCCCAGCACGATGCGGGTATGGGCCAGCAAGTGGGCTGGCTCGACCATGCGCCCTTCGCCGCTGAGGCCGGAAGCCATGCGCCCCACGGCCGGGCCAGCAAAAATAACGCCGCGCTCTTTGAGCAGGGCGACGTTGGCTTGGGTGGCGGGATGGGCGTACATGCCGCCGTCCATGGCGGGGGCGACCACGATAGGACAGCGCACAGACACGGCCGTGAGCGTGACCAAATTATCCGCCAGCCCATGCGCCAGTTTGGCTAAGGTATTGGCCGTGGCCGGCGCGACCAGCATCAGGTCAGCCTGTTCCCCCAAGTTCACATGCTGGACGTGCGTCTGCTCGTCCCACATATCCACAAGGGCGGGGCGACCCGTGACCGACCGAAAGGCGAGTGGGGTCACAAATTTTTGCGCCGCTTCGGTCATGACCACGTCCACCAGTGCCCCCGCTTGGGTCAGTTTGCTGGCGAAATCTACGATTTTGTAGCAGGCGATGGAGCCGCTAACGGCAAGAATGATGCGTTTGTTTTGCAGTAAAGAAATCATGGGGGCAATGAGTAATGAGTAATGAACAATGAGTAAAGGGGTTGTTTGGGAACAATGAGTAATGAGTAAGGAATAATGAGTAAAGGGGTCGGCCTACTTCTCACTTTTCACTTTTCACTTCTCCCTTTTCACGACAAGCGCAGGATAACGCCTTCGTGGGGGCGGAGTGTGATGGTGGTGAGGTCAATGGTTTCGTCGGTGCGGTCGAGGTGGGTGGAGAGGATGAGTTGGGCGTGCGTGGTGTTGTCGCTGAGGTGGGAGGTGGACACGGCCGTGGTTCTCTCCTCCCCCGTAAAATTAAGAGCCACCACATAGGCCACGCCGTCCGCCTGCCGCTGATACACAAAACAGTGCGGGTCATCCTCGTTTAAGCAGAGATAATCTCCGCGATTCAGCGCGGGCGTCGCACGGCGCACGGCTAGCAACTGCTTGACCAAACTGAGCATCGAAGCGGGGTCGTCTGCTTGGACGGCCACATTGACCTGCTCATAATCATCGGCCAAGGGGAGCCACGTCTCCACGCCCTCGGGCGCAAACCCCGCGTTGGGCGACGCATCCCACTGCATCGGCGTGCGGGTAATGTCCCGCGTGCGCTCCGCACCGAGGCCAATGGCCTGCGGGTCTTGGATTTTTTCGGGCGGGATGGGCACATTCATCATGCCGATTTCGTCCCCATAATACCAAGTGGGCGTGCCGCGCAGGGTGAACAGCATCATGGTCGCCACCAGCGCCTGCGCCCGCCCGCCAAAACGGCTGGCAAATCTCGGCTGGTCGTGGTTGCCCAGCACGTAATTCGGCCACGCAAAATCAGGCAGGACGCTCTCAAATTCGTTGACCAGCCGCCGCATTGCGCCCGCTTCCCACGGCTCCCACATCAGCCGAAAATTAAAGGGCAGGTGCAGACCTTCCCCCTGTTCGCCGTAATATTTGAGCCATCTATCCCACTCCCCCCACAGCTCCCCAATCAGCACTTTATCCTCATACTCTTCGGCCAACTGGCGGAACTCGCGCATGATTTCATGCACGTCGTCTTGATCCATGTTGTAGACCGAAAGCTGGCGGCCGAGCAGGTCGTTTTTGTGCAGGTCGGCGGGGGCGTCGGGGTTGGGGGGATTGTCGCGCAGTTGCTCATCTTTGAGGATGAGGCCGACCACGTCCATGCGGAAGCCGTCTACGCCCCTATCGAACCAAAAGCGCAACACGTCCATCATCGCTTGGCGCAGGTCGGGATTGCGCCAGTTTAGCTCGGGCTGACCCGCCACAAATTGGTGCATGTAATATTGCCCCGTTTTTTCGTCGAAGGTCCAAGCGGGACCGCCAAAATAACTGCCCCAATTGTTGGGGGGTGCGCCATTGGGCAAGGGGTCGCGCCAGATGTACCAGTCGCGCTTGGGATTGTCGCGGCTTTGGCGGGACTCTTGGAACCACGGGTGTTCGTCGGAGCTGTGGTTAGGCACGTAATCAATGATGAGCTTGATGTTTCGCTGGTGCGCTTCAGCCAGTAATTTATCGAAGGTGTCGAGGTCGCCAAAAAGCGGCTCGATGTCGCAGTAGTCGGCCACGTCGTAACCATGGTCTTTCATGGGGGAGGGATAAAAGGGGCTAATCCAGATAGCGTCTACGCCAAGGTCTTGCAGGTAGTCGAGGTGTTGGGTGATGCCGGCTAAATCGCCGACGCCGTTGTCGGTTGTGTCCTGAAAACTGCGGGGATAGACCTGGTAGATAACGCCAGTTTGCCACCAGTGGTGGGTGGGGGAAGGGAGGGACATGGAGACTCCTGTTAAATGGTCAATGGTTAATGGTCAATTGCTAATGGTCAATGGGGGGCGCACGTTGCACGTTGCACCTCGCACCTCTTTATAGCGTGTTGGGTGGTGGGGGGCAAGGGGGGTTTTCATGCTTTCTTCACGGGGCTTGCACTGGTCGTTTACGCACGAACACGGCCGTGTGTGCGATAAATCAGGGGGATAGTTCTAAACTCACATTATCACCCCTTTTAACATCACTCGCTATGCAGGAAATCAGCCGTATGGATACCTCTATGAAGCCACAGTCAGCCCACACCTCTAATCCCGCCGTCACCGGAGCCGCCTTTTTTGCCACCTACTGGGGGTCAATCGCCGTGTTTGCCCCCTTCATCAACATTTACTTCGCCAACATGGGGCTAAGCGGGATACAAATTGGCATTTTATCCGCCCTGTGGCCGCTGACCACCCTGATTGTTGCGCCTCTTCTCTCGGCCGTGGCGGACCGATTCCAGCGGCGCGTCTCTATTTTACAAATTTCCTCCCTGCTGATGGCAATTAGCCTGTTGCCGCTCACCTTTTTCAGCCACACTAGCTTCCTCTTTTTCTTTGTGGTCATGCTGGTGCAAGCGTTAGCGCGGAGCGCAACCGTGCCCCTGTCCGAAACGATTATCACCCGCATGGCTAGCCGCCACCATCTCAACTACGGCTCTTTGCGGCTGTGGGGGTCGCTTATGTTTGCCGCGCTCTCTATTGGGAGCGGCATTGTGTGGGAAGCGTGGGGCTACTCCCTCATGTTTTTGGCGGCGGCCCTTGTTTTATTGCCCACTATCTGGCTGGCGGGGCAACTCGAAGAGGGGGAATTTGTCACCCGTTATGAGCGCACATCGCTGATGTCGCTGGTCAATGTGGCCGGGATGCGCCCCATTTTGCTGGTCACTTTTTTGGCGGGCATTGCGTTGGGGCTGTCGTTCAACTACGACGGCATTTATATGGATGCGCTGGGCGGCAACAAAATTTATATTGGGCTGTTATTTGGGCTAGCCGCTCTGTGCGAACTGCCTTCCATGCAATTTAGCCAACTGTTTATGGAGCGGTTTAGCGCGGCCAAGACGGTTTTGCTCTCCCTGTTCATTCTGCTGATATCGATGATTGGCTACGCGCTCAGCCCCACGGCCGAGGTGTTGCTCATGTTTGCCGTGGTGCGGGGGACGGGGTTTGGCTTTTTCCTAATTAGCACGGTGCGCTTGGTGGACAAGCTGGCGCCTGATGAATGGGCTTCCACGGCGCAATCGTTGCGCAATGCGAGTACGTTTGGCATCTCCGCGCTGATTGCTGGGCCGCTGGGCGGGGTCTTGCTCGATATGTTTGGCTCGCAGGCGATTTATGTGGCGGGCGCGACGGCGATGGGCTTGGCTTTGCTAGTAATGTTGGCTTCTCTGCGCGGGGGCATGTTTACGCTAGGCTCGCCCACGGCCGTGTCTACCTCCGCCGCTACCACCACTGCCCTCTGGCGCAAAACAGAAGCGTAACAAGGGCAACCCTGAGGCGTGATCAGGTCTCTAATCGGGCTGAACGCCTATAGTAATATGCACACGGCCGTGTTCTTTTTGAAAGAGAACACGGCCGTGTTTTTTCTAACAAAATCGGCCAAATTAGTATAGACCATGCGTTCTATTTGTGTTACAATACTTCTTGTTGCAACACACTTACCCATCCATTATTTCACGAGCGTTTTAGTAGGAGGACTTCATGCACGTTGTTACTGAATATCCCGATGGTTTGTTTTCTTGGGTAGATCTGGCTACCCCCGATACCGCGAGTGCCAAAGCATTTTATAGCGGCCTTTTTGGCTGGGAAACGGTAGACATCCCCACTGGCATGGGCACGATGTATACCATGCTCCAAATTGATGGCAAAAACGTGGCTGGGTTGGGGCCACAACAGCCAGACATGCCCGACGGCACGCCCGCTTTTTGGACATCTTATGTCAACCATTCAGATGCCGACGCCATCATGGGCAAAGTCGCTGAGGCTGGCGGGCAAGTTGTTATGCCCGTCATGGACGTGATGGAAGAGGGTCGCATGGGCATTATGCAAGACCCCACGGGGGCGATGGTGGGTGTCTGGCAACCAAAAAATCACATGGGGGCGCAATTGGTCAATAGGCCCAACACGCTGGTCTGGAACGAGCTACAAACCAAAGACGCGGCGGCGGGCAAAGATTTCTATATGCAGGTGTTTGGCTGGACCACGCAACTAGACGAGAACAGTGACTATATTATGTTCGCCCAAGATGGCCGCGTACAGGCGGGACTCATGCAGATTGACGACTCTTGGGGCGACGTGCCGCCCAATTGGGCTGTCTATTTCCACGTATCAGATTTGGCAGATACGGTCAGCAAAGCGGAGGCACTGGGCGGCTCGGTCATGGTTCCCCCCACGTCCGCTGGCGATATGGGGTCGTTTGCGGTTCTGAGCGACCCACAGGGAGGCGTGTTTACGGTGATGCAGATTCCACAGGACAAGGTAGACCCACCACCAGGAGCACCAGCGTAGCGTTGTTGTTTGCTGTTTTGACCAACTCCATAAATGAATAAAACACGGCCGTGTTCTCTCCCAAAACAGAACACGGCCGTGTTTTTTTTCTTGCCCCACCTCTACAAACGCTTGGTCTGTTCGTCCAAATTACCTCTATAATGACAAAGGACAAAATCTCTCGCAAAGGCACGAAGAGCGCAAAGTTTTCCTCGAGAAGTTTTTCTCTTTGCTTCTCTGCGCCTTAGCGAGAGCCTTCTTTTTTCAGTAGGCTCACAGCTTACAGCTTAAAACTTACAGCTACTCATGACCATTTACACCATCACCCTCAACCCCGCCGTAGACCGCGAGCTAACCGTACCCGCCCTCGCCTTCGACACCGTTTTACGCGCCCAAAGCTGGCGGGTAGACATTGGCGGCAAAGGCTTCAACGTCTCCCGCATGTTGCAAGCCCTCGGCGCGAAGAGCGTCGCCCTCGGCTTCGCTGGTGGTAAAAGCGGCGAATTATTACAAGACGGCCTCGAGTCGCTCGGCATCCAGACTGATTTCGTCTGGGTCGAGGGCGAAACACGTACCAACGTCAGTGTCGTCACCGAGCCAGCGACCCATTATCTAAAAGTGAACGAACCGGGGCCGACCATCACGGCCGTGGCCCAACAAACCCTCTACCAAAAAATCCTCGCCCTCGCCCAGCCCGGCGACTGGTGGGTGCTAGCCGGAAGCGTGCCCCCCGGCGTGCCCGCCGACAGCTATGCCCAGCTCATCCACGCGATTCAGGCGGTCGGCGCACACGTCATCCTCGACAGTAGCGGCGAAGCGTTACGCCACGCCTGCCTCGCCCAGCCCTTCATGGTCAAGCCCAACGACGCCGAACTGCAAGCGTTAACGGGGTTGCCCGTCGGCCACACGGCCGAAGTGGCCGCCGCCGCCCGCGCCGTGCAGGCGCAAGGCGTGGCGCATGTGGTCGTTTCACTGGGCAAAGCGGGTGTTTTGCTGACGGATGGGGTGCAAACGTGGCACGCTAGTAGCC
>JBGTIZ010000381.1:0-6730 GCA_041745395.1 Promineifilaceae bacterium (SeqCode) | reverse complement strand
AACGAAAAAACCCCCTTTTTATTGGTCGAGCCGCCGCAGGCGGCGAGGCGTGTGGCCGCTATTTGCGCACCAGCTGTAAAGGTAACTTGAACCGTGCCAGAAATTAATTCGGTCACAGAGTGAAAAGTAAAACGTAAAAAGTGAGAAGTGTCTAGCGTTCTGCTTAGAGCGCGTCAGACACTTCTCACTGTTCGCTTTTCACTTCTTACTTCTCACTGAGTTTACGCTACGACGACACGGCCGTGCCGTCCACCGGCATACAAATCGAGAAGGTACTCCCCCGTTGCGGCTCACTCTTCAGTTCAATATGCCCCCCGTGTTGCTCCACAATAAACTTGGCAATAGACAACCCAATGCCCACCCCCGCAAAAAGCTGTTGCGTCTGGCTCGTTGGCCGATTTTCCAGCCGATAAAATGGCTCGAAAACCCGCGCTTGCGCCTCAACTGGAATGCCAATGCCCTCATCTTCCACCTCAATCCGCACCTGATTGTTGCCCCGCATCGAAGCCCGCACCGTGACGGGCGTATCGGACGGGCTAAATTTAAGGGCGTTTTCGATGAGGGCGTGTACGGCCAAGGTCAGGCCGGACATGTCGCCGCGAATAATGGGCATTTGGGACGATATTTCGATAGAGACGTTGCCCACGGCCGTGGCTCTATTCTCCTGCACCTTGCGCATGGCCGACATCAGCAAATCCGCCAGCACAATATCCGTATACTCCGGCGACGTTAACTGCATCTCATACAGCACCAGCAAATTATTGGTCAGCCCCACCAACTGCGCCACATTGCGCGTAATCGACTCGAGAGCCACGGGCAAAGAATCTCCCTTCACCATGCCCGCGTTAATCAACTGCAAAAAGCCCTGAATCGAGGTAAGCGGCGTGCGTAGCTCATGCGATAGCGTGGTCACAAATTCCCGCCGCATCTGCTCCTGCGCCGCCAAATGCCCATACGCCGTGGCTAGCTCCTGATTTTTGTCCCGCAATTCATTAATGACCATGCGGTCATTGTTACGCATATGCTCCGTGATTTGGTGTGCCAGTCGGCGTAAAAGGGTCGGGTTGCTGTCCATCACCTGCTGAAACGCTTCGCGGTCAATGACCAGCACTTGGCAATCGGTGAGGGCTTGAATGGTAGCCGAGCGTTCAGTGTCATCTACCAGCAGAGCCATTTCGCCAAAATAGTTGGGAGCGGTGATGTCGTTGACGTGAATGTGGCTATCGCTGGCGGCAGTAATCAGCACGGCCACTTTCCCCTCGGCCAGCACAAACAGGCTGTTCCCGATTTCTCCCTGATGGCAGATAATCGCCTCGGCTGGGTATAATTTAGACACGGCCGTGTGGCACAAACTGTTCAGCCCCGCTTCACCTAAATTGGGAAAAACCTTGTGCAACACCGCGTGCATTTGCGCATCATTCATCATTGCTCACCTTTTTACGTTTCACTCTCACGCTGTTACCAAACTGATTTCTTAAAGCCTCGCAAACTGCCAAAGAATAGAACAATGTATTGTAACACGCCCCTCTAGGTAAAAGGTACTATCTCACGGCCGTTTCACTCATCGCTCAGCACTTTTCTCCATGACTCAACAAAAAATTGACGCCTTTATGCACGAACTGGGGCAGGCCGTGGACGGCGAAGTCCGCACGGGTCTTTATGACCGCCTGCTGTACAGCACTGACGCCAGCATGTATCAGGTCGTGCCGCACGGGGTGCTGATTCCCCACACGGCCGTGGACATACACACGGCCGTGAACCTCGCCGCCCTGCACCACATTCCCCTCCTGCCCCGTACCGGGGGCAGTAGCCTCGCTGGGCAAGCGGTCAACGAAGCCCTCATCATCGACACCACCCGTCATCTCGACCAAATTCTGGAAATCAACGCCGAGGAGCAATGGGTGCGTGTCCAGCCCGGCGTCGTCCTCGACCATCTCAATACCGCTCTCGCCCCCCACGGGCTAAAATTTGGCCCCGACCCCGCCAGTAGCAACCGCGCCTGCCTCGGCGGCATCGTGGGCAATAATTCCACTGGTTCCCACTCCATTTTATACGGCCTAACCGTTGACCATGTGCTCGAAGCAGAAGTTGTCCTGAGCGACGGTACAACCGCCCACTTCCGCCCGCTCACCCCCGCCGAACTGGCTCAGCATCAGCAAAAGTCGGGGCTAGAGGGGCATATTTACCGCCAAATTAACAGCCTCGTGTGGAACCCCGCCAATCGAGAGGCCATTCGGCAGGGCACGCCCCGCCATTGGCGACGCTGTGGCGGCTATAACTTGGCGCGATTTATCACCGATGGCACGATTGATCATTATCTGCCGCTTGAAGATACGCGCTTTAATCTGGCGCAACTCATCACTGGCTCCGAAGGGACGCTGGGCATGATGACCGAAATCAAGTTGAAACTCGTGCCGCGCCCCGCCTGTACCGCCTTGGCTTTGCTCGAGTTTGACGACCTGCCTTCCGCTCTGCAAGCCGTGCCCCATCTGCTGGAGACCAACCCTGCCGCCATTGAACTGCTCGACAATCTGGGGCTGACCATGGCGCAAACTGTGCCCAGCTATGCGCGGCTCCTGCGCAGTTTTATGCAGGGCGACCCGTACTGTTTTCTCATTACGGAATTTTATGGGGCAAACGAGACGGAACTGCGCCACAAGCTCGACCTGCTCCAGCAACTGATTACCCGTCGCCAATTGCGCCCCACGGCCGTGACCCCACTCTTAGACCCGACCCAGCAAGCGGCCGTGTGGGCGATTCGCAAAGCTGGGCTGGGCTTGCTGATGAGCATGCGCAGTGATTACAAACCCGTGCCCTTTATCGAGGACACGGCCGTGCCTGTGCGCCATCTGGCCGAGTATGTGCCCCGTCTGGAAAAATTCTGCGCCGAACTCGGTACCCAGATGATTTACTACGCCCACGCCAGCGCAGGTTGCCTGCACATTCGCCCGCTCATCAACCTCAAAAAGGGGGACGACATCGCCAAAATGCCGCTGATTCAGGAGTTTGCCCTCAGCCTGTTGCATGAATACGGCGGGGCGATGTCCAGCGAACATGGCGACGGTCGGGCGCGAAGCTGGCTCAATAAACCGTTTTATGGCCCCGAACTTTACGGGCTATTTCAAGAGGTGAAGCGCACTTTTGACCCTCACAATTTGTTTAATCCTGGCAACATCGTGGACGCGCCCCCCATGACGGAAAAGTTGCGCTATGGGGCAGGCTATAGCAGTCAGCCCGTGTCGCTCCAGTTGCATTTTGCAGAGGGTTTGGACACGGCCGTGGAAATGTGCAACGGAGCCGCCGTTTGCCGCCAAACCCAGACGGGGACCATGTGTCCCAGCTTCATGGTCACCCGCGAAGAAGAAGACAGCACTCGAGGTCGAGCCAACCTGCTCCGCGCCGCGCTCTCTGGCCGTTTGCCCCCCGAACAACTCACCAGCCCGCGCATGTTCGACACCATGTCGCTCTGCGTCAGTTGCAAGGCGTGCAAGGCTGAGTGCCCCTCCTCCGTGGACATGGCAAAAATCAAAACGGAATTTTTGGCGCACTATTACGCCACGCGCCGCCACCCTCTGCGCGACCATCTTTTTGCCAACTTTGCTCCCCTCGCCAAGCTGGCCGCTGGCCCACTCGCGCCCGTCATCAACGCGGGGTCGAATTGGACACTCGTTAAAGCCTTGCTGGCGCGCACGCTGGGCATTAGCGCGGCGCGGGCATTGCCCCAATTTGCCCGCCACTCTTTTCACCAATGGCTGTCCACTCGTGCCCAGCCGCGCCACGGCCAGCCGACCCGGGGGCAAGTGTTGCTCATGGCGGATGCGTTTAACAGCTATGTCTATCCTGAAGTCGCCATCGCCGCCACGGAACTGCTAGAGGCGGCGGGCTATCAGGTGCTGGTTATCCCAGAGGTGGCGGATGTGGGGCGGGCGGCGTTTTCCAAAGGGATGGTTGTGCGGGCAAGAAACACGGCCGTGTTTGTCACCAACGCCCTTGCCCCTTACGCCATGCAGGGCATCCCCCTTATCTGCCTTGAACCGAGCGATCTCTCCATGCTGACCGATGATTATGCCGCGCTCTTGCCCGCCGATGAGCGCGTGCCTGTTTTGGCGCAAATGGCGGTCAGCTTGGAGCAGTTTGTGGTGAACACGGCCGTGGAGGGCGCGTTTGACGGGTTGTTCACCAACGAAAAGCGCACCGTTTTGCTCCACGCCCACTGTCACCAAAAGGCGCTGGTCGGAGCCGCACCCAGCCTGCAAGCGTTGGCTTTGCCGCCCAACTACACGGCCGTGCTAATTGATTCTGCCTGTTGCGGTATGGCTGGCTCGTTTGGGTATGAGGCGGAGCATTTGGACGTGTCGCTCAAGATGGGAGAATTGCGTTTGTTCACGGCCGTGTCTCGAGCCTCGCCCGAAACCATCATCGCCGCCCCCGGCCTAAGCTGTCGCCAACAAATCCTACACGGCACAGCCCGCCCCGCCCTGCACCCCGCCCAAGTCCTGCGGCAAGCATTTAGCTATAAGCTGTAAGCGATAAGCAATCACCGTCGCCCCTTGCCCCTCGCACCTCGCACCTTTTCCCACACCTTGCACCTCGCCCCTTACCCCTCTACAATTCTGCTCCTATGTTTGAATTCGAGATTTTAGCCATTGATAAAGAAACGGGCGCACGACACGGCCGTTTTCACACCCCCCACGGCGTCATCGAAACGCCCGTCTTTGCCCCCGTCGGCACGGCGGGTACGGTGAAGGCCGTCCAGCCCCGCGACCTGCACGAGCTAGGCGCGAGCCTCGTGCTGAGCAACACGTACCACCTCTACCTGCGGCCCGGCGACGAGGTCGTGCGGGATTTGGGCGGCCTGCATAACTTTATGCAGTGGCCCGGCCCCATCCTGACCGATAGCGGCGGCTTTCAGGTCTTTAGCCTCAGCGACACGCGCAAAATTGACGCGGATGGCGTGACCTTTCAGTCGCACATTGACGGCTCCCGCCATCGCTTCACTCCTGAATCAAGCATCGCCGTGCAGGAAAATCTGGGCGCGGACATCATCATGGCTTTTGATGAATGCCCCCCGCCCAACAATTACGAGTATGTCCAACATTCCCTCACGCGCACCCACCCGTGGCTCCTACGCTGTATCGAGGCCAAAAAGCGGGACGACCAAGCCCTGTTTGGCATTGTGCAGGGAGGGATTTTTCGGGATTTGCGCGAAAAGAGTGCCCAATTCATGATGCCGCTCGACCTGCCCGGTTACGCCATCGGGGGGCTGGCCGTCGGCGAAAGCAAGCCCGAGATGTATCAGGTGCTGGATTGGCTCAACCCCATTTTGCCCCAGAATAAACCCCGCTACCTTATGGGCGTAGGGGAACCAGATGATTTGGTCAACGCCGTTATGCGCGGCATAGATATTTTTGACTGCGTGATGCCCACGCGGCTGGCGCGGCACAATACGGCTCTGGTGAAAGGGGGACGGCTGAACCTGCGCAACAAAAAATTTGAGCGGGACGACCGTCCTCTCAGCCCCACTAGCCCCGTCAGCCAGTTTAGTCGCGGCTATATTCGCCATCTGGCCAAGTCGAACGAGATTTTGGGGCACACGCTCCTTTCTTTACATAACATCCATTTTTTACTCACACTCATGGCCGACATGCGCCAAGCCATCCAAGAAAACAGGCTAAAGGCGTTCGCGGTAGAATACTTAAGGAATGAGTAATGAATAAAGAATAATGAGTAAAGGGTGCGTAGGTGAGACATTCCTCTTATTCATTACGCCTTATTCATTATTCATTCCCCAGAGGAACCATGTCTATTCTTGAAGCGATTTTTCTAGGGATTTTGCAGGGGGCAACGGAATTTTTGCCCATTTCTAGCTCGGGGCATTTGGTGTTGCTTCCAGCTTTGTTGGGGTTGAATGAGCCGGGGTTGCAGGTGATTGCGATTGCCCATTTGGGGACGTTGCTGGCGGTGTTGGTCTATTTCTTTACCGATGTGTGGGGGATTGCCACGGCCGTGTTGCGTGGCCTGCGTGACCGCGACCCCTTTGCCGAAACCGAGTCACGACTCGGTTGGTTCATCGTCTTAGGCTCCGTGCCCGTCGTCATTTTTGCTCTCGCCTTTCAGGATTTTTTGGAAAGCATCTTTAGCAGTCCCTTGGCCGCCGCTTCCTTTTTGTTGGTCACGGCTGGGCTACTGCTTTTTGGCGAGTACAAACGTTCTGGGCTTAACAACCTTGAGAAAATGAGTTGGTTAGATGGCCTAATCGTGGGGCTTTTTCAAGCGTTAGCCCTTTTTCCTGGCATTTCGCGCAGTGGGAGTACTATTGCGGGGGGGCTGTTGCGCGGCTTCAACCGCGAGGTAGCGGCTCGGTACAGCTTCTTACTCGGCATCCCCGCCATTTTGGGCGCGGGCTTGCTAGAGGTGGCTAAGCTACTGGCCGAAGGGGATGTGGCGAGTCAGGCTTTGGTCTTGTCCATTACCTTTATCACGGCGGCCATTACGGGCTATGCGTGTATTCACTTTTTGCTTAGCTGGCTCAAGCAAAGAAGCTTGTTGCCCTTTGCGCTGTACTGTATGGTATTTGGGTCGTTTAGCTTGGTCTATTTTGGGCTGTTTGTTTCCTAAAGTGTATTGGTCACAAATTACTCACACAAAAAATCCTGTCTCGGCACACCTCGCCGCCTACGGCGGCTCGCCTGTCATAAGGGTGTTTTTTTCGTTTGGGCAACTGCCCAAA
>JBGTIZ010000380.1:0-29581 GCA_041745395.1 Promineifilaceae bacterium (SeqCode) | reverse complement strand
TGAGTGGTATTTGGTCTACATTTTCTATTTGCGTATCGATATTGTTGAGATTTGTCATAATATGGCAGGTATACCATATTTGACTTTATTCGCAGAATTTAAGCGAACGTCGAGCGAATGGTTGCCCTATTTGATAGCCCTGCACGACATCGGCAAGCTCTCGCCCCCTTTCCAAAACTTGAATCCTCAGCAAAAACAGCGTCTTGAAAGCGAAGGGTTTTCCTTCGGAAAATCTAGCACGAAACAGCACCACACCATTGTCGGCCGCCTTTTGCTAAACGACTACACGGCCGAATGGCCGACCAATCTGCGCCACGCCTTTTTAGACATCGTGAGCGGTCATCATGGCCTTTATCAGCCCGAGGGAATGCAAGACCAGCATAATTTTGACCATATTCAAGAACCCCAAGAATGGGGCGAAATGCGTCAACACGCCATGACCCTGTTAGAAAGTTATCTTTGCCCACAATGGCCGCAAATATTGCCCCATCCCGCCAATGTTTCCGCCGCTATTGCCGCTCTGAACGGCTTTTGCATTTTATGCGATTGGCTTGGCTCCGACGGTGCTTACTTCACACCCAAACCCAGCACACCCCTGCCCGACTATGTGGTTCATAGCCGCAAACGGGCATTCTTGCGAGTACAGGAGGCGGGTTTGTTTCACACGGCCGTGTCCGACGCCCCCACCACCTTCACCCAACTCTTCCACGACTTCAGTGCCCTGCCTCGCCCCTTACAACACGCCATCGAGCAGATTCCAACTGCATTACTCAACCACCCCACCCTAACCATCATCGAAGCCCCTACTGGTGAAGGCAAAACAGAAGCCGCTCTCTTATTGGCGCGGCGCATCGCCGCCCAGCGCGGCACAGACGAAATGTATATTGCCCTACCCACCACCGCCACGAGCAATGCCATGTACCAACGCATTGCCACTCATTTGCAAAAACGGCTTGGTCTTGAGACAGACGTACAGATCATCCACGGCCAAAGCTTTCTTTTGCAGGATGATGTGGCCGTCAATTCTCTCATCAATGGTGAGAAACCAGAAGAAGACGAAGCCGCCGAGAATTGGTTTGCGCCCAAGAAAAAAGCCCTTCTAGCACCTTTTGGGGTAGGGACAATTGACCAAGCTGAATTATCAGCCCTCAACGTCAAGCATAATGCCTTGCGCCTGATTGGTTTGGCTGGCAAAACCATCATCCTCGATGAAGTTCACGCCTACGATACCTACATGACCACCATTATCAAGCGCATGTTGAACTGGCTGTCGGCGCTAGGCAGTTCCGTCATCTTGCTTTCGGCCACTCTACCCAAAGCCAAACGGCGTGACCTGATAACGGCTTATGCTGGGCAAACAGAACCAGACACCTTAAATTTAGACACCTACCCCAGCCTAATCACTATCAATGCTCATGACAGCTACACGCCTACCGCCCCGATTCCTGTTTTCCAACACGGTAAGGTGATCCAACTCGACACCTTGCGCTTAACCGACGAGCAAGCCCAAGAAAAGGCGGCGTGGTTGTTAGCCCAAGTGGAAAATGGCGGTTCTGTCTGTTGGATTACCAATACGGTTAGCCGTGCCCAAGCTATCTTTGAGGCGTTACAACATGCGCCTGAGATTGACTTGGCCTTGTTGCACAGTCGTTTTCCCCTCGCCCAGCGTCAAGCCATCGAAACCGACATTTTGCAAAGGTATGGCAAGCCAGCGGCGGACAGTCAGCGTCCCCGCAAAGGGATTGTCATTGGCACACAACTGTTGGAACAAAGCCTTGATTTAGATTTTGACCTGATGGTCACGGACTTGGCTCCCATTGACCTGATTTTGCAACGTGCGGGACGCTTGCACCGCCATGAGCGTGATTTAGACGCCCGTTTTGAACACAAAATGCCTCGCTTGTTTATCAATAATTTGCGTGAAAAAGCAGACCAACACATTTACGGGGATTACATTTTGCAAATGACCCAACGCGCCTTGCAAGAGCGTGCCACATTCTCGCTCCCCACCGACTATCGCTTGTTGATTGAAGCCGTTTACACAGAAGCCGAGCCGAGCCAGAAGGATGAGGCACTTTATAAAGCATGGGATGCTATGGACGCAGACGCATGTCGTTTGGAAGACGAAGCAAATACGCGGCTCGCGGATGAGCCACTACCGAATTACCCGTTTTATCGCAATGGCAAATGGAAAGAGTTCGCAGAAGATGAAGACAGCGCGGCTTGGGCTGTGGCGCAAACACGCTGGTCGGAACGGGAGACAATTACCTTGATTCCGCTGGTGAAAAATGGTGAATCGGCACTGATTGCTGGGGCTGAAACGGTCGAGCCAGTGTCGCTGATGACCAAAGCCCCGCGCCCACAACAGCTTTGTTTACTCCGGCACGGTTTGCGGGTTTCTGCTCCCAAGTTGGTGCAAGCCATTAAAAGGGCGCACGCTGAGCAACCCACGCCTTTGTTCTCGTCAGCGTTACTTAAACATGTGTATCCGTTGTGGTTGACGCCGACGGAAGGAGGAAACACGGCCGTGTACCACAACCACGACCTAGACCAACCCGTTTACCTACACCCCAAACTCGGCCTCGTTTTCGGCGACTATCAAATCTAAATTTTTACTGTCAATCTCCCTGCTAGGGAAAGGAGTTAATATGCGAGAATCCCCCACCTTTAACCTGTGGTCAGAGCTGTGGATAACGGTTGAACAACCGTCCACCCAGCTTGACACACTCAATCCACAGGATGTCCTCACCCACGCACACCAGATCCACGCTTTGTATGATTCATCCCCTCTGGTCGTCGCCGCCGTCCATCGCCTGCTGGTGGCCATTCTGCAAGACATCTACCAACCTCAGCACCCGCCAGATTTGGTTGCCCTCTGGCAACACGGCCGTTTTCATCCCGAGAAAATCATTGAATTTGGTCATCGGTATGCCGACCGCTTCGACCTCTTTTCAGAAGATGCGCCCTTCCTGCAAACATCTGATTTGAGCTTACAGCCCGCCAAAGAAGACAAGGCCAAACCCGTGGCCTACTTATTACAAGAGCAAAGCGCAGGCACGGCCGTGACCCATTACAACCACGCCTACGACGCCAGCCAAACCTTTTGTGCGCATTGCGCCGCCAAAGGGCTTTTGCTCACCCCACCCTTTGCCTCATCCGGCGGCGCAGGCATCAAACCATCCATCAATGGCGTTCCCCCCATCTACGTTTTCCCTGGCGGCGACACCCTTTTCGACAGCCTGACGGCTTCCCTAACAACCCCCGCCTACCAGCCAACGCCTAGCCAAACCGTTAAAAAAGATGAAGCGTGGTGGCAACGGCCGTTACCCGTCACCATTGGCAAAAGCCATGAGTTAAGACGCGTGGGCTATTTGCACAGCCTGCTTTTTCCCGCCCGTCGTGTCCGTCTTCATCCCCAAAAACTAGCCCATCCCTGCACCCGTTGCGGTACGCAAACGGCTTGGGGCGTGGGCACAATGGTGTATGAGATGGGCGAAAGCCGCCCCAAAACCGCCTCGTTTTGGCGCGACCCGTTTGCCGCTTACCGTATTCCCAAAAAGGCCAAAGAGAACCCCTTACCCATTCGCCCCTTTCCCAATCGCGCCTTGTGGCGTGAGTTTGATGGCCTCTTTTTGCCCGACAAAGCGGATGAAACCAGCGGGTTGAAGGCCACCCGACCCGCCATACTCGACCAGCTTGAAGATGTGTGGCGAGAGAACCGTGCGGCTTTGCCCTTCCAAGAGGTTCCGTTGCGCACCATTGGCTTGCGCACCGATATGAAGATGAAAATCTTTGAATGGGAAGAAGCTGGTTTTACCGTGCCGCCCCGTTTGCTCACCTCTGCCGAGGCCGCCCACACCATCAAAATGAGCATTGAGTTTGCCGTGCGCAGTGAGGGCACGCTCAAAAGCACGTTCAACCAATACTTTGGCGGCGGCGGGAAATCTGAACGGTACGCCGCGCTAAAGCAACAGATGAGCCAGCAATATTGGCAACTGCTGGGCGAAGAATTCCAGCAATATATTTTGCAGTTCAGCACCACGGCCGATAGTGAAACCTTGTTTCATCAATGGCTCGACACCGTTTTGAAAACAGCTCGTCACATCTTTCAGGAGACCGTCCTCTCCCTACCCGCCACGGGCGATATGGTCGTGCCCAAAGTCAAACGATACAGCAACCTCAAACGCAGTGACATCAAAATGATTCGTTTGCGTGAAGATGCGATGGACGACTGCGCCAAGTTTTTATATGGCTACCGTAAGAAACATTACCCGAAACCACAGCCACAGGAGGCCTCATGAGTAGTACAAACGATGTCTATAAATTTGTATCCAATCTGAGCAAGCTGGAAGATGGCGACCGCGCCAAATTCAAGCGCAATGCGGGGCAAACGCTCAACGACAGCCGCGACGTGATGGGTTTGTTTTACAACAAGCTCTTGCGAGACATTCACCTTGGCGAGTGGGATGAGGAAACCTATTTTCTCGTTGCGACCCTTTACCCCTTTGATAAACGGGGCCGGCAAGCGGGTGGGGCAGATAGTGATGAGGGAGATGGGGATGGCAACACGGCCGTGTCTCACCCCCACAACACCCCCTCATTTGGCAAATCATTGCGAGGCATACGCACCGATAACAACAGCAACGGCCTCGACCGCCGTGTCGAGCGTTTGCTCGATGCCGATGCCAGCCAACTGCCCTTTTACCTGCGCCGCGAAGTGCAATTTGTCACCAACGAAGGGGGGCGTATCAACTGGGCGCATCTACTCGACGACCTGCTGAAATGGGATCACCCCGACCGTTACATTCAACGAAGATGGGCGCGTGATTACTTCATTAGCCAACCAACTGCCAACCAATCAACCAACTAACACATCAAAAGGAAAAATCTCATGTTAATTCAAATCCATATGCTCCAAAACTATGTTCCCTCTCTGCTCAATCGTGATGACTCTGGTGCGGCCAAAAGTGCCCCGTTTGGCGGTCGCCAACGCAGTCGCATCTCTAGCCAATGTCTCAAGCGCAGTATTCGCCTCTCCGACACCATCCAAAACGCCTTCAAAAAAGATGGCTTACTGGCCGACCGCACAAAACGCTTGCCCACCCTTGTGGCGCAAGCCTTACGTGAAATGGGCACGGACGAAGAAATCTGCACCGCCATTGCGGAACGCAGTGCCGAAATCGGGCAAGAATCGACCAAAAGAGAGAGCAAAACGGTTGATTTAGAAAAGTTAGAAACCCGCCAGCTCATCTTCATCGGGGCCAATGAAGTCAAAACCATCGCTGAAAAACTGCTGGCTCTCTATAACGAAGACCCCCAGAAATGGGAGAAACGCAAAATCGAGGAGATTACAGGGGCACTCGGCTCTAGCGTGCCGCGCTCGGTAGACATTGCCATGTTTGGCCGTATGACGACTTCCGCCGCTTTTGAGGATATTCAGGCGAGTGTGCAGGTGGCTCATGCGTTGGCAACCAACGAACTGGTGCGCGTCTATGACTTTTTCACGGCCGTGGACGATCTCAAAAAACAAGACGATTCCGCCGATGCTGGCGCGGGCATGATAGGCGATGTCGAACTAAACAGCTCCACCTACTACAAATACTTCAACATCCATTGGGAAGGGCTGGTAGACAATCTGGGCGGCGATACCGAAGTAGCCGCCCAAGCGGTCACCGCTTTCATCGAAGCCGCCGCCCTGGCTCAGCCCAGCGGCAAACAAAACAGCACGGCCGCGCTCAACCTGCCCGACTTTGTCCTCATAGAAGTCAGCCACAAAAACATCCCCGTCAACTACGCCAACGCCTTTCTCAAACCCGCCGCGCCTTGGGCCAAAGAAACCCTGATGCAAAATTCCGTTAGCAAATTAGACAGCTACGGGCAAACCCTACGTCGGGCTTATGGCCTAAATGGACAACGCGCTTATTTCTCAACCGAAGACACGGCCGTGGTCTCAGCCGAAAATGTACACTCTCTGCCCAGTTTACAAGCGTGGGTCAGCAACCAAATTGAGGAGGCCACCCATGCGGCCTAACACCCTCTTTCTGCGGCTCGAAGGCCCCCTCCAAGCTTGGGGCGAGCGCAGTCGTTGGAGCATCCGCGACACCGCGCCCGAGCCAACCAAATCCGGCCTCATCGGTCTCATCGCCTGCGCGTTTGGCTACACCAGCGATGAGCAAATACGGCCCCTGTCCCAAAAAACACGCCTCGGCATTCGCGTCGATGCGCCCGGTACGCAAATCGTGGATTATCACACCATTGGGGGCGGCTACGATTATCCCACTCTGCTGACAGCCCGAGGCAAGCCCAAAAAGAGTAGCGGCCGACCCCACACCGAAATATCGGAACGCTCTTACCTGTGTGGTGCCTCCTTTTTGGCCGCTCTGCAAATCAGGCATGAAAGCGACGCCCCCCTTATCGAGCAGATGGCGCACGCTTTGCAAAACCCTGTATGGCCTGTCTACCTCGGGCGCAAAGCGTGTGTGCCTAGCCGCCCCGTTTTTGCGGGAACGGCTACTTGCCACTCCTTAACGGAGGCGTTAACCAACCACACGGGCTTTACGCAATACCGACCGCATGGGCCAAACAAACAGCCGTTTGCCCTCAAATTTATCCTCGAAAGCGACCAGCCCACGGGTCGACGGAGACGCGACAACCTTCATTCACGCCAATACCGCGTTTACCATCCGCGCTACACCACCACACCCGCCCCAGATGATTTGCCCACATTCACCGTCAAGGAGGAAAATGGCGATGTATCTCTCCAGATTACAGCTTAACCCGACCAGCCGCACCCTATGGCGCAACGCCATTGACCAGCCTTACAAACTGCACCAACTCGTCATGCAAGGGTTCCCAGATGGCGTTTGCCGTGAAGACGCCCACGTTTTGCATCGGTTAGACACCACCACCAATAGCATCACCCTGCTGGTGCAATCAGACATTCAGCCCGACTGGAAGCAGTTAGACAATGAATTTCTCCTGCCCTCCGACCCTTTTGACCCGCATCCCAACCCCGCTATCCAAGAGCTGTCTGCCCTAGATTTACAGCCCGGCCGCACGCTCCGCTTCCGCCTGCGCGCCAACCCCACCAAACGCCTCTCCACGGGCAAAGGCAACAAACCTGGCCCCCGCGTCGAACTCTACCAAGAGCAAGACCAACTCGACTGGCTCCAGCGCAAAGCAGACCTGCACGGCTTCCGCCTCCTCACCGCCGACATCACCCCCCATGGCAAAGCCACCGACTGGGCCAAAAATAAACAGGACAGCCAGAAACGACACAAACTCACCCTGTTCACCGTCCAGTTTGATGGCTTGCTCCACATCACCGACGCCGACAAATTCCACCACGCCCTGACCCACGGCATCGGCCCCGCCAAAGCGTTTGGATGCGGCCTGCTCTCCCTCGCCCCCGCCGGCTGAGCCTGTCGAAGCCGCGTTTGGTAAACGCTGTACCTTAACAATTGAAGTATCTTCCCACGGCCGTGGGAGTGAACCGTGCTCGACTTTCCATCTCAGATGGCGGTTAGTGAGTTGTCCCCACGGCCGTGGGGGTGAACCGCCCGTGCCCTCCATCGCCGCCAACATCTGTGGCGTTGTCCCCACACCCGTGGGGGTGAACCACGCACAAGTGGCGAGCCTGTGCGCTTTGCATTCGTTGTCCCCACACCTGTGGGGGTGAACCGATGTGGCCTAAAGCGAAAATTGTGGGGCCACAAGTTGTCCCCACACCCGTGGGGGTGAACCGTGGGACATGAACCAAGTTGGAAGCCGTGGCGTCGTTGTCCCCACACCCGTGGGGGTGAACCGGAAGTGCTTGCTTCCTTGACTTCGTTGGCTTTGAAAGTTGTCCCCACACCCGTGGGGGTGAACCGACGCGCCCAACGACAGCGACGCCCTCGCCATGAGTTGTCCCCACACCCGTGGGGGTGAACCGCCGCATTGTGTGGCGATGAACGTCACAAGCTCGCGTTGTCCCCACACCCGTGGGGGTGAACCGGGCTGGTCATGATAGGGGCACGTTACGCCTGTGTTGTCCCCACACCCGTGGGGGTGAACCGATATCCACATCAAAGCTGTGCCCTTTGTCGGTCGTTGTCCCCACCCACGTGGGGGTCAACCGAGTAACATTGAGAAATTAGTTGAAGCACAAGATGTTGTCCCCACACACGTGGGGGTGAACCGTTCCAAGAGCAAAAAACGATCAGGGACTACCAAGTTGTCCCCACGGCCGTGGGGGTGAACCGTGCCCAGCGCGGCGCGTAGGGTTTCGATGGTCGTTGTCCCCACACCCGTGGGGGTGAACCGTCACTGGCAAAGGGCACGTCGCCCGGAGCCGTGCGTTGTCCCCACACCCGTGGGGGTGAACCGCCATTGCCACCAGCACGGCCGTGGCCGCCGCCGCCGTTGTCCCCACACCCGTGGGGGTGAACCGGGGATTGCGCAGAATGCGGTGGACGGGGTGCGGTTGTCCCCACACCCGTGGGGGTGAACCGGCCACGAGGCCAGCCACAATGCCAGCCACGCCGTTGTCCCCACACCCGTGGGGGTGAACCGAAGCGCAAGCCGTTATCCAAGCCCAGCAAACGGCGTTGTCCCCACACCCGTGGGGGTGAACCGCTGGTGGGGCCGCAGATGCTCTCGGCCTTGGAGGTTGTCCCCACACCCGTGGGGGTGAACCGGTTTGCGTTTCGCCGCATGACAACACCCAAACGTTGTCCCCACACCCGTGGGGGTGAACCGGAGTAATTCGGATGTCACGACAAGTTGAAAGTGTTGTCCCCACACCCGTGGGGGTGAACCGGGAATACTTACTCAGCAATACTCAATTCCTAGAGTTGTCCCCACACCCGTGGGGGTGAACCGTCTCTCTTGGCAAAAAATCTTCTGCTCGGGGTGTTGTCCCCACACCCGTGGGGGTGAACCGCGGCTGGCGTGGGGGGGGGACTGACTGGCTACGTTGTCCCCACACCCGTGGGGGTGAACCGGACGCGGGGGACGGGACGCCCGAGCCAACATTCGTTGTCCCCACACCCGTGGGGGTGAACCGACGGCTGGCGGCGATTGGATGACGCTGAGGTCGTTGTCCCCACACCCGTGGGGGTGAACCGGGCAGTCACCCACGCATCGGCGCAACTACGGGCGTTGTCCCCACACCCGTGGGGGTGAACCGCTTACGGCCGTAAAGCATATCGAGGTCAAAAAGTTGTCCCCACACCCGTGGGGGTGAACCGCTATTTGGTAGGGGGAATATCTCGCTAACCACCGTTGTCCCCACACCCGTGGGGGTGAACCGCGCATCTGGGGCGGGTGCGGTGCGCTTCACCCAGTTGTCCCCACACCCGTGGGGGTGAACCGATAACAAACCAGCTAACAAACCATTGCCAGTAAGTTGTCCCCACATCCGTGGGGGTGAACCGGTCAATGAGCAAACAACCATAGTAACATTTGAGTTGTCCCCACATCCGTGGGGGTGAACCAGACATCACGGGCAAGGCGATCACGCAACTGGTGAGTTGTCCCCACATCCGTGGGGGTGAACCGCAAGGATCATTTTAATTTTAAGCCACGCTTCCGTTGTCCCCACACCCGTGGGGGTGAACCGTAGATGGGTTTGTGCCTTTGGCGACGGCGGAGAGCGTTGTCCCCACACCCGTGGGGGTGAACCGAATAAAAGCAAACCCATTGCCACCCCAAAAGCCGTTGTCCCCACACCCACGGCCGATACAGACGGCTTGCAGGCTGCTTACAACGTTTTCAAGGAAGAAGCGCAACAACTCGACCCAGATTACACGCCCAATACGGTCAATGTCGATGGTTGGCAGGCGACTAGCCAAGCGTGGCGGTTGCTGTTTCCAGCCGTGACCATCGTCCTCTGCTTTCTACATGCCTTTATCAAAATACGTAGCCGCTGTAAACGGCTGAGTGAAGTTTACGACCAAATCAAGCAACAGGTGTGGGACAGTTACCATGCCCCCGACAAAACAACCTTTAAGCAACGTCTAGCTCAGTTTAAGGAGTGGGTTCAGGCCAATGGGGAACAGATGAACATCTCTGCACTCAAGGCATTAACGAAGCTCTTCCAACGTGAGGAACAATATGCCCTTGCTTTCGATCATCCAACCGCCTATCGCACCAGCAACATGCTCGATCGCCAAATGGAAGCAATGGCACGTTGGTTAGCTAGTGGACGATATTTTCATGGGCACTTACAGGCCGCTGAACAGCGTTCTCGGGCTTGGGCGTTATTGCACAATTTCCGTCCTTACTGCCCTCGCGCAAAAGTAAATGAGCAGTTTCAATCACCTGCCCACAAACTGAATCGGTTTGTTTACCGTGAAAATTGGTTGGAAAATCTGCTAGTGTCATCATCTTGACAATGGGGTTCACTATACAGATGTAGACACAAAAAACGATTGAACTAGGAAAAATCAACAAATAGGCTATTATTGCCCAGTCATAAAAGTCAATTTGGGCACATCGTTTAGCTGGCTGACGAGCTGAAATGCTCACAAGCTGAACACTTACAATACAGGAAATAAAACTGATATGTTTTTAGAGTTTTTTACAAATCGTTGGGTTGTTATTATTGGACTGATTGTGGCGATCGGTCCCGTTATGGAACTGAATCTGGATGCTCGCTTGGGGATGCTGTTGGTCGGCATAATTTTTGGGTTGAATGGCCTGGGTAATTTGCAAATAGCGAAAAGAGACAACAGCAAGTTACGACGAGTCAGCGGTATTTTCATATTGCTGTTTGGCGTATTTATTATTTTGGGAATGATCACCATGTTTGCCTTGGGTGAGCCGCTAAATATTGAGTCGGCATAAGGAATTATGAAGGGGAGGCGCGTGGTGCGCTTCCCCAATTAGCAGAATACGAATAAGGTTGAACTAGGGATGCCGTTTAGCCCGCTTTACAGACCACCCACGGCCGTGGTCATACCCCGCCCCGCCTGCCGCAAATCATGGCTGGCGGCCACAATGTCTGGCCACGCCGCCAGAAATTCCCCAAAGAGCCGAATCAACGTCTGCCCCATCGCCAACGCCTGACGCGGCTGGTAATTGACCCGCAAACCCACGGGCACAATATAGTCATCCGCCTGCATCGCTTGGCGCATGGTGTGCATATATCGCTTCACATCGGTTGCCCAGTAGGCGGGCTGATGATTAAATCGCGTCAGCGTTGTTTCCATGCTCGTTAAGAAAAGCTCGTTACGCCGCAGAGCCTCTTTCTGCACAAAATGGGCAAAATCGGGCAAAGGTTGCTCGCCCAACGCCTGCAAATATTGCCCCAAAGCGACCAAACCCGCCCGAGGCGTGAGCGCGTCGGGCGCGTAAGACATGAGGCAATCTAAGACGAGGCGGGTCGTGTCGTAACCCGTGGCACTGCGCATAAATTCCCCGGGCCAAAAGCGGCGCGGCTCGAGCGGGGCGTGGCGCAGGGTGAGGGGCAGATGGGCGAGTAGGGCGGTGGCGTCGGTGCGCCAAACGGTTTGCCCCCAAATCATGTCTTGGGCACGAAAGAGGGGCATGAAGGGGGGCAACAGGTGGCGATTGTCGAGGCCGACAAAGGTGGTCATGGTGTAACTGCCGTCGCTGAGGGTGAGGCGGGGGGCGACGCGCAGGGTGGCGCGGCTGGTCAGGGCGGTCTGGTAATGGCTCTCGTCGTGGGTGAGGGCGTGGTGGGTGGCCGCCGTTTGGGGGAGGAGACAGCCCACGGCCGTGCCCGTGAACCCAAACGGAAAGCCGAGGCCGCTATCCCCCACCAGCCCGTTCAGCGTGGCCACGACCCGGCTTTCAGGGGCTTGCAGTCGTTGGGCAAGGTCGGCTAAGGGCACGGGCAGGCTGTCTAGGGCGTGGGGGGTGATGTCCACGGCCGTGCAAAGTTCTGGCCCTGTTTTGGTTAACACGGCCGTGTGTTCTGCCCAAAAATCAAACCCAGCTCCAGACTCAGAATCAAACGCAGACAAAAGTTGCGGCGTCGCCAGTGCCTCCGCCTCCGTCGCCCAAAAATATTTTTCGGCGGGGTCTTCCCCCATCACCAAATCCACGCCGGGAGCCAGCCCCGCGCCCACGCGGCGAGCGGGCGTGTACAGCGTGTCGTCATCCGCACTAAACAGCACCTCCCCCCCACTCGCCAGCAGGAGCGCGTTGCGATTGATGCCCGTGCGCGGGGCGTGGGGCAAATGCTCACTGTGGTCGAGGCCAAAGCGGATAATCGCGGGCGGGGCGATGTCTTGGGCAATGAGGGCGTTGACAAAGGCGAGGCGCTGGGTGGGATTGGCGTACTGGATTTCGACGGGCGTGGGCGCGTGGGCGAGGCACGTTTGCAACTGGCGCACGTTTGCCTCACGGTCAGCTTCGCTGTCGGAATCGTCCAAAACCATGAGGCGGGTGTGGGCGGGTAGGCCAGGCAGGTAGCTTTGCACGGCACGGCCGAGGGCTTGGGGTCGGTTGCGGGTAACGAGGCCGAGGGTGGTGATGCGGCTGGCCGCTGAGGGAGAAAGCACGGCCGTGGGTAAAGCGGTGGGGTTGTTACCGATGGTTTGGCGCATAGGGGGTCAGGTGTCACGTGTCAGGTGTCACGTGTCATGTGTCACGTGGTTTTTCTCTGGGCGTGGTCTGTCTGGCTGAGACGCTCAACGCTTACTTTTTTCAGACGGTAAGGTGGCTAAGTAATAGGTCAAAAAATACGTAGGTGTTTAGCAATCAGAATTGCTGAATTGCTAAATTGCCGAATTGTTGAACGGTTAATGGTGTGTCATGGGAACGCCCCGTTAATCATTCATCAATTCAACCATTCACCCGTTCACCAATTTATCAGTTTCAGTTAATGCCTTGCGTCATCTGTCTCGCAAATCGCTATGTTAAAAATGACTGCTTACTGACTAAAAAAGGGGGCACTATCTATGGTAGTGCCCCCCTTTTCATGGCTAAGTTATGAGACGACTGAAACAAGGTAAAAATCCCTCGCAAAGGCACGAAGAGCGCAAAGTTTTTCTCGAGAAGTTTTTCTCTTTGCTTCTTAGCGTTTTAGCGAGAGCCTGCTTTTTTCAGTAGGCTCAGTTATCCGTTCCCGCGTTCTATGGTTGGGCGGGGAGAGGCATCGCGGTTGCGTAAACTTGCACCACTTCCTCACGCCACACCACTTGCCCAGCGGCGTTGCGCACCTCGAGGCGATAGGTCACAGGGACGGCCTCGGTGGGGCAATCCTGCGTGGACTGACGAAGCGGAGCGTTGTCCAACACAATCAAGCCGTTGCGCAGTAGCTGAACGCGATTCGCGCCGCCGCTTGCTTCCCAGCTAATGGTTAGGCATTCACCCACGCTGACTTCGTCGGGGTCAACCAAGAAGAAGTTGATGATGGGCGGCTGGGGTAAGGGGGTGGGCGGCCCGGCCGTGGCTGTGGGTACAGGCGCAACCGCATTATTAACCACGATGGCTATATTCGTGCGATTTGTACCGCCGGGGCCGGTGGCCTCGATGACATAATTGTAGCTACCCGGCCGTGACGGACAATGGCTGGCATTGCCGCTCAGAGGTGCTTGGTCGCGCAAAACGTCATCATTGGCTAAGACGCGAATATTGCTCACGTTGCCCGACACAGCCCACGAAACGGTCACGCATTGCCCCACCACCACGTTGTTGCGCGGCTCAACCGCCAAGCGGTCAATGTAGGGCGCGTTCAGGACGGGCGTCACGTCGATGCGAATTTGGCGCACTTCGACCGAGCCATCCAAACGAACCACTCGTAGCTCAAAGGTGGTCGTCTGCTGGGGGAACCGTTCAGCACTGGCCTGCCCGACGACCCCGTGATTTTCCCAATTTTGCCCCTGCTCATAGAAGTAGACGGCGCGCGCATTACGCACCGACCAGCTAAAGACGACCCGTTCACCCGCCCGCAGAGAGGTCGGGTTCGCCGTAAACGTGATGTCGGTGGTGGGGGTTTGCGTGGGCATGGGGGTGGGCGTGGCCGGAGAAGGCACGGTAATGCCAACCCACACGCGCTGACCAAAAGGCACGTTGGCCGCGTTAATTATCTGCCAAAAGCCTTGATACGTACCGGGCACGAGCGGCGCGACCAAGTTAGCTTGGAAGTCGTAGGTATTGTTGGGCGGCACTTCTTGGTTGACGCTAATGGGTTGCCCCGCCATGCGGGCGTAAGGGGCGTTGCCCTGTACAAAGATCAAGCGATAGCCCAGGGTCCAGGTGCAACTGCCCGTGTTGCGCACGCGCCACCCTTTGGTAAACGCTTGCCCGGGAGACAATAGGGGCGGGTTGTTCATGTTTTGGTCGTCATAGGTCAAATCAGACACAAAGCTCATGCTGTCCACGCAGGCGGTGGGCGTGGTGCTAGCAACAGGCGGCGGCGAGGACGCGGGGGTTGGCTCTTCCTCGGGTAAATTGAGTTCAGCTAGGTCGAGGAATTCGTCGGCTAGCTCACTAATGACGCCGCGCCGATTGAGGTTGGCTAAAGCGGCGTTGATTTGGCTAGTAAGGCTGTCCGCGCCTTGGGGCAGAACGATGGCGAAGAGTTGGGGATAGTTGCCACCGCCGACTTTACGCAGGCCGCGCTCTAACACGGCCGTGTCCGCCGGAAGCGCATCCATTACCACTACCTCCAAGCGACCCGCTTCCAAATCATCCAAGGCTTGACTCACGCTGGAATAGCTGGAAATAAGGCCCGGCGACATGAGTCCCGGATCAACCAGCGTTTGGTTGAGCCACGCCTGATAAACGGAGCCATTTTGCACCCCGACGCGGCGGGTGACAAGGTCGGCGGGGCTGTTGATTTGAGTAATCGCGCTATCTTCAGCAACCAGAAGCCCTTCTTCACCGACGTAATAGACGTTGGAAAAGTTGACCAACTCCTGCCGGTCGGGCGTGACCGACACGGCCGAGATAATGGCGTCAATGTTGCCCAAGGCCAGCTCATCATAAAGGCCGTCAAAGGTATAATCAACCAGCTCAACTTCAATCCCTAGCTCTGCGCCAATGGCCTGCATGAGGGCGGGGTCGAAGCCGTCAATTTGGTAAGCACTGTTGTAAAACGAGAAGGGGGGATAATCAGCCGAAGTGCCCACGCGGATGGTTCCCGCTGAGGCAATAGTCGCCCAGCTTTGGTCGGTGACTTCTGGTTCCAGTTCGGGGTCGGGCGGGGTGGTTGGCTCGACGGGGGGTTCGGTGGGCAGGGGCACGGCCGTGGAAGCCAACGTCGGCGGCAGTAAAAGCGTTGGGGTCGGGTCAGGCGAGCCACACGCCACTAAGGCGGTCAGCAAAAACAGCAGTCCAACAAGTTGGATCAGTATGGGTCGATTCCGAGGCAAAGTCATACAGCACTCCTTGCGTCAAATAGGTGGTCGAACGTCGGTTGATAAGCATTGGGGGTAGGCTAAAACCCTCTTCTCATTAAAAATGAAGATACCATAGTTTAGGTGGGTAGTCTATCGCTGTTTCAGCCACCCCCATCGCTCAAAACCCCATTGCCCGACCGACAATCTCCTTCATGATTTCGTTTGTACCGCCGTAAATGGTTTGCACGCGAGCATCCACATAAGCGCGGGCAATAGGATACTCGAGCATGTAGCCGTAGCCGCCGTGAAGCTGGAGACATTGGTCAATAACGCGCACCTGCATCTCCGTTGTCCACCATTTAGCCATAGCCGCTTTTTCAGCGTTGAGCGTGCCCTCGTTTAGCTCTTCGATACAGCGGTCTACAAACGCCCGGCCGATGGTCACTTCCGTTTTCATTTCGGCCAGCTTGAACCGATTGTGCTGAAATTTGCCGATGGGGCGGCCAAAGGCGTGTCGCTCTTGGGCATAGGCCAGCGTCCACTCTAGGGCGGCTTCGGCGGCGGAGACGGCCATGGCGGCGATGGTCAGCCGCTCTTGGGGCAGTTTTTGCATGAGGTAGATGAAGCCCGCCCCTTCTTGCCCGAGCAAATTGTCTACGGGCACGTGCACATCTTTGAAAAATAGCTCGGCCGTGTCTTGGGCGTGCATCCCGATTTTTTCGAGGTTACGCCCGCGCTCGAAGCCCTCCATGCCCCGCTCGACGACAATCAGGCTTGTGCCCATCGCTTTTTGGCTGGGGTCGGTTTTGGCGACGACGATGACGATGTCGCTGAGGATGCCGTTGGAGATGAAGGTTTTGGCGCCGTTGAGCAGGTAATGGTCGCCGTCACGCACGGCCGTGGTCTGGATCGCCTGCAAATCACTACCCGTGTTGGGTTCCGTCATGGCGATGGCTGAGATATGTTCCCCTGTGACCAGCTTGGGGAGCCAGCGGGCTTTTTGCACGGCCGTGGCATAGCTCGTGATGTAGGGTACAACAATATCGGTGTGCAACGGGAAAGCGGGGCCAGACGCGCCCACGCGGGCTAGCTCTTCACTGACAATGGCGTTGTAGCGAAAATCAGTCACCCCAAGGCCACCATACTCCTCGGGCACATCCATACAGAGGAAGCCATTTTCCCCGGCCGTGTGCCACAATTCGCGGGGAACAATGCCCGCCTTTTCCCACTGTTCATGGTGGGGTTTAATTTCCCGCTCCACAAATTGCCGAAACGCATCGCGGAACATGTTGTGTTCATCCGTTAGCAGGTGAGGTTGCATCAGATTTCTCCAAGTGGGTCAGGGGTTCATAGGTTATGGGGCTGAATTATAGGGGCAAGTGGGGGTTCTGCCAGCCATCCTGTATTTTTGTAGGGCAGGTGCTATACTGTTTTGGTAATGAGTTGATGATTGCTCAGTTTCTCGAAGGAAACGTTAGCCCAAGGAAAAAGCGTATGCAAGCATTAGAACTGGAAGCCCACATTGATGAAGATGGCCGTATCTTTTTGCCCAGAGAGTTCCAGCATATTTACGGTAAATCGGCTCGTTTGCTCCTGCTCTTGCCAGAATCCTCCCCCTTGCCCCGTAAACGGAGACAGCCAGGCAGTGCCAAGGGCATCTTGCAGATACTCATTGAAGATGATGAACATCTACATGATTTTGAAGAGTACATGCCATGAATCGGTTACTAGACACACAAGCCCTGTTATGGTTTGTACTCAACGATTCCCGTTTGAGTAACATAGCCCGAGAAAATATCATCCTGGACGAAGGGATAGTCTTCATTAGTCCAGCTAGTTTGTGGGAAATAGCCATCAAAATCAGCTTGGGCAAATACACGCTACCAACTCCTTTTACCCCGTTCTGGAACAATCAGTTGCAAACGAATGACTTTGTCCTTTTACCTATTTCGGTAGCACATGCCGCACAAGTAGCCAATTTGCCATATCATCACCGCGATCCATTTGACCGTCTGATAATTAGCCAGTCATTGGTAGAAAAAATTCCCGTTGTTAGCAGTGATGCACTATTTGAACATTATGAAGTAGAAAGAATATGGTGAGCCAGCTTTAATCTAGTTGCGTATCACAAAAGAGGAATGAATCTTGCCTTTACTCAACCACCTAAACAGAGAGAAACCTTGTGGGCAAACAACAGCATAAAACAATCCTAATCAGTCTAGGACTCACGGCCGTGGGGGGCCTCCTTCTCTGGAAATGGCTCAAACAACAAAAACAAGCCAACCAACGCATCCCCCTCCCCCAACCCACCCATTCAGCCGACCAACGCTACCACTATTACCACCAAATCTTGGGCGACTACAGCCTGCCCGTCGCCTTCGTAGACATGGATTTGCTCGACGAAAATATCCAGCAAGTTCTGCGGCGCAGTAGGCACAAAAAAATCCGCATCGCCACCAAATCCATTCGCTCCGTGGCCATGTTGCGCCACATTCTGAACGCGCATGAGCGGTTCCAAGGGTTGATGTGCTACACCGCCGCCGAAGCGGTCTATCTGGCCCAGCGCGGCTTCACCGATTTGCTGGTGGCCTACCCCACTTGGAATCGAGAGGAAATCACGGCCGTGGTAGAAGCCAACCAGCGCGGCCAGCAGATCACCCTCATGGTAGACAGCATGACCCACATCCGCCACCTCAGCCAAATTACGGCCGAAGTTGGCGGCACCAAGCCCCTGCCCGTCTGCCTCGATTTAGACATGGCGGATGATTATCCGGGTCTGCACTTTGGCGTGTGGCGTTCCACGGTTAAGACGGGCGACCATGCGCTGGTGCTAGCCAACGCCATTCGCCAAGAGCCACGCCTCGTGCTGGATGGGGTGATGGGCTACGAGGCGCAAATCGCGGGCGTGGGGGATGCCATTCCGGGTCAAACAGCGCAAAACGCGCTCATTCGCTGGCTGAAAAAGCGGTCGGTAAAACGGGTGGCGCAAAGACGCACGGCCGTGGTACGAGCCTTGCGTGAAGCGGGACACCATTTGCGCTTTGTGAACGGCGGGGGCACGGGCAGTTTGTCCACCACGAGCCAAGACACGGCCGTGTCCGAACTCACCGCCGGCTCCGCCTTCTACGCTCCCACCCTCTTCGACCAATACCAAGATTTTCGCTACCAGCCCGCCGCTGGTTTTGCCCTGCAAATTGTGCGCCGCCCTCGTCATGATTTATTCACCTGTCTTGGCGGTGGTTATATTGCCTCGGGCACGGTCGGCCCGAACAAAGCACCTCAGCCCTATCTGCCCATGGGCGCGACGCTCACCCCGCTGGAAGGAGCGGGCGAGGTGCAAACGCCCGTGCAGTATAATGGCTCGCTCGATTTGCAAATCGGCGACCCGATTTTCTTCCGCCATGCGAAGGCGGGGGAGCTATGTGAGCATTTTGACCGTTTGCGCCTGCTCAAACACGGCCGTGTTATCGGCGAAGTCGAAACCTATCGCGGTGACGGGCAGACGTTTCTATAATCGAGTAAATGACCTATGTCTGATGAAAACGCTGAAACCCCACCCCCACTCTGGCAATATATTTCCCCAGACAGCTACGAAGTTCCCAGCCCGCCCGTCAAAGTCGCCGCCCAAGAAGGGCTAAACTTTCTACGCAAACTGCTCCCTTGGAACATCTCATCCGATACCGAAAAAGAGGTGCTGGTCAAAAGCCGTGAAGAGCTACGCACCCTACCCGATTGGCAGCGCAACCGCATCGCCCCCCAGCCAGATTGGGCCGCCGCCGCTGAACAGCTTTCCGTGGCCTTAGAGGAGTGGCTCAGCCAAGAAAAGCTTGAAAAACCAGTGTTGATTTTGGTCGCCCCGCCCCATAGCCACATCGCCCACATTCTGACCCACTGGGCAGAAAAAGAGGAATGGCAACTTTTTCAGCCTCCCTCACCCACCCAAATTTTGGCCGGGGATGACAGTTTGCTGGAAGAATTGGACGCGCAAGATGGCTCTTGGGTGTTGCCCCATCTAGAAAAAACCTATCTGCGCCACACCAAGGGGCTGAACCTTGTGCGCCAGCTACTCGACCAAGCGTATGCGGGGCAGTTTGGGCGAGGCATCATCGCCTGTGATAGCTGGGCATGGACTTTTTTACAGCACATCTGGCACAGTCACCAGCCTGCTACCCTCACGCTTCAGCCCTTCCCCGAAGCGGATCTGGGTCGTCTCTTTCAAACAGGCGAAAAATTTCTCTTTCGGCAGGCAGACAATGGCGCCTATTTGTTGCCTCCGCCCACCAAAGAAAACGACTCCAAAACGCCCGAGGAAACCGAGGAAGAGGAGGCCGAAGAGATAGAAACAAGTGACTTTCTGCCCCTGTTGGCCGCCCATAGTCGCGGTGTTTTGGGCATTGCTTGGGAGATTTGGCGCCACAGCCTCCGCGCCGAACCCGACGATATTCTGAATGAGGAAACGACCACCCAAGATAAGGATTTGCCACAGCAAACGGTGTGGGTCGCCGCGTGGAATCAGCTCGATTTGCCCGAGGTGCCCTCTAATTCAGGACATTATGAGGCGATGGTGTTGCACACGCTCCTGTTACATAATGGCCTGCCCCACGATAAACGACTGTTGCCCCGTTTATTGCCCCTCTCGACGCATCACGCGGTGGAGACGATTTTGCGCTTGGAGGATGCGGGACTAGTCGCTAAGGGGGAAGAAGAGTGGCGGGTAGGGGTGCTGGGCTACACGGCCGTGCGCGCCTTCATCCAAAACAAAGGGTACATGGTTGACCAATTCTGAGCCTACTGAAAAAAGTGGCCTCTCGCTAAGACGCAGAGAAGCAAAGAGAAAAACTCCTCGAGAAAATCTTTGCGCTCTTCGTGCCTTTGCGAGAGATTTTTACCTTTTTTCAGGGCACTCAGTTCTGAGCGTTAGCGTTCCGTACCGCTGGTGAACAGATTAAATAAGGAAAAACAGTGTGGACGATTTAACAGATATTTTTCGCAGTTTTGCTTGGGAAAACCTGATAGAAATCGGGCTAATATTGGGTATCGCGTGGGCCATTATTCTGGTCGGCCAAAAACTCCTGCCTTGGCTGGCGGAGCGGATCCCTAGCCGCTATCGCCTTTATGTCTTGGCCCTGGTCCCAATTGTGCGCCTGCTGGTCATTGCCATCGCCATCCCGCTCATCTTGCCCCGCATCATCGAACCAACCTTCGAGAACCTCTTCGCCTTCATGAGTGCGCTGGGGCTAGCCATTGGGTTCGCCCTCAAAGATTATGTCAGCAGTCTGTTTGCGGGGGTTGTGGCTCTATACGAAATGCCCTACCGTCCGGGGGATTGGATAGAGGTTGAGGGGGCGTATGGCGAGGTGAGCGAGATGAACATGCGCTCAGTCGAGATTGTCACCCCCGATGATACGGTCGTGGTTATTCCCCATCTTAAATTATGGGACAGGCTCATTTTTAACAGCAATGACGGCGGGCAAAATCTGCTCTGCGTGGCTGATTTTTATCTGGCTCCCCAGCACGACGCGGCCGCCATGCGGCATCTGCTTTATGATGTCGCTCTGACCAGCGTTTATTTGCAAATCACCCAGCCGATTGTCGTGATTGTGGTAGAGAAGCCGTGGGGAACCCATTATCGGCTGAAAGCGTACCCCATTGACCCCCGCCATCAGTTTCTCTTTATCACCGATTTGACGGTGCGAGGCAAGGCAGTTATCAATGACCTCGGCATCCAGTTTGCCTCTGTCCCCGTCATGTCCGACGCGGCGGCCTGAATTGGGTGAGACGTTAGGACTTTCTAGCACTCCTTGCACCCTGCACCTTGCACCCATGCACCCTTGGACAAATTGGTCTGGCTCGGTCACGGCCGTGCCGCGTGACAAACTGTATCCCAAAAATTTAGACGACCTCGTCGCCCTCGTTCACCATGCCCGGCGCGAGAAGCGACGCCTGCGCGTGGTGGGGGCGGGGCACTCCTTCACGGCTGTGGCCCAAAGCGATGATATGCTCGTCTCCCTCGACCAATATCAAGGCATCACCCACATAGACCGCGAAAATTTGCGCGTGACTGTTAAAGCGGGCACGCGGCTCAAAACGTTGGGGGAAGAGCTACACAAGCATGGCTTGGCCCAAGAAAATTTGGGCGACATAGATGAACAATCTATCGCGGGCGCGGTCAGCACGGGCACGCACGGCACGGGCGCAACGCTCCAGACGATTGCCGCCCAAATCGAAGGCATGACCATCATCACAGGGACGGGAGAGGTGGTGACATACACGGCCGTGGACACCCCCGACCTGCTCAATGCGGCGCGTATTTCGCTCGGCCTGCTGGGCATCGTGGCCGAAATCACCCTGCGCGTCGTGCCCGCTTACAAACTGCATCAGGTCAGCCATCAGGCCACGCTGGACGCGATTTTGCCTGACCTCGAGCATCTCAAACGGGATAATCGCCATTTTGAGTTTTTCTGGTTCCCGTACAGCCCCTATATTTTGCAGAAAAGATATAACGTGGTGGAGGGGAACACGGCCGTGTCTACCCAAACCGTCGCCACCTGGCTCAACGAAACGGTTCTCGAAAACGGCGTTTTTTGGGGCCTGTCTGAACTGAGCCGCCTGATCCCCAGCCAAGCGGCGCGGGTCAGCCAACTTTGCGGCCGGCTCGTGGGAAGCGTGGATACCGTCAATCACAGCCACAAAATTTTCGCCACGCCCCGCCACGTCAAATTTCAGGAAATGGAATATAACATTCCCGCCGAGGCGTTCCCTGATTGTCTACGCGAAATAGACGCCACCATTCGGCAGGAAAAATTCAACGTTCACTTCCCCGTCGAATGCCGCTTTGTGGCCGCCGACGAGATTTGGCTCAGCCCCGCCTATCAGCGAGATTCAGCCTATGTGGCGGTGCATATGTACAAGGGGATGCCGCACGAGGCGTATTTCGCGGCGATGGAACAGGTTTTTCATCAATACGAGGGGCGACCCCACTGGGGGAAAATGCACAGCCTGAGTCACGCCGATGTGCTGGGCAAATATCCCCGAGCGGCTGATTTTTTGCGTCTGCGGCAGGAATTAGACCCGCAGGGGATTTTTCTGAATGATTATTTGGGCAAGCTGTTTGGGGTTGCTGGGCAGTAGGGGGGAGTTAACATATCAGGCGTTTGGTGCTTCTTCTGGCAATGCCCTCAACCATGCGCAAAAAAGGTTAGCTCAGTGGGGTCTAGGGGCGTGTCCGTTTCCTCGGCATAGTAACCAGAGGTCCAAAAAGGCCACGGCAGGTCAAAATAGGTCTCAAGGGCTTCCATGATGGCCGTTTTGAAATATTGCGCCAGCCACGCCGTGGTGTGCTGGGCAGAACCGCTGGTCATGAAATGCACAAACGTAGGCTGGACAATCATATGGTGGACGGTTAGCCCATAATCACGGCCGAGGGTAGGCAATATCTCTTGCAGAGCCAAAATCACTTCCCCGTTGAGCGGGTCTTGCGGCCTGAGGACAAAGGCGTGGCTTTTCGCCAAAGGGGCCGTTTTGCCCCCGTCGCCCCGCTGACTCTGTGACTTGTCCCCTTTTTCTTGCCCCATCAAAGCGTGACGGATGCGATCCGCGTGCTGGCGCAGTTGAGTAAGCGGCATGTGGGGCACGGAGCCGATGGTCAGCAAAAAGTTGTCCCATAGGGGGCGGGAGTAAAGCAACACGGCCGTGTGTTCGGCCTTGCTGGCTGGCAAATATTGAATCTGGGCCGTCAACGTCGCTTCAAGCGGCCAACTGCGGCGCAACTGCTGAGCAATCGCCTCGATTTGACCCTGATGTACCGCATGACGAAAGCCAATCACCTCATCCCCGTTGCTCACCACAATCACCAAAACGCGCTCGTCCAACATGCTGTTTTGCGCCAGCATGGTTAACTGCTGGCGGTCTATTTCTGCTTTTGGTTTTTTTAAGGCGGCTGTCGCTTTATCTGGCTCAAGTTCACGCTCACTGGTTGGCTCGGGCGTCAGTGGCATCTCAAAACCAAGCAACATTGGCAAGGCAGTCAACAACTCATCCCGCATAATTTGCCCGCGCACCACTTGGGCTTGCCGCTCGGGCACAAATTCATCGGGTCGCTCCAGCATCAGATACATAGGCAGGTTGGGTTGCAACATGCGCAGGGAATAGACGAGGCTATCGTTGCGGGTAACGGGGAGGAGGGCAAGGTCACACGGCCGTGTGGTCAGTACAGCACACGCCTCGCGCATGGTGCGGGCGCGAGTCACCTGCACATCGCCAATCGCCTTGATATTTTCGGCTAACAGTTCACCTTCAGCCGTTTTTGGTTCGTAGAGGAGGATATGTTTGGTCATCACCCTCTATTTTAGGAGGGAGATGCGTTGAGGGGTGCAAAGAAGGGGTGAAAATTGGAGAGTAAGAGAGCAAGGGAGTAAGGGAGTAAGGGATTCTCTTGCTCCCTTGCTCTCTTACTTAAAAAATCTTGCTTACAAAACGGCCAGCGGAATCGTATCAATCTGCGGCTCGGGGCGGGGGGCGGGTTTGTCTATGGCCTCGCCCGACATGCTCCAAGTGCCCACGTGGTTGATTTTGACCTCAACCACTTGCCCTTTTAGCTCGCGGGGGTCCTGGAAGAAGATGAGCCGCCCTTGGGGGTTACGGCCACGCCAGCTACCTTTGTGGAAATCTTCGACCAGTACGTTTTGCACCGTGCCGAAATAAGGGCGCAGTTTCTTAATCGAAATCTCTTTTTGCAATGCTTCGATAAGTTGGAAACGGTGCCGCTTTTCGGCGTCGGGCACGTCGTCGGCGTAGCGGCGGGCACTGACCGTCCCCGGCCGTGGGCTGTAGCGGGCTAGGTGAATTTTGTCGAGTTCTAGCTCGGCCAAAATGTCGTAGGTGTCTTGAAATTGCGCCTCAGTTTCGCCAGGAAAGCCGACAATGATGTCGCCATGAATAGAAGCATGGGGCACAATGCGGCGAATTTTGTGAATCAGCTCGCGGTATTGTTCGCGGGTGTACTCCCGCTTCATGTTGTGCAGGACTTCGTTGTTGCCCGCCTGAATCGGCACTTCGATTTGGGGCATCACTTTGGGCAGGTCACGCACGGCATAGAGGATTTTGTCGGTCATGTAGTTGGGATGACTGGTTAGGAAACGGACGCGCTCGAGGCCGGGGACGTTATTCACGGCCGTGAGCAAATCCGCCAAGTCCGGCCCATCGGGCACATCATACCCATACCGGTCCACAATCTGACCCAGCAACATCACCTCTTTCACCCCCTGCGCCACCAAAGAGCGCACCTCAGAGACGATACTGCCCACGGCGCGACTGCGCTCCTTGCCCCGCTTCTGCGGGATGATGCAAAAGGTACAGGCGTGCGAACAGCCATACACAATCGCCACGGGAGCGGTGACCAAATCGCCGCGCAGATCCACGGGCAAAATCGCTTCCCCATCCTGCCACGCATGTTGCTGAACCGAAGCGGCCACTTCGATTTCCTGCACCTCATCTTGGGTCAGGTGAGAAATGAGCGGCTGGCCGTCGGTAGATGGCTCCATGAACACATCCACATAAGGAAAGGTGTCCTCGAGCTTTTCATTGCCGCGCACGCCGACCACACAGCCCATCACGGCAATGGTTTTGTCGGGATATTGCTCTTTGATGGGCTTGAGGCTGTGTAATTTGCCATACGCTTTGTCTTCTGACTGCTGACGAACGGTGCAGGTTTGCAAGACAATCACGTCGGCCGTGTCAATATCAGGGTTGGCGTGATAGCCGATTTTTTCTAGCTCGGTAGCGACGCGCCGGGCATCGGCGTAGTTCATTTGGCAACCAGTTATCCAGAAGTGGTAGGTTTTGTTGGTCATAATTTTTATAGTTCAGGGTGCAAGGAGTCATTCTTCCTTCGTCCCTCTTCCTTCTTACTTGTTTTTATGGGCAATGATAATCGCTTCGGTAAGCTGAAATTTGATTGTATCGCCCGAGAAGTCGGGGGTCAACGATTCTAGCACGAGTTGGGGGGCTTGCACGAGCATGGCGCGCAGGCGCAGGCTGTTGTCTTCGGAGACCTTCATGCGTCTGACCCACGAACCGAAGCTGATTTCTTTACGCATGGTCTCGGTATGGCGCACGGTCAGCCCCGCTTGTTTGATGAGTTGGTGCCATTCCCAGAGGGAGAGCGCACGGCCGTGGCTAGGGTCGCGCAGTTTTTCAAAGGCGTTGATGTATCGTTGAGCCGCTTCGTACTCCCGCTGGTCACGCTTTTTGCGGGAGGTAGTGTGGGGTACGATGTTGTCCACAAGGGCGAAAAGTCCGCCCGGCTTGAGCAGTCGCGCCGCTTCTTGAACAAAGAGGGCGGGCTGGGGGAAATGATGCGGCGCGATGCGACAGGTCACAAGGTCAAAGCTGGCTGGGGCAAAAGGGGTGGCTTCGGCGTCGGCCACGGCCGTGGACACATTCCCCAACCCTTTCTCCCGCGCCAGTTCCTGCGCCTTGGGTAGCATCTGGTAGGTAATATCGGTCGCCATCACCAAGGCCACATGAGGGGCGAAGGTGTGCGCGGTATGTCCCACGGCCGTGGCTACATCCAGCATCCGCCACTCCGCCTGCGGCTGAACCAGCTCTACCAGCCGCGCCAAACTCCCCCCCCGCGCATGCACCGCGCTCCGCGCATACGCCTCCGCCTTATCCCCAAACTGCTTTTGTACCAACTGCTTCTCATCAGCCATCTGCCTTTTCCCTCATCTAAACATGCCGCACTGCGTAGCTAAATATGTCGCACTGCGTCAAACTCCTGTTGACGTTGTCCAATAATCGTGTTTATAATCCTGTGAGAACTGTCTAAAATTGTGTGAAAAATATCACACTCAACCTCTCGGGCTTTTTAGACACCGCACAGCTTTTGCCCCACAACAATTGACCATTACCCATTCTGAATTGTACCGTTTGTAGCGTCAAGGAGAAATTTACATGACTGTTATGCCTGCTGATAAACCATGGTTAGCCAATTATGACCCGGGTGTACCCCACACTGTCGAAACCCTCAACCAACCGCTGTTCAAACTGCTAGAAGAGGCCGCCCAGAAATTCGCGGACAATACAGCCATCGTTTTCCGAGGCAAAAAGATTAACTTCCGCGAACTAAACGAACTAGCCGACGCCATTGCCGCTGGCTTAGCCGCTAACGGCTTCAAAAAAGGCGACCGCGCCGTTATTTATATGCCCAATACGCCCCAGTTTGTCATGACTTATTATGGCATTCTCAAGGCCGGCGGCATCGTCATCGCCACCAACCCGCTTTATACTGAGCGCGAGCTAGAACATCAGCTAGCGGACTGCGGCGCGGAGACCGTCTTTGTGCTAAGCCTTTTCTATGACAAGCTCAAAAGCGTCCAGGCGAAGGGACACACCAACGTCAAGCGCGTTATTGTCACCAATGTTAAAGATTATTTCCCCCCCCACCTCAAACTACTCTTCACCCTCTTCAAAGAGAAAAAAGATGGGCATCGCGTCACGCTCCGCGACGGAGATGTCTCTTTCAAAGATTTTGTTGAGCTAGGCAAACGCTCCCCTGCCCCCAATGTGACCGTGACGGGCGATGATTTAGCCCTCTTCCAATACACGGGCGGCACCACGGGCTTGTCGAAAGGAGCCACCTGCTTGCATCGCAACATGGCGACCAATATGGTCATGATGGAGTCATGGATGACTGATCTAGAGCCAGGCAAAGAAGTGATTCTAACGGCCATCCCGCTCTTCCATTCTTATGGCATGGTCACAGCCATGAACTTCGCCATGCGGCTGGGCGGCATGATGGTGCTGATTGTTAATCCGCGTGATCTGAAGGATGTATTAGATAGCATCACCAAATATCGCGCCACGCTGTTCCCCGGCGTGCCTGCCATGTATGTGGCGATTAACAACAATGAGGATGTAAAATCGGGCAAATATGATCTCAGCTCAATTAAGGCATGTATCTCTGGTTCCGCGCCCCTGTTGCAAGAGACAAAGCGACAATTTGAAGCGTTAACAGGCGGCAAATTGGTGGAAGGGTTTGGCATGTCGGAAACGCATGTGGCAACCCATTGCAACCCACTTGACGGAGATAATCCACCCGGCTCGATTGGCTTTCCGCTCCCCTCAGTGGCGTGCCGCGTGGTAGACCAGACGGACAGCATTACTGATTTGGGCGCGGGACAAATTGGAGAGTTGCTCGTCAAAGGGCCATCGGTCATGGCTGGCTATTGGAATATGGAAGCGGAAACGGCCAAATCGCTGGTTGATGGCTGGCTATACACGGGTGACATCGTAGAAATGGATGAACGGGGCTATTTCTATATCCGTGACCGCAAGAAAGATATGATCATTGCTGGCGGTTACAACATTTATCCACGTGAAGTGGAAGAGGTGTTGGTAATGCACCCGGCCGTGTTTGAAGCGGCCGTGGCCGGTATTCCTGACGAGAAGCGCGGGGAAACAGTGAAGGCGTGGATTGTCAAAAATGCGGGCTTTGATAATGTGTCGGAACAGGACATCATTGATTGGAGCAAGGAGCAGTTGGCTAAATACAAGTATCCGCGCTATGTCGAATTCTTGGATGAGTTGCCCAAGTCAGCGGCGATGAAGGTGTTGAAACGGGAGTTGGTGAAGAAGGAGATGGAGAAGTAGGAAGGACTAACAGTGAGAAGTAAGAAGTGGCCTGCCGCGTTGTGTTACACGCGGCAGGCTTTTTTGTTCTCTAAAAAAAACGGCGAAGTCGTTGCGACGAACGTGGCGGGCTTTTTTTGCGCAGGATGAGCTTTTTGTTCCGTAAATTCTTTCTCGGTAAGAGTTGCCTTTGTGACGTAATCCGTTAACCTAGACTTATGTTTGTTTTATTACAGGAAGCGTGGGCGTATGCGCTGACGCATTTACCGGAGTTGCGTGATTCGACGCTGGAGCATTTGGCTCTGGTGTTTTTGTCGTTGGGGTTGGCCACGGCCGTGTGTATTCCCCTCGGCATTTGGACCTCCCGCTCTGCCAAATCCGCACAAAGCGTCATCAACTTCTTTAACAGTATGCGCGTTATCCCCAGCATTGCCGTCCTGTTTCTGCTCATCCCCTTTTTGGGGTTGTCTTTTACCTCGGCCGTGATTGCCCTTATTTTGTTAGCTATACCGCCCATTATCGTTAACACAGATGCGGCGTATCGCTCGATTGACCCCGCTATAAAGGAAGCGGCCGTGGGCATGGGCATGACCAGCAGGCAAGTGCTGGTACGCATCGAAACCGCGCTGGCTTTGCCCGTGATTATCGCTGGTATCCGCACGGCCACCACGGAAGTGATGGCCAGCGCGACGCTGGCCGCTTTTATCGGCATTGGCGGACTGGGCACGTTTATTGTGCGGGGGTTGGCTATGTATGATTTGGGCATTATGCTGGTGGGAGCCATTCCCGTTATTCTGCTAACGCTCACGGCCGAGCTATCGTTAGGACTGCTCGAGCGGCAAGTGCGGCCGGGGCATAAGTAATCTAATCAGCAATGAGCGACGAGCGATGAGTGGGTTAGTCGGGCGACTGACCCACTGAGAACGTAATCACATATCCACACTCAAAGGAGAAGAAAAACCATGAAACAATCGCTATGGAAACAATTGAGCCAACTCACGGCCGTGGTGTTGGTCGCCCTTTTATTAGCCAGTTGTGGGGGGCAAACCGAAGGCAAAACGGTGCGGGTGGCCTCCAAAGATTTCACCGAGCAATTTATTTTGGGCGAAATGTATGCCCTCATTCTGGAAAACGCCGGCTACAACGTCGAGCGCAGACTAAATCTAGGGGGCACACCCGTCGCCCACCAAGCCCTACTCGACAACCAAATTGACCTATATCCCGAATATACGGGCACGGGTCTGCTGACCGTTTTGGGCGAAGGCGTCATGAGCGACCCGCAAGCCGTTTTTGACCGCGTCTCGAGCGAATACGCCCGCCAATTTAACCTCGTGTGGCTTGACCCCGCCCCCATGAACAACACCCAAGCTCTGGCCATGACCAAAGCGCGGGCGGCCGAGCTAGGCATCACCACGTTTTCTGACATGGTGGCTAATGCAGACCAACTGATACTCATTGGCCCGCCCGAATTTTCCGAGCGCGAAGACGGCATCCCCGGCCTGCGCTCCGTTTACGGCGATTTTCAATTTGCCCGCTTCCTGCCCGTTGACCCCGGTTTACGCTATCAAGCATTGTTGAACGGCGAGGCCGATGTGGTGGTCGCTTTTGGTACGGATGGGGAATTGGCCGCCTACGATTTGCTCTCGCTGGAAGATGAC